>JBAUOO010000095.1:0-24967 GCA_049579785.1 Steroidobacteraceae bacterium
GCTTCGGGGCGAGCGCGGGCTAGTGCTGCCCGGCCGGCGGCCCGATCGCGGTCCCCGGCGCCGGCGCTGCCGGCCCGATGGCGGTGCCGGACTGCGGCGGTGGCCGATTCGACAGCGAATCGTCCCAGCCCGCCGGCGGCTTGGGAGGTCTTCCCGCCATGATGTCCTTCAGCTGCTCCTCATCGATGGTCTCGTACTTGATGAGCGCATCCGCCATCACGTGCAGCTTCTCGAGCAAGCTCGTGAGGATCTGACGCGCACGCTGATAGTTGCTTTCGATGACGCTGCGCACCTCCTCATCGATGGCATGCGCCGTGACATCCGATACCTGCTTGTGCTGCGTGACGCTGCGCCCGAGGAACACCTCGCCGGTTTCCTCCGAGTAGGTCAGCGGTCCCAGCTTATCGGACAGGCCCCACTTGGTGACCATGTTGCGCGCAAGCTCCGTCGCCCGCTCGATGTCGTTCGAGGCGCCGGTCGTCACCGACTCCGGCCCAAAGATCAGCTCCTCCGCGATGCGCCCGCCGAAGAGCGTCGCGATCGCGCTCTCGAGCCGCCGCTTCGACATGCTGTAGCGGTCCTGCTCGGGCAAGAACTGAGTGACGCCGAGCGCCCGGCCCCGCGGGATGATCGTCACCTTGTAGACCGGATCGTGCTCCGGCACCGTCATGCCGACGATCGCATGGCCGGCCTCGTGGTAGGCCGTCATGCGCTTCTCCTCCTCGCTCATCACCATGGAGCGCCGCTCCGCGCCCATCATGATCTTGTCCTTGGCGCGCTCGAACTCGTCCATGCCGACCATGCGCTTGTTGGCGCGCGCCGCGAAGAGAGCGGCCTCGTTCACCAGGTTGGCGAGATCGGCGCCGGAAAAGCCGGGTGTCCCGCGTGCGATGAGGCCCGGTTTGACATCGTCCGCGAGCGGCACGCGGCGCATGTGCACGCGCAGAATCTGCTCCCGCCCGCGCACGTCCGGCAGCGGCACCACCACCTGCCGATCGAACCGCCCCGGCCGCAGCAGCGCCGGGTCGAGCACGTCCGGGCGGTTGGTCGCCGCGATGACGATGATGCCCTCGTTGCCCTCGAAACCATCCATCTCGACGAGCAATTGATTCAATGTCTGCTCGCGCTCGTCGTGGCCGCCGCCCAAGCCCGCGCCACGGTGCCGGCCCACCGCATCGATCTCATCGATGAAGATGATGCACGGGGCGTGCTTCTTCGCCTGCTCGAACATGTCGCGCACGCGCGAGGCGCCGACGCCGACGAACATCTCCACGAAATCCGAGCCGGAAATGGTGAAGAAGGGAACCTTGGCCTCGCCCGCGATGGCGCGCGCAAGCAGCGTCTTGCCCGTTCCGGGGGAGCCCACCATGAGCACGCCCTTCGGGATCTTGCCGCCCAATTTCTGGAACTTGCCCGGGTCCTTCAAGAAGTCGACGATCTCGCCCACCTCCTGCTTGGCCTCATCGACCCCGGCCACGTCGGCGAAAGTGACGTTCACCTGATCCTCGCCGAGAAGACGCGCGCGGCTCTTGCCGAAGGACATGGCCCCGCGGCCCCCGGAGGCGCCCTGCATCTGCCGCAGCATGTAGACGAATACGAGGATCAACAGCAGCGCCGGCGCGAGCTGCAGCAGCAGCTGCGCGAGGAAATTCGGCTGCTTCGGCGGCCGACCCTCGATGCCGACGTCGTTCTTCTCCAGCGTGCCGATGAGCGCCGTGTAGTCGGTCTCGGGATTGTAAGTCTTGAACTGCGTATGGTCCTTCATCTCGCCATAGAGCATCTCCCCCTGGAAGACGACGCTGTCGACCTGGTGCGACTTCACATCCTGCAGGAAGGTGGAGTACTTGATCTCCTCCGGCTGTCCCACCGTCGGCATGTAGCGGCTGAAGACGGCCAGCAAAACGAGGACAATCACCACCCAGAGGAGGATGTTTTTAGTCAAATCATTCATCTTCAAATGCGGCCTCGCCTGCCGGCACCCGGCAGTATGTCTACTCCTGAACCTGCTCCAGCCTTGAGCACGCTACACCAAGCGAAAATCCTTGGCCAGCAGATACATTTCAGGACTGCGCGCGCGGGAAGCCGCCGGTTTGACCAGCTTCACCTTGGCGAATGGGCGGCGCACGTCCCGAATCAGCTCCTCAAAGCCTGTCCCCTGAAAAACCTTGATCAGGGCATTACCGCCGCCCTTCAAGACCCGGGCCGCCATATCGAGCGCCAGCTCCGCCAGATACATCGATCGGGGCTGATCGAGCACGTCGATACCGCTCGATGAGGGCGCCATATCCGAAAGCACCAGGGTCCACCGGCCGTTCCGGCCGCCGCGGCCGCCGCGGCCGAGCCGCCGGCGGGCATACCGGCTCCAGGCCCCCGGGAGCGCCACCCTTGCGCGTGTGCCCGCTGCACGAAAGGGTCGGTGAAGTGCTCGTTGAGCCAGCGAGCGCTGCTTTTGGACCGTCTGGCCATGCGTATCTGTAAAATCCTGCGCAATGTCGCCTCAAACGCCGCTTTCCGAGCGCCAGCGCCGCCATCTTCGCGGCCTTGCCCACGCGCTGCAGCCGGTCGTCCGGCTGGGGTCGGCCGGCCTCACGGAGGCGCTCGCGCGGGAGACCGAGCGGGCGCTCACCGATCACGAGCTCATCAAGATCAAAGCGCCGGGAGGCGATCGCGAGGCCCGGGACGCGCTCTTTGCCGAGCTGGCGCGGCGGACCGGCAGCGCGCTCGTGCATCGAATCGGCAACGTGGCGGTACTCTACCGGCCTCGGCCCGATCTGCCGCGGATCGTGATTCCTGACTAGCTCCTCGAGCCCTCGATCACTCGAACCGCACCGCCACGATTTCGTAGGACCGGACACCCGCCGGAGCGCTGACCTCGACCACATCGCCCTGGGACTTGCCGACGAGAGCGCGCGCGACCGGCGAGGTGATGGAAATCCGGCCGGCGCGGATATCTGCCTCGTCCTCGCCCGCAACCTGGTAGACGACGCGGCTGCCGTCGTCCTGGTCTTCGAGCTCCACCACGGCGCCGAAGACCACCTTGCCGGTGTTGGTCAGCTTGCTCGGATCGATGACCTCGGCGTTGGCGAGCTTCTGCTCGATCTCCTTGATGCGACCTTCGACGAAGCCCTGTTGCTCGCGGGCGGCATGATACTCGGCGTTCTCGGAGAGATCGCCGTGGCCACGCGCCTCGGCGATCGCGCGGATGATGCTCGGGCGCGCCTCGGTCTTCAGCCGCTTGAGCTCGGCGCGCAGCGCTTCGCAGCCGCGCAGGGTCATGGGAGTGCGTCTATGCACTTAGCGCCTCGTTGTGCAGGTCCTGCAGGCGGTTCACTTCGACCTCATCGAGATGGTCAAGCGCCTCGCACGTGGCGAGCCCGGCCGCGAGCGTCGTGTAGTAGGTCACGCGGTGGTGCACCGCCTCGCGGCGGATGGAGTTCGACTCGCGAATGGCGAGCTTGCCTTCGGTCGTGTTGACGATCAAGTCGATCTGGTCATTCTTGATCATGTCGACGACGTGCGGCCGGCCCTCGCGCACCTTGTTCACCCTGCGGCAGGGGATGCCGGCTTCCGTCAGTGCCCGTGCCGTGCCCTCCGTCGCCACCACTTCGAAGCCGCGCGCGATGAGCCGGCGCGCCAGCGCCACCGCGCCCGGCTTGTCGCGGTCACGGACGCTGATGAAGCACACGCCCTTGCGCGGCAGCGTCACCCCCGAGGCGGTCTGCGCCTTGGCGTAAGCCTCACCGAAGGTGCGCCCCGTGCCCATCACCTCGCCGGTGGATTTCATCTCGGGGCCGAGGATCGGGTCGGACTCGGGGAACTTGATGAACGGAAACACCGCCTCCTTCACCGAGTAGTACCGGGGGACGCGGCCCGTGGTCACGCCCTGATCCTTGAGCTTGCGGCCGGTCATCACCCGCGCCGCGATCTTCGCCAGCGGCAGCCCGGTCGCCTTGGAAACGAACGGCACCGTGCGCGAGGCGCGCGGGTTGACCTCCAGCACGTAGATGACACCGTTCTGGATGGCAAACTGGATGTTCATGAGTCCTATGACCGAAAGCGCCGTCGCGAGCTTGCGGGTCTGATCGCGCAGGCTCTCCTGGATTTCCGCGCTCAGACTGTTGGGCGGCAGACAGCAGCCGGAGTCGCCGGAGTGCACGCCCGCCTGCTCGACGTGCTCCATGATGCCCCCGATCAGCACCTCCTCGCCGTCGCACACCGCATCGACGTCGACTTCGATCGCGACGTCGAGAAATCGGTCGAGGAGCACCGGGCTGTCGTTGGAAACCTGCACCGCGTGACCCATGTAGGCGCGCAGGTCATCCTCGTTGAAGACGATCTCCATCGCGCGTCCGCCCAGCACGTAGGAGGGGCGCACCACGAGCGGGAAGCCGACCTCGCGCGCGAGCGCCACCGCCTGATCCTCCGTGCGCGCCGTGGCATTGGCGGGTTGCTTCAACCCGAGTTTGCGCACCAGCGCCTGAAAGCGCTCCCGGTCCTCGGCAACATCGATCGAGTCCGGGGAGGTGCCGATGATCGGCACGCCCGCTTCCTCCAGCGCGCGCGAGAGCTTGAGCGGTGTCTGTCCGCCGAACTGCACGATCACCCCCTGCGGTCGCTCCTTGGCCATGATCTCCAGCACGTCCTCGAGCGTCAGCGGCTCGAAATACAGGCGATCGGAGGTGTCGTAATCGGTGGACACGGTTTCCGGGTTGCAGTTGACCATGATGGTCTCGATCCCGTCCTCGCGCAGGCTCAAGGCCGCGTGCACGCAGCAGTAATCGAACTCGATGCCCTGACCGATGCGGTTCGGTCCGCCGCCGAGGATCATGACCTTTCGCCGCTCGCTCGGCTGCGCCTCGCACTCCTCCTCGTAAGTCGAGTAGAGATAGGCGGTGGAGGTCGCGAACTCCGCCGCGCAGGTGTCGACCCGCTTGTACACGGGTCGGACGCCGAGATCGTGGCGCTTGGCGCGCACCGCCTTCTCGGGCAGGTCGAGGAGCCTGCCGAGCCGGCTGTCGGAGAAACCCCTGCGCTTCAGGGCCCGCAGCCGCTCCGCGGTGAGAGCGCCGAAACCCTGGGCACCGACCCGGGCCTCCTCGGCGATCAGCTCCTCGATCTGGGCGAGGAACCACGGATCGATGCGGGTGAGCGAGGCGATACGCTCGAACGTCCAGCCGGCGCGGAACGCATCCGCAACATACAATAGCCGGTCGGCTCCGGGCGCACGCAGCTCGTAGGCGAGCTTCGTCTGAGCGTCCTCATCGAGCGGGAGCTTCAGCAGCGGCGCGAGGCCATCGAGGCCGGTTTCGAGCCCCCGCAGCGCTTTCTGCAGCGACTCCTGGAACGTGCGACCGATGGCCATCACTTCGCCCACCGACTTCATCTGCGTCGTCAGCCGGTCGTTGGCGGCCGGGAATTTCTCGAACGTGAACCGCGGGATCTTGGTGACCACGTAATCGATCGCCGGCTCGAACGACGCCGGAGTCGCCCCGCCGGTGATGTCGTTCTTCAGCTCATCGAGCGTGTAACCGACGGCGAGCTTGGCGGCAACCTTCGCGATCGGGAAGCCCGTGGCCTTCGAGGCAAGCGCCGAGGAGCGCGATACGCGCGGATTCATCTCGATCACGAGCAGGCGCCCGTCCTCGGGATTCACCGCGAACTGCACGTTGGAGCCGCCCGTGTCGACGCCGATCTTGCGCAGCACCGCGATCGAGGCATCACGCATGCGCTGATACTCCTTGTCGGTGAGCGTCAGCGCCGGCGCCACGGTGATCGAGTCGCCCGTGTGCACGCCCATCGGGTCGAGATTCTCGATGGAGCAGACGATGATGCAGTTGTCCTTGTGGTCGCGCACCACCTCCATCTCGAATTCCTTCCAGCCGATCACCGACTCCTCGAGCAGGATCTCGGAGGTCGGCGAGGCGTCGAGTCCGCGTGCCGCGATGTCCTCGAGCTCCTCGCGATTGTAGGCGATGCCGCCGCCGCTGCCGCCCAGGGTGAAGGACGGACGGATCACGACCGGGTAGCCGATCTCCGCCGCGACGACCAGGGCCTCATCCAGGCTGCGCGCGATCAGCGAGCGCGGGGTATCGAGGCCGATCTCGCGCATGGCGTTGCGGAACCGCTCGCGGTCCTCGGCCATGTCGATCGCGGCTCTGGAGGCGGCGATGAGCTCGACGCCATGCTTCTCGAGGACGCCCTCGCGCACGAGATCGAGCGCCGTGTTGAGCGCAGTCTGCCCGCCCATGGTCGGCAACAGCGCGTCCGGCCGCTCCTTCTCGATGATGCGCGCCACGGCGCGCCAGTTGACCGGCTCGATGTAGATGGCATCCGCCATCCCGGGATCGGTCATGATGGTGGCGGGGTTGGAGTTGACGAGGATGACCCGGTAACCCTCCTCCTTGAGCGCCTTGCAGGCCTGCGCGCCCGAATAATCAAACTCGCACGCCTGCCCGATGATGATCGGGCCCGCGCCGATGATGAGGATGCTTTTGATGTCAGTTCGCTTGGGCACGAGAGTCCTGTCGGCGTATCAGCCGGTGCCGGCCGCCTGGCGGCGCGCCTGCTCCTCCGCCTGACGGAGCTGGGTCTGCAGCCGGCGCAACATCAGGTGATTGAAGCGCTCGAACAGCGGCTTCAGGTCGTGCGGGCCCGGGCTCGCCTCCGGGTGCCCCTGGAAGCCGAACGCCGCCCGATCCTTGAAAGCGAGACCCTGGAGCGAGCCGTCGAACAGCGACCGATGCGTGGCGCGCACGCTGGCGGGCAGCGTCGCCTCATCGACCGCGAAGCCGTGATTCTGACTGGTGATGAACACCCGCCCGGAATCGAGGTCCTGCACCGGATGGTTGGCGCCATGATGGCCGAATTTCATCTTCGTCGTGCGTGCGCCGCAGGCGAGGCCCAGGATCTGGTGGCCGAGACAGATACCGAACACGGGAATGTCCGTCTCGAGAAACCGGCGCGTCGCATTGATGGCGTAATCACAGGGCTCGGGGTCGCCGGGGCCGTTGGAGAGGAAGACGCCATCGGGCGTGAGCGCCAGCGCCTCCTCGGCGCTCGTCTGCGCCGGCACGACGGTCATACGGCAGCCGAAGTCCGCCAGGAGGCGCAGGATGTTACGTTTGATGCCGAAGTCATAGGCGACGACGTGCAGCCGCTGATGCGAGCGGATCGGCGGGCGCGAGTTTTCCGGCCACACGCTGCCCTCGTTCCACTGGAAGCTGCGCTTGGTGGTGACGACCTTGGCGAGGTCCATGCCTTTCAATCCCGGGAACTTGCGGGCGGCCTTGATGGCTGCAGCGGTTTCGACCTGCTCGCCCGTCATGATGCAGCCGGCCTGCGCGCCGCCCTCGCGCAGAATGCGAGTCAGGCGCCGCGTGTCGATGCCGGCGATGGCCACGACACGCCCGCGCTCGAGAAACTCGCTCAGCGACTCGTTGGCGCGCCAGTTGCTCGCGCGCGGGGGCAGATCGCGGATGATGAGCCCGGCAGCGAAGATCTGTGCGGACTCGAGGTCCTCCGGGGTAGCGCCGGTGTTGCCGATGTGCGGGCAGGTGAGTGTGACGATCTGGCGGGCGTAGGACGGGTCAGTGAGGATTTCCTGGTAGCCCGTCAACGCGGTATTGAAAACGACTTCGCCCGTGGTGTTGCCCTTGGCACCAATCGACTGGCCGCGGAAGATGGTGCCATCCGCCAGTGCCAGTACAGCGGGTACATTCACTTCAAACACACCTCGTCATCCGCATCCCCGCTCCGCCGAGGCCAACCGAGGCACCGACCGAAAGCAAGTGATTGAGCGGTCCCGGGCCGCTCCTCATCTGAGATCCGCTGTCGCGAGCGCACATGCCCCGGGAAACGACCGCGGGACCCAATACGGCACAGGATGCGCTCGCGCGAAGCGCCGCAGGCGACTTTGCGCCCCTACACAAACCGCCAACATACAAAGCGGGAGGGTTCTCTCGAACACCTCCCGCCTTGCATTGGACTAACCCGTTCACGGATTAGAGTGAAATTTTAAGGGCCCGGTGGCCTGAGTGTCCATGAAATATTCCGGGGCCGGTACGGCGGCAAAAAACTGCAGAGAATCATCCAAGTGCATGATCCATCTGAATAATATCGCTCATGCCGTAGCGCCCGGGCGGCTGACCGGCCAGCCACAGGGCCGCCCGCAGAGCCCCGCGGGCGAAGATGGCCCGGTCGCCCGCCCGGTGGCTCAGCCGCAGCTCCTCGCCCGGACCTGCGAAGAGCACGGTATGCTCTCCAACGATATCGCCACCCCGCAGGACGGCGAATCCGATCTGCCCCTGCTGACGCGCTCCACCCCGCTCCGCGGATGCGCGGGAGAGCGCCTCGGAGGAGGCAAGGCCCCGCCCCTCGCCGGCCACCCGGGCGAGCTCGAGCGCAGTCCCGGAGGGGGCATCCCGTTTCATGCGGTGATGGGCCTCGAGAATCTCGATGTCGAATTCCGGCGGTAGCGCGCTTGCCGCCCGGCGCACGAGCTCCACGAGGAGCGCCGCACCGAGGCTGGTGTTCGGCGCCACGAGCAGCGCAATCTCCCGCGCGGCAGCGGCGAGCGCCCCGGTGAGCTCGACCGCGAGGCCGGTGGTGCCGATCAGAAGCGGCTTGCGCGCGGCGCGGCACGCGGCGATATGCGCACCGCTCGCATGCGGCTGCGAGAAATCGATCGCGACATCGGCCGCCGCGAGGGCGGCGCTCAGATCGCTCGTGACCGCGACGCCGAGGCGTTCCGTGCCCGCAAGCTCGCCGGCATCGCGGCCGAGGCTCGCGCTGGTCGCGGAAGCCACGGCGCCCGTGATGCGCACCTCTGCGATCTCGGCGGCCGCGCGCACCAGCGCCCGGCCCATGCGGCCGCTCACTCCGACGATGACAGCCCGCGCCCCCGTCATGAAACCAACTCTCAGGCGCCCGAGAAGAAGCGCTTCACGCCCTCGAGGAACCCTTTCTCGCGCGGTGCGTGCCGGTGTGGATCCTGCTGCAGCGATTCGTCGAACTTACGAACCAGCTCGCGCTGCTCCGCGGAAAGGTGCACCGGCGTCTCGACCACGACCCGACAGAAGAGGTCGCCCCGCGAGTTGCTGCGCACGGGCTTGACGCCCTTGTCGCGCAAGCGGAAAACGCGGCCGGACTGGGTCTCCGGCGGGATTTTCACCGTCACATCGCCACCGAGTGTCGGCACCTCGACCGTGCCGCCGAGCGTCGCGGTCGCGAAACTGATCGGCACCTCGCAGCTCAGGTGCTCACCGTCGCGCTCGAAGATGGCGTGCTCACGCACGTGGACCTCGACATACAGGTCCCCCGGCGGACCGCCATTGCGCCCCGCTTCCCCCTCGCCCGCCAGCCGGATCCGATCACCGGTGTCCACTCCCGGGGGCACCTTCACCGACAGCTTGCGCGTGCGGCGCACGCGGCCCTGCCCGAGGCAGGTGTCGCATGGATTCTTGATGACCGTGCCCGCGCCCCGGCAGCGCGGACAGGTCTGCTGCAGCTGAAAGAAGCCCTGGGAGATGCGCACCTGGCCGGAGCCGCCGCAGGTATCGCAGGCCGCCGGCGAGCTGCCCTTGGCCGCGCCCGTGCCATGACAGGTCTCGCACTCGGAGAGCTTCGGCACTTCGATCTCCACCGAGTGCCCGAAAACCGCCTGCGGCAGCTCGAGCTCGATCTCGTAGCGCAGGTCCGCGCCGCGAAACACCTGGGCGCGGCCGCCGCGGCGCGCCGTGCCGAAGATGTCGCCGAAGACATCGCCGAAAATATCGCTGAAGGCATCGCCGGGGCCGAAGCCGCCAGCCCGGCCGCGAGCTCCGGCGGCGGCCTCCACGCCCGCATGCCCGTACTGGTCGTATGCGGCGCGCTTCTGCGAGTCCGTGAGCACCTCGCAGGCTTCCTTCGCCTCCTTGAAGCGCTCCTCGGCCTCCTTGTCGTTGGGGTTCCTGTCCGGGTGATATTTCATCGCGAGGCGGCGATAAGCCTTCTTGATCTCCGCCTCGGTGGCCGTTCTGGGTACGTCGAGCACCTTGTAATAGTCTGCCTTGGACATCTCACGTACTGTCACATATCACGCAGCGCCGCGCCACGATGCGTTACTTGATTGGGCAGAAGGCGCCTCCGGCGCTTCTGCCGGCCGGCCGAGTTATTCGTTTGCGCTCGCGGCGGTTTCCGGAGGCCCGTCCCCTCCCGACCCAACTAGCTTGCCTTGCGGTCCTTGTCCTTCACTTCCTCGAACTCCGCATCGACCACGTCCTCGCGCCCGCTCTGGCCGCTCGCGCCGCCCTCCGGCCCCGGGGACTGCGCACCGCCGCCCGCGCCCGAAGCTTCCGGGCCTCCCTGGCCGGCTCCGTAGGCACGCTGCGCGATTCCCGCGGAAGCCTGCGCGAGCGCCTCGGTTTTCTTCTCCAGACGCTCGCGGTCATCGCCCTTGAGCGCGGTGCGCAGATCCGAGATCGCGGATTCGACCTTGCCGCGCTCGGCCGCATCCACTTTCTCCCCGAGGTCCTTCAGACTTCTCTCGACGGCGTGGATCATGCCGTCCGCCTTGTTGCGCGTCTCGACCAGCTCGCGGAAACGCTTGTCCTCGGCGGCATGCGCCTCGGCATCGCGGACCATCCGCTTGATCTCGTCCTCGGTGAGTCCGCTCGAGGCCTTGATCACGATCTTCTGCTCACGCCCAGTCGCCTTGTCCTTGGCGGAGACGTTGAGAATGCCGTTGGCGTCGATGTCGAAGGACACCTCGATCTGCGGCATGCCGCGCGGTGCCGGCGGAATGTCGCTGAGATCGAACTTGCCGAGTGACTTGTTGTCGCCCGCGCGATCGCGCTCACCCTGCAGGACGTGAATGGTGACGGCCGTCTGGCTGTCGTCGGCCGTGGAGAAGGTCTGCGACGCCTTGGTCGGAATCGTGGTGTTCTTCTCGATGAGCTTGGTCATCACGCCGCCGAGCGTCTCGATGCCAAGAGACAGCGGCGTCACGTCGAGCAGCAGCACGTCCTTGACCTCTCCCGCGAGCACACCGGCCTGGATGGCCGCGCCCACGGCGACCGCCTCGTCGGGATTCACGTCCTTGCGCGGCTCTTGCCCGAAGAAATCCTTCACGTACTTCTGCACCAGCGGCATGCGCGTCTGACCGCCGACCAGGATGACTTCCGCGATGTCGCTCGCGGAGACGCCGGCGTCCTTGAGCGCGGTACGGCAGGGCGTGATGGTCTTCTGCACCAGCTCCTCCACCAGCGACTCGAGCTTCGCCCGGGTCAGCTTGATGTTGAGGTGCTTGGGACCCGAGGCATCCGCCGTGATGTACGGCAGGTTGATGTCGGTCTGCTGGGTGGAGGAGAGCTCGATCTTGCCCTTCTCGGCCGCCTCTTTCAGGCGCTGCATGGCGAGCGGGTCCTTGCGCACGTCGACGCCCGACTCCTTGAGGAATTCCTCGGCGAGGAAATTGATGATCCTCAAGTCGAAGTCCTCGCCGCCGAGGAAGGTGTCGCCGTTGGTCGAGAGCACCTCGAACTGGCGCTCGCCGTCGACCTCCGCGATCTCGATGATCGAGATGTCAAAGGTGCCGCCACCGAGGTCATAGACGGCGATCTTGCGGTCACTGCCCTGCTTGTCGAGGCCATAGGCGAGCGCGGCCGCGGTCGGCTCGTTGATGATGCGCTTGACCTCGAGGCCGGCGATGCGGCCGGCATCCTTGGTCGCCTGGCGCTGGGAATCGTTGAAGTAGGCGGGCACGGTGATCACGGCCTCGGTCACCGGCTCGCCGAGGTAGTCCTCCGCCGTCTTCTTCATCTTCATGAGCACGCGCGCCGAGATCTCCTGCGGCGCCATCTTCTTGCCCTGCACTTCCACCCACGCATCGCCGTTGTCCGCGCGCGCGATCTTGTAAGGCACCATCTTGACGTCGCGCTGCACCACCTCGTCCTCGAACTTGCGTCCGATGAGGCGCTTGATGGCGAACAGCGTGTTCTGCGGGTTGGTGACCGCCTGGCGCTTGGCGGGCTGGCCGACCAGCACCTCGTTGTCCTTCGTGAAGGCGACGATCGACGGGGTGGTACGGTCGCCCTCGCTGTTCTCGATCACGCGGGGCTTGCCGCCCTCTATGATGGCCACGCACGAATTGGTCGTGCCGAGGTCGATGCCGATTACCTTTGCCATGTGTCTACTCCGCCGAATCTCTTTCCAAAGGGGGATGATGTCGTTGCACTTCTTGGGTGTTCGCGGCGCCGATTCAAGGCCCCCCGGGGCCTTTTGGATGCGAGGGTCGCGCTTCAGCCCCCGCCCGGCGCCTTGGCGACGATGACCCGCGCCGGCCGAATGACCCGGCCATTGAGCTCGTACCCGCTCTGGACCACCTGCAACACCGTGTTGGGCTTCGCACCCGCGGATTCCTGAGCCAGCATCGCCTCGTGCCGGGTCGGATCGAAAGGCTCGCCAACGGGGTTGATGGGGGCGACCCCAAACCGCTCCAGTGCCCTGGCGAGCAGCTGAAGCGTCGCCTGCTGGCCTTGCTTGAGGCTGCGCGTATCGACTTCGCGGCTATCGGCGCTCTGCACGGCAAGCTCCAGGCTGTCGCGCACCGGCAGAAGCTCCGCGGCGAATTTCTCCAGGCCGTAGCGATTGGCCGCCTCGATGTCGCGCTGCGCGCGCTTGCGGACATTGTCGAGCTCCGCCACCGCGCGCAGGTACTGCTCCCAATGGCTGCGCGCGCGCTCCTCGGCCTCCGTGAGGGCCCGCTGCAGGCGCTCGAGCTCCGCCAGCGACGATGCCGACTGCGGCGCGCCGACCCCAGCGGCCTCAGGTCCGGACCCCTCGCCGTTCTCGATGCCCATCAAACCCTCCGGATCAAAAAGCAAGTGCACAAGTGGCCCCGGGGCCGCTGGGCCACGGGATCAAATGCGGTGAATCGGCCGCGCTCGCCCCAAGCGCCGCAGCCGACCTCGGGCCAGTCAAATGATGCCTTACCGGCGGGAATTCAAGGCGGCGCCGAGCAGTTTTGCGGTCATATCGACGATCGGAATGACCCGCTCGTAAGCCATGCGGGTCGGCCCGATGACCCCGAGAACCCCGACCACCGAGTCCGAGGAGCCGTACGGGGCCGTGATGACGCTGCAGTCATCGAGGATCTGATACCCCGATTCATGGCCGATGAAGATCTGCACTCCCTCGGCCCGCAGAGAGTGGTCGAGCAGGTGCAGGAAGTCGCGCTTTTCATTGAACGCCTCGAAGAGGCGTCGCAGCTTCTCGACGCTCGACAGCTCCCCGACGCCCATGAGATTCGTCTCGCCCTTGATGACGTACTCGAGCTCCTCGCCGACACCACCGGCTTCAAACACATGCTGCGCCATCGAGATGGCCTCCAGCATGACCTGATTCAGGTGGGCGCGGGTCTCGCTCAACTGCCGCAGGATCTCCTGGCGCACCTGGGCGAGAGAGCGGCCGCGGAATTGCTCGTTCAAATAGTTGGAAGCGCGCTTGAGCTCATCGGGCGAGTAATAGCGCTCGAGCTGAACGATGCGGTTCTGCACCTCTCGCTCGCCGTAAACGAGCACGACGAGCACCCGGTTCTCGGAAAGGCTCACGAACTCGATCTGCGTGATCGAGGCTTGCGCGGTGCGCGGCCGCGTCACCACCCCGGCGAGCCGCGTCAGGCTCGAGAGGAGCTGGGAGACCGTGGCGATGAGGTCTTTCGGGCTCTCGCGTCCGGCCTCGAGCGGGCGACCTTCGAACTGCCGGCGGATCTGCGCGGCGGCGGCTTCCTCGACCGGTTGCACGTGCAAGAGGGTATCGACGAAGAACCGATAGCCCTTATCGGTCGGGACGCGACCGGCGGAGGTGTGGGGCGAGGCGACGAAGCCCAGCTCCTCGAGGTCGGCCATCACGTTGCGGATGGTCGCAGAGGAGAGCTGCAAACCCGACTCACGGGACAGCGAGCGCGAGCCCACGGGCTGCCCATCCCGGATGTAGCTCTCGATGAGCACCCGCAGCAGGTGTTGAGCGCGTTCGCTGAGCAGCTCGTCGTTCATCAAGTCGATCATTAGACGGCCGAGGCGACCGTCAAGCAAGGCCTGGGCGGTCCTGCTACGATCCGACCGATGGGTTTCCCCGTCCGCACGTGCGCGCTGATCGGCAGATTCACGGACTCGCGCGTCGCGGAATCCGCGCACGCGTTGCTGGAGCATCTTGCGACCCGGCAGGTGACGGTGCTCGTCAGCGACAGGGCAGCTCTCGCCCCCGCCAAGGCGGCCGTGCTTCTGGTCCCGGAAGAGGACCTCGGCCGCCGCGCGGACCTCATGATCGCGGTCGGGGGCGACGGTACCCTGCTTTATGCGGCGGGTCTGGTCGCGCACCATGGTGTGCCGCTTCTCGGCATCAATCGCGGCCGGCTCGGCTTTCTCACGGATGTGATGCCGCAGGACATGCTCGGCTGCGTCGATGCCGCCCTCGAGGGTCGGCTCGAAGCCGACGAGCGTCCTCTGCTCGCCGCTTGTCTGCGCCAGGCGAGCGGCGCGCTCGCCGAGGCGCTGGCGCTCAATGACGTGGTGCTGCAGAAGCTCGCGACCGGAAGGATGCTGGATTTCCAGACTCGGGTCGGCGGCCGTTATGTCAACACGCATGCGGGCGATGGCATCGTCATCGCGAGCGCGACAGGCTCGACCGCATACGCTCTCTCCTGCGGTGGACCGATCATCGAGCCGCACCTCGATGCGCTCGTCATGGCCCCGATCAGTCCTCACGCCCTCTCGGACCGCCCGATCGTGGTCGGCGCCCGCTCGCGTATCGAGATCGAGCTGCTCGAGCGCCCTGACACGCGCGGTCAGGTGAGCTGCGACGGCGCCATTCTCGGCGAAATCGCTCCCGGGGATCGCCTGGAGGTGAAATCCGCCGGCGAGCGCATCACACTGCTCCATCCCGCCGGCTACGATTACTATCGCCTGCTGCGCTCGAAGCTCCACTGGGGGCGCGGCGATGCGGAGCGCTGAGGCGCGCTCACGAGTGCCACGGCCTGAGAAAACCCCATGCTGATCCGCCTGCAAATCCGCGATTTCGCCATCTTCGAGGCGATCGAGCTGGAGTTGCGCCCGGGACTGACGGTGCTCACCGGGGAGACCGGGGCGGGCAAGTCGATTCTCGTCGATGCGCTGCAGCTTCTCGCCGGCGGCCGCGGTGGACCGGAGATGATCCGCCATGGCGCCGAGCGAGCCGACATCGCCGCGACCTTCGATCTGCGCAAGGCTCCCGCGGGGCTCGCGCGCTGGCTCCAGGAGCAGTCGATCGAGAGCGGCGATGAGCTCATCATCCGCCGGGTCGTAGCGGCCGACGGTCGGTCGCGGGCATACCTCAACGGCCAGTCCGTCCCGGTGCAGCTGCTGCGCGAAGCCGGAAGCATCCTCATCGACATTCACGGTCAGCACGAATTCCAGTCGCTGACGCGCAGCGCCGAGCAGCGGGAGCTGCTCGATGCCTACGGTCGGCTCGAGGCTCTCACGGGTCAGGTGGGGATCGCCTATCGAGTCTGGCGCGAGATGCTCGAGCGCACGCTCGAGCTCGAAACTCGTGCGCGCGACCGCGAGGCGAAGCTCGATCTGCTCAAGTACCAGGTCGGCGAGCTCGAGGCGCTGCGGCTGGAGGAAGGTGAGGTCGAGCGCCTGAATGAGGAGTGGGCGCGTCTCACGAACCGCGGCCGCCTGGCCGAAGCGGCGCATGCCGCGCTCGCCGCGCTTTCCCAGGCGGAGCAAGGCAACGCCCAGGCGAATGTGAGCCGGGCGCTTCAGTCCCTGCGCGCCGGCGCGGCGGTCGACGCCAAGCTCGCGCCGGTGGTCGCGCTGGCGGAAGAAGCGGCGGTGCAGATTCAGGAAGCCGCCCGCGAGCTCGAGCGCTACGGGGAGAGCCTCGAGATCGACACGGCGCGCCAGCAGGAGGTCGAGCGGCGGCTGGTTGCCATCGAGGAGCTCGCACGCAAGCATCGTGTGACGCCGCTCGAGCTGCTGCCGCGCGCCGCGGAACTCGCCGCGGAGCTCCACGCCCTCGAGCGCGCCGAAGTCGATCTCGCCGCGCTGCGCAAGGATCTGACAGCGGCCCTGGACCGCTACCGCGATCAGGCGCAGATGCTCTCCACCAAGAGGACCGCCGCGGCAGGCGCGCTCGCCAAGAAGATCACCGCGCACATGCAGACCCTCGGAATGTCGGGCGGCCGTCTCGAGGTGGGTGTCGCCCAGAGCCGCAGCACCGAGCCCGCGCAGCACGGCATCGACGATGTCGAGCTACGGGTCAGTACCAATCCCGGTCAGCCGCCGCGGGCGCTCGCGAAGATCGCTTCCGGTGGCGAGCTTTCGCGCCTGTCGCTCGCCGTGCAGGTTGCGAGCAGCGCCGAGGAGACCCGCTGCATGGTGTTCGATGAGGTCGATTCGGGCATCGGCGGCGCCGTGGCCGAGATCGTCGGGCGTGAGCTGCGCGCCCTCGGGGAGCGTGGTCAGGTGTTGTGCGTCACGCATCTGCCGCAGGTCGCCTCGCAGGGCCACCACCATCTGCGCGTCACGAAGCTGACCGACGGCAAGACGACGCGCACCGCGGTGACGGAGCTCCCGGACCCGGAGCGCATAGAAGAGCTGGCGCGCATGCTCGGCGGAGTCGATGTGACCCCCAAGGCCCGCGAGCACGCGCGCGAGATGCTTCAGGTCGCGGGCGCCCCCTTGGGTGCGCGCCGATAGGGACAGTGGGCCTTGCGGCAGTTGCCGTAGAGGATCAGGGAATGGTCGCGAATCGAGAAGCCAAGCCGCTGCGCCACGGCGGTCTGTCGCTCTTCAATGCCCGCATCCATGAACTCCTCGACGCGGCCGCAGTCCAGACAGACGATATGATCGTGGTGCGTGCCCTGGTTGAGCTCGAAGACCGCCATGCCGCCCTCGAAGTGATGGCGCGTGACCAGTCCCGCGGCTTCGAATTGCGTGAGCACGCGGTAGACGGTCGCGAGCCCGATGTCCCCGTTCGACTCGAGCAGGATGCGGTAGATGTCCTCGGCCGACAGATGCCGCGTCGAGCTGCCCTCGAGAATCTCGAGGATCTTCAGGCGAGGCAGCGTTACCTTCAGGCCCGCTTTGCGCAGGTCCTTGCCTTCCACCGCTACATCTCCCGCTGAATGCGCCGGGCAGGATCGGCCGCGGCGGATTCGCGATCAGGTATCATCGCCGCCCATTATTGCGCATTTTCCTTGCCGACGGACCTCCATGCGACGTGAACCCTTGATTTCCATGACCCGCACCGTGCACCTGCGCCTGCTCGCGCCCGCACTGCTGGCTCTCTGCATCGGACTTGCGGGCTGCGTGTACCGCATGGCCATTCAGCAGGGCAACTACCTCGACGGCCACGCCGTGAGCCAGTTGAAGCTCGGCATGACCCGCAGCCAGGTGCGCTACCTCCTCGGCACGCCGATGGTGGAGGATGTCTTCAACAAGAACCGGTGGGATTACATCTATTACTACAGGGGCGGCTACGTGCGCCGCCCGCTCGAGAGCCGGGTCATCGTGTATTTCAACGGTGACAAGGTGCAGCGTCTCGCGCTCTACAACGTGCCGAAGGGACGGCCGACCGGGCCCGGTCGACTGCCGTCGCCGAACAGGTTTCCTATTTTCTAGATTGGGCACGGCGACGGGCTCGAGGGTCATCGCGCAAGGGCCGGTAGAGCTCGATGCGGTCGCCGTCGGCAGGACGGTCGGCGCGGCTTCGGGGCTCGCCGAAGATGCCGACCGGGGCGCTGTCCCAGGGGATTTCCCAGGGGATTTCCCAGGGCATTTCCGCACCCTGCGCCTGCCGCCTGGCGGCTTCGAGGGCCTCACCGATGGTCGCATCGGCGGGCAACACCACCGGCCACAGGTATTGGCGCGCCGGAGCGGCGTAAGCCACGAGACAATGCTTTTGGCGCTCAGCCAACACGACTGCGGGTCACGAAGGCTTCCACCAGCGAGCCAACGGTCTCGGCGAATTTGTGCTCGAACAGCAGGCCCGAGAGGGTGCTCTTGAAGGCGAAGCGCATGGCCAACTCGACCCGGCATCCGTCGGGACCGATGGGCGTGAGCAGCCACTGACCCTCGAGCGTCTTGAACGGGCCGCTCACGAGGCGCATCAGTATCCGCGTATCGGGCTCGAGCTCGTTGCGGGTGGTGAACTCCCCGTGCAAAGGCCCCTGCTTGACCCCTATCGTGGCCACGATCTCGCGCTCCGTGCGGGACTGCACACGCGCGTGAGTGCACCACGGCAGGAAGCGCGGATAGCTCTCGATATCGTTGATGAGCGCGAACAGGCGCCTCGGCGGCTGGGCGACGAGCGCCGAGCGCTTGACCTCTCGCATGGGGCGATTGTCCCAAGATCGCCGCCTCGGGGACAAGCTTCCCCCTACAATGGCCGCCCCGAGCCCGACCGACACCTGCGCCCGCCATGCAGCCCAAGGCCGCCGCCACTTCCCGCCTCATCGCCGAGAACCGCAAGGCGCGCTTCGATTACTTCATCGAGGAGCGCTACGAGGCCGGTCTCGCCCTGCAGGGATGGGAGGTCAAGGCGATGCGCGCCGGGCGTGCCCAGCTCAAGGAAGCGTACGTCTATCTGCGCGGCGGCGAGGCGTTCCTGATCGGCGCCCACATCTCGCCCCTGCCGGCGACTTCGAGCCACGTGCCGGCCGATCCGGTGCGCACGCGCAAGCTCCTGCTGCACCACAGCGAGCTGAGCGGGCTGATCGGCGCGGTGGAGCGAAAGGGCTACACCCTGGTGCCGCTCGAGCTCTACTGGAAGGAGGGCCGCGCCAAGCTCCAGGTGGGCCTCGCCAAGGGCAAGAAGCAACACGACAAGCGCGCGGTCGAGAAGGAGCGCGACTGGCAGCGCGACAAGGCGCGGCTGCTCAAGCGCGGGTAATGCTCAAGGCAGGTCGAAACCGCTCACGACCGATGTCGTGGCGCCCGTCGGCGAAAGCTTCGGATTCGCGAGTGCGTAGACGAGATTGACCGTCATCACCGTATCGGTGTGCCGCGCGCTGCCGGGGGGCGGACTGGTGTTGTTGACCAGCTGCATGCCCACTGCGAGGGAAAGCGATGCAGCGACCTTGAACTGCACCGACAGATTGTCGGTCGTCGTCGTGTCGCTCGAGCCGTACTGGACCAGCAGCGTGTTCACCAACTTGCTCAATGGACTGATCGAATGCGAGTAGTTGAAACCCGCCTGCAGTACCGCCTCGTTGACCACGGGCTCGCGCATGCGACTGGTCACATTGCCGAGAACTCCGGTCGTCAGAATTTCCGGCTGCTCGCGGCGCACTCCGACACCCAGCTCGCCGACAAGCTGCGTCGCGGGCGACTGGATGAAGTCGAAGCCGCCGCCGCTCGCAAGGCTCTCCTGGTAGCCGAAGCCGCTGAAGAGATTGCGGTCCCAGCGCGCGGTCGAGAACCAGAAGGTGCGCTGGCTCAGCTCCAGATCCGCCTGCACATTGGCGTTGAGGTCCTGCTGGGTGGTGACGCTGCCCGTGCCGGCATAAAGTCCGGTAAGTCCGCCGCTCAAGGTCCAGCGACCCATCATATGAGCCGCGTTGAAGCTGGCGTTGCCGCTTTTCGTCGTCGTACTGCCGCTCGTCACGATGAGCCCAAGCTGTCCCTGCGCAGCCCAGGTACCGGCGGAAGCGGCAGTCGCGGTTGCGCACGCGCAGTCAGCCGAGCCCCCATCCGCAGTCGCGGCTTGGGCGACACCGTGCAACAGCACCGCGACAGCCAGCGCCGCCAGGCTCTTCTTGACCATATCGTGCGACTCCCTCGGACCCACCTTGGCCCCAAAAGTCGGCGACCTTACCCGAAAGCGCCGGCAGGGGGAACTGCCGCAGGTCGGCGACGAATGGCGGCCTCGGGCGCGACCCCGACGGCAATCGCCGGCGCGCGACACGCGTTTTGCGATATCCTACGATCACCTTTGGGGGCGACCGGTTTCGACGTGGGTTGCGAACCTTCAGGGGCGTACCGAGGTGCAGTGCCCTCGTAAATCACGCTGCAAACTTATAGTTGCTAACGACGACAACTACGCCTTAGCCGCCTAATCGCGGTTGACCTCCGACCGGCTCGTGCCCGTGCGACCGAATCGGGGGACGCGTTCACGGGATCGCGATCCGCGCGTGCGACGGGCCGGACCGTTAAGAGTCACCGTCCGCTGGCGCGGCGTCTTCCCTGCCCCTCGGGTAGCGCAGCGTGAGAACCAAAGAGCGGGCTACGTACGTAGATCCTGAAGTCTAGGACTTGCGGACGGGGGTTCGATTCCCCCCGCCTCCACCAACGGTGAGCGCGCTCCCGGCCGAAAGGCCGGGAATGCGGTGTATTTTCGACAGCCGGAACCAACCGCAGCGGTCGCTCATTGAACGTTGACGATGACGACCGAGAAATCCGAGCCGCTCTCGAGGCGCGCGCGCGCCGGCCGGGAGGAAGGCGAGCTCACGGGCGCCCGCACGCTCGTATCGCTCGAGGAATTACGCGCCGCGGTGAACGAGTGCCGCCGCTGCACGCTCTGGAAATCCACGACCCAGGGGGTACCGGGTGAAGGCGCCGCGCCATCGCGCCTGATGCTGGTCGGGGAAGCGCCGGGTGACTCCGAGGACCTCAAGGGTCACCCGTTCGTCGGACCCGCGGGCGCGATTCTCGATCGGGCGTTGAAGGACGCCGGCCTCGGGCGCGACTCCGTCTACATCACCAACGCGGTCAAGCACTTCAAGTTCGAGCTCCGGGGTAAGCGACGGCTGCACCTCAAGCCGAGCGCGAGTGAGATCGAGGCCTGCCACTGGTGGCTCGGCGAAGAGCTGCGGCTCATGGCGCCGAAGCTCGTCATGGCGCTCGGAGGCACGGCGGCCCGCGCTCTTTTAGGCCACCCGGTGATCGTGTCGCAGCTTCGCGGCGCACCGACCCGACTTTCCGCGACGTCGCATCTGTGGGTGACCATCCATCCTTCATTCCTGCTTCGCGTCCCCGATGATGCGCAGCGGCGCAGCGAGTACGCGCGGTTCGTCAAGGAGCTGAAGGACGCCGTCGCCTGGATCGCGAGGCATTGACGGGCCTTGCTTCGCGACTCATTGACGGGCTTGCGGCCGTCCATCGAGCGAGGTCAACGCCCCGTAGAGGTCCGGGCGCCGGTCCCGGAACACGAACCAGTTGTCGCGCAGGGCGGCCGTCTGCTCGAGGTCGAACGTGGCCATGAGCACCGCATCCCCCTCCTGCGGGGCTTCCGCGATCTTGGCGCCCATCGCGTCGGTGATGAAGGACGAGCCGTAGAAGCGGATGTAGAGCCCCTCGGGATCCTGCAGCGAGCGCTCGAGCCCGTACCGATTCGCGGCCGCGAGCGGTGTCAGGTTCGCGGCGGCGTGACCCTGTTGGGTCCGCTGCCAGTGCTCGCGTGAATTCACCGCCAGCGCGGGCGGGGGCTCGGTGCCGATCGCCGTTGGATAGAGGAGAAGCTCCGCCCCGGCGAGCGCCATGGCGCGCGCCGCCTCGGGAAACCACTGATCCCAACAGATGCCCACCCCGATGCGCGCATGGCGCGTGCGCCACACCTTGAAGCCGGTATCCCCCGGGCTGAAGTAATTCTTCTCCTGATAGCCCGGACCGTTGGGGATGTGGGATTTGCGGTAGATGCCGAGTCTCGAGCCGTCGGCATCGAGGATGGCCACGGAATTGAAGTAGGCGGGTCCCGCGCGCTCGAAGAAGCTGATGGGCAGGACCACGCCGAGCTCACGCGCCACGGCGGCAAAATGCCGTACCGCGGCGTTGTCCTCGATGGCGCGCGCCAGCTTGAGGTGACGCGCGTCCTGCTCGATGCAGAAGTAAGGGGTCTCGAACAGCTCCGGCAGCAGGATGATCTGCGCGCCGCGGGCGGCGGCGTCCCGCACCAGTCGCTCCGCCTTCGCGATATTGGCGCCCGCATCCCAGCCGCACGCCATCTGCACCGTCGCGACGGTCACCGGTCGCGGCGAATGTTGTAGATGCTCAGGTGGCTTGGACATCGACCTTCGCTCCCATTGCCCCGCGATCGGCGCGGGACCGGCGCACCTGCTCGGAGATGCGCATCGCCGTCTCGAGCGCCATGAGGCCGGCCTCGCCCGTCACCACCGGCGGGCGGCCCTGGTCGATGCAGGCGAGGAAGGAATCGATCTCGGCTTTGAGCGCATCTCCGGGCTCCAGGCTCTGCTCCTCGATGCTCACCGGCAGCGGGCCCGGCGGCTCTCCGGGTGCGCGTTTGCGGATGAGTGTCAGTATCTTCTGCTGCAGGTCCAGCGACAGGTAGGCGTCATCCAGGAAGATGCGCATCTTGCGCTCGGTTTTCAAGCTGACACGGCTTGCCGTGGCGTTGACGACGCAGCCGTTGGCAAATGTGAGGCGCGCGTTGGCGATATCGATATCCTCCGAGAACACCGGCGTGCCCACCGCATCGATGGTTCGTACCGGTGCGCCGACGATCATCTGCACGATGTCGATATCGTGGATCATGAGGTCGAGCACCACATTGACGTCCGTGCCCCGCTCACGGTAGGGGGCCAGACGGTGGCATTCGACGAACCGCGGCGAGCGCAGATACGGCTCGGCCGCGAGAATCGCGGAATTGAAGCGCTCGAGGTGCCCCACCTGCAGGACGCGTCCGCGCCGAGCGGCAAGCTCGATGAGCTCGCGCGCCTCCCGCGGGGACTCGGTGATCGGCTTCTCGACGAGCACATGCGCGCCGGACTCGAGGAAATCACGGGCGATGGCGAAGTGCGCCGGGGTGGGGGTCACCACGCTGACGGCTTCGACGACGCCGAGAAGCTCCCGATGGCCGGCAAACGCCCGGGTACCGACCTCGGCCGCGACCGCCTCGCGCGCTTCCTGTCGGGCATCGACGACGCCCACCAGCTCGCAGGATCCGGCCTGCGCGTATTTCTGCGCATGAAAGCGCCCCAGGTACCCGACGCCGATCACGGCGGCTTTGATTTTGCGCATGCCCCTCATTATGACCTGGGGCGATCGGCTACACTGCGTGCATGACGGACTCTTCCGGCGATTCCGGACCAATCGCCCGGCCCCGGATATTCAGCCTCGAGACCCGCACCCGGCGGGAGCTGTCGCTTTTTGGTGCGGCGCTCGCCCTCGGGCTGCTGGTGATTCCCCTGCTCATCTGGGTGGTCGGGCATCGGACCCTCGGGCCCTATACCCATGGGGACGATCCGCACGGGCTCGGGCCGCTCGCCCTGTACGGGGACTATTTCTCGGGCCTTGGCCACGGGTGGCCCGCCTACTGGGCGGTAGCACTCGGCCCGGCAGTGCTTCTGCTTGCCGGGCGGCTCTGGCTCGCCCTGCTGCGGCATGTCCCGCGGGATTGAGACGTGCATCACGCCCGCATGACCTCCGAGACAGCGATTACGGGCGCGCAGGGGCCTCTCTGAGACCCCCGCCGCAAAGGGGGGGATGCTCCGTGAAACTCTCGGAGATACTATTGACCCTCATCCTGCGCACTCACCGGCGCGCGCAGCGCGCCTGAGGCTTCTTCCACCTCCCAAGGACTCTCGAGCAGCTCCAGATGTTCAAATCCCTCCGCCGTCCGCTCGGATGGCTCGCCATCACCTTCCTGTCGGCCCTGGTGCTCGTCGCCACGGACGCCGCTCTGCATGCCCCGGCCCGGGCCGACTCGATCCTGCCCGCAGGCTCGCTCGTGCCGACCGACGATCAGCGATCCATCGCGCGCAAGATCGGACGGATCCTGGAAGAGACCCACTACAGCAAGGAGATGATCGACGATGCCTTCTCGCGGCAGGTCTTCCAGCGCTATCTCGAGTTCCTCGACCCGGAGCATAGCTATTTCCTGGCGAGCGACGTGCAGGGATTCTCGGTCTACAAGGACCAGTTCGACGACATGATCCACACCGGGGACATCGACCCCGCGTATCTGATCTTCGACCGCTTCAAGCAGCGCAACAGCGAGCGCTGGGAGTACGCCATCTCCCTGCTCAAGTCCGAGCCGGACCTGAACACGACGGTGATGTATGACTTCGACCGCGACCATGCGGCCTGGCCGGCGACCGAAGCCGACATGGATCAGCTCTGGAAGAAACGCGTCACCAATGACGTGCTCTCGCTGATGCTCGCCGGCAAGACCTGGCCGCAGGCGGCTGACATCCTGCGCAAGCGCTACCAGACCGTCATCGAGCGGGTCGATCAGATCAAGTCCGAGGACGTGTTCGAGGACCTGATGAACGCGTACGCGCGCACGTACGATCCGCACACGAGTTACTTCTCGCCCCTCAACTCCGAGGAGTACCGCATCCAGATGAGCCTCAACTACGATGGCATCGGCGCATCGCTGCAGCTCATCGACAACTATGTGACGGTGATGAACGTCATCCAGGGCGGCCCCGCGGCCGTCGCCGGCACGCTGAAGCCGAACGATCGCATCACCGGCGTCGGCGAGGGACCGGGGGGGCCGATCACGGATGTCGTCGGATGGCGGCTCGATGATGTCGTGCAGCTCATCCGCGGCAGGGCCGGAACGGCGGTCAGGCTGCAGGTGCTGCCCGCGGGCGCCGCGCCCGGCGCGAAGGAAAGAGTCCTCGAGTTCGTGCGCAACAAAGTGACGCTGAAGGCCCAGGAGGCTCACAGCGAGCTCAAGAGCGTGACCGATCACGGGCGCACCTACCGAATCGGCATCATCACCGTGCCGAGCTTCTATGAGGATATCGCGGCGGAGAACGCGGGCGATCCCAACTATCGCAGCACCACGCGCGATGTGCTGCGGCTGCTCGAGAAGCTGGAGAGCAAGCACATCGACGGGCTGCTGCTCGATCTGCGGGACGACGGCGGCGGCTATCTGCCCGAGGCGACCGCGCTGACGGGCCTCTTCATCCCGCACGGGCCGGTCGTGCAGCTGCGCGATCGCAGCGGACACGTCGATCCTCTGCCTGACCCGGAGCAGAGCCCGGCCT
>JBAUOO010000096.1:0-77067 GCA_049579785.1 Steroidobacteraceae bacterium
CCCAGCGTCAGTTCCCCTCGCTTCTCGTCGTTCATCGTCCGCCCTCGGCATGCGGCCAAGCGCCGCACCCGAGAGCATCAGCCGATCAGATCACTGGCGGAAGAACGCGGATACCGGCGTGCTTACGGCGATTCGAAGCGAACAGCTCCGCGAGAGGCGATCCCCCGCCGGCCGCGGGGGCTTCAGGATCGCTTCCTTCCAACGGCGCCCTAGCGCATCCGGTCGCGTTGCATCGGGGGGCAGAAATAGGGGCAAGTCCGGGCAGTCGCATCAGCAAACACCTATACAATCAGCAGCTTGCGAGACAGATTCGAGTCCCTCCCTTTCCACCATAAATCAAGCACTTATCACTGTGGCTACTTTTCGCTGTGCCCGAAATGTACCCCACTACCGGCTGGTTGGCTCGAGCGGGGCGTTGATGGCCGGGGCACGTGGGTATGTTCAACATACTCGTTCGCTCAGCAGTGGCTACTGCAAACTCAGTGAAGCAATCGTAAGGCCGACGCAAGCGGCGGAGCGGCCACTTCGAAGAGGTGACTGCGTATTACGGACCACCGGGCTGTCCAAATGCCGGCCCCATATGTGACGGCGCTACGGCATCGCGCGAGTGCGGCGGCCGGGATTGATTACTTACTCGAGCCGCCTGACACGTGTCGTTTGCAGGTCTGGCCGCTGAGAATTCGAGCCGAACCCCGTCAGCCATAAGATCCTCATGCTCCGAGGATACGGCGCTCGATTCACCGCGCCGCAATGCCGACAGAACGCCCGGACAGTCCAGATGATTGAAACTGCCGGTGTATACCCATTTGCCGCTTGCGTCGCGTTGAAAGACATCCCCGGATGAATTGTCGGCCATAGCCCCTTCCGTTTCGCGCACAACCACAGCCGTACTCCCTTTACTCCCATAGGGCACGACATAAATCTCGCAGGCTCCGCCGTTCTCGAGACAATTGATACCGTAGACCGGTGCCAATGACCAATCCGAGCCCTTGAAGTCCTTGGGCAGATCTGCACGAGAGGGGTAAATGGTTGCGTGGGAGAAGGGGGGCTCCGTCGCAGGGGCGGAGGATTCGCCTTTTTGGAAATATTCCTCGCTCTTGGCCACCTCCATGCGCGCTGCACGCGAACGCACATCAGCATCTGTGGAACGGGCGAGGCGTTCGAGACCCTTTCGTCCAAAGATGCCGCTGTCAAACCGCAGAAACTGATAATCGAAGTTCCCGGAGGACACCTCTCCTCGCGCCAACCGGGAGAGCTGACTGTCGACTGACAAGCGGGCTGGATCGGCCACAGGCGTCAAGAGGAGCGCGAGAATCCCGAGGATCACGAAACATGCGGAGACATTGACAACCTCGAGCGATGCGAGCCAGCGTGCGCGGCCGATCGCGGCATAAACGTATCCGCCCCCGTAGATCAGCGCCACCAGCGCGATAGCTGTGGAAAATACCCGATCAGGTGTCCACCCGTATTCTTCCACGCGCAGCGCTATGGAATATGAGGCAAGCAATGCAAGGAGAAACACGGTCGGCCCCGCCACCCGACCCGCCCACCGAATAAAGCCGACCGGCAGCGTGGAAGGGTCGCCATCTTTGTAGGCCGCATTAAGGAGAAATACTGTCAGCGCAGAGGCCCAAAGGAGAATTGATGCCGCATGACGCGTGGCCCAAAGAGGCTTGAGCCCGACAAACACCAGCGCGGTGAGGAAGCCGACCCCGAGAGCGACAATGAGCGGCAGCAGCCAGGCGAGCAGTGTCAATACGACATTTCGCATGCCCTTGAGCAATGCCGGCCGCACGTCGGTAATGTGTATGGCCGAAGCGAACGCCATGGCCAAAATTGGGCAGCGGAACCAGTTGTGCTCGATCATGGTTTCGAACCATGTGACATGGATCAGGCCGAAGAGTGCAGCTCCCAGATTGAGCAGGCCCCATACCAAAAGCGAAAAAGTCAGCGAAACGACGAGTTGAAAGCCTCGCATCCAGCTATCTTCAAAGTGGGTCGCATAATGCGTGAAGAACGCGTAACCCCGCTCGCGGTGTTCAAGAAGCTGATTGATGATGAATAGACCCAGCGCTGCACAGAGACCGAGCTGAAAGGAAGGCCATACTCGGATATCGTGGCCTACTCCGAATTGCAGCGGGTCGCGCCAAATATCGTAAGCTGCAAGTCCGGCCAACGCCGCGGCGACCAGGCCAAGATAAGGGAACAGCGTCGTGCGCCGCATGCGCCCGAGCTCCAAGATTGCGATCGCAGGCACGTAGCCCGTGATGAGCGCAAGAGCTGCAAACACCATCGGATGGCGCTCAGACCAGTAAAGGGCATGAGGATGAGCAGTTGATAGGTAATCGGTGGGTGCGACCAAGCGAAGCAGTAGCCAAGCAACAATTCCTTGGACACACGCGATGGCCACCCGTAGTCGGCCGATTGTCGGGGTTCCCTCAGTTACAGGGCTCTCCTCATTGTGATCGCTGTCGCTACTCATTTTTCGTCCACTCCCCTACGGCCGGCACTTTCCGTCTGCTCATCTGTTCTGTGAGTCTTCTAGAGAGGCTGTTTTAGTCAGTCCCGCAGGATCATGACGTAGATGTTGGCGGTGTCCCAGAAGCTCTTCCGGATCGCATGGCTCAGGTCCAACCAGGCCTGACGGAATGTACCGTCCCTGGACCTGAGCATACGCTCTCAAATTGAGGGCGTAGCCCAGCTGTTCTGATCACGGTTGATGAGGGAACGGGACGCGACGCCCTCAGCCATCTTGATCTGGCGGAGTCGGTTTGATCAGGCGGCCGGCGACGGGTCGAGCTCGTCGACCATCTGCTCGAAGGTGACCGTGAAGGTGGGTTCGTACTGGTCGGGATGGGCGCGGACGAACTCGATGACCTTGCGGTAGCAGTCCGCGGCCGCCTTCTTGTCGCCGCGCGCCTCGTAGACCATCCCGAGGCGGTCGTATCCGTCGTGGACCTCGGGGTATTGCTCAAGGAGCGCCCGAGCTGCCTGCTCGGCTTCATCGAGCTTGCCTTCGTGCACCAAGTCGATCACCGCGTTGGAGTCGCGGGTCAGTTCGTCACCGTCATCCTCGAGGAGATCTCCGCAGAAGTCGCACTTGTGATGGCCGTGATCGTGGGCATGCTGCCGTGCGGCGGCGGCGCGAGCCTCGGCCGCCGCTTTGAGCCCTGCGCTCTCGGCTTCCTGATCCTTCTGCATGCAGCAGCGCTTGTACTTTTGCCCGCTGCCGCACGGACAGGGATCATTACGTCCAGGCTTGGTCATGAGTGGGGAGAGGGCGCGATGTATCAGCAGGTGTTGAACGATGCGGCATTTTACCGGCTATTGCTGCGTGTGGATGAGGATCTGGCCGCCACCGAGCAGAGGCAGCGCTGCCGGGTGTGCGGCGCGGCGCTGCACGTCGGGCACTTTGCCCGCAAGCCTCGCGGTGTGCCGGCAGGGGTAGGCGCGGAGTATCGCATGCGCTTCAGCTTCTGCTGTGCGAACCGGGAGTGTCGCAAGCGCCGCATGCCACCCTCGGTGCGCTTCCTTGGTCCGAAGGTGTATGTGTCCGCGGTCGTGGTGCTGATCGCGGCGATGCGCTGCGGAGCGACGCCGGCGCGCATGGGCTATCTGCATGATCTCGTCGGGGTGAGCCGGCATACCGTAATGCGCTGGCAGCGCTGGTGGCGGGAGATGCTCCCCGAGACACGCTTCTGGCGTGGGGTTGTCGGGACACTGATGCCGCCGATGGTGGTGGAGGAGTTGCCGGCCTCGCTCCTGGAACGCTTCGCCGGCACCTGCGCCGAACGGCTGTTGGCGCTGTTGCGCTGGCTATCCCCGATCAGTACCAGGAGCCCCGCTGTGCACGCTGCATAAGGGCGCCGCCGCCGCCCGCAGAGGATGCCCGTCGCGAGCGGTCGTGGCCGCGATTACGGTGTGCCCATCCGAAGCAGACAGGGGAGAGAGGGGTGGGCAAGCCGAAAGACCCTTCGGCCCACGAGCGGTGGGCGCAGTTACGGTTCTCCGTGATCGGACAACTGCTCGCCGCGCCGCCGAAGCGCGGCGAGTTGCAGCGCGAGCTCAAGGCGCTCGCCGCGCGCACCTGGCGCCACCCCGTGAGCGGCAAGCCGGTGCGGTTTGGCCTCTCGACGATCGAGCGCTGGCTGCGGCAAGCCCGACGGGAGAACCGCGATCCGGTTGGCGTTCTGCGCCGCAAGGTCCGCTCGGACGCCGGCGTGCAGGACTCGGTGAGCCTCGCAGTCCGCGAGGCGCTGCGCACACAGTACGCGGCACACCCCAGTTGGTCGACCCAACTTCACTACGATAACTTGCGCGCCCGCAGCGAGCGCAACGCGACACTGAAGCCGGTACCCTCGTACTCGAGTATCCGGCGCTTCTTCCGAAGCCAGGGTTGGCGCAAGCGCCGGCGACTGACCACGCGCGATACCGCCGGGGCGCTGCGGGCCGAGGCGCGCCTGATGAGCTGCGAGGTGCGCAGCTACGAGGCGCAGTACGTGGGCACCCTCTGGCACTGGGACTGCCATGTGAGCTCCCGGCCGGTGCTGACCGCACGCGGGCAGTGGGTTACTCCGGTACTGTTCGGTGCGATCGATGACCGCTCCCGCCTCGTATGTCACCTGCAGTGGTATCTCGTTGAAAACGCGCAGAACGTGGTGCACGGTCTGACTCAGGCGTTGCTCAAGCGCGGGCTACCGCGATCCGCGCTCAGCGACAACGGTGCGGCCAATCTCGCCGCGGAGGTGGCCGAGGGACTCGCGCGGCTCGGCATCCTCCATGAAACAACTCTCGCTTACAGTCCCTATCAGAACGGGAAGTGTGAAGTTATATGGGGCCGGGTCGAAGGACGCCTCATGGCGA
The DNA here is from genome assembly GCA_049579785.1 of Steroidobacteraceae bacterium. Classification (GTDB taxonomy): domain Bacteria; phylum Pseudomonadota; class Gammaproteobacteria; order Steroidobacterales; family Steroidobacteraceae; genus 13-2-20CM-66-19. The sequence goes on from JBAUOO010000096.1 coordinate 4,864, forward strand.
TGCTCGAGGGTGTCGCCGACCTGACGCTCGAGCGGCTCAACGAGGCCACCCAGGCCTGGGCCGAGTACGAGTACAACCGCTCCGCGCACTCAGAGACCGGTGAGACCCCACTCGAGCGCTTCCTCGCCGGCCCCGATGTCTTACGTCGCAGCCCCGACAGCGCAGCCCTGCGGCTCGCCTTCACCCGCACGGAGCAGCGCACGCAGCGCGTGAGCGACGGCACGATCGTCATCGACGCCCGGCGCTTCGAGGTCCCGAGCCGCTACCGTCATCTGCGTGATCTTACGGTGCGCTATGCAAGCTGGGATCTATCCCAGGTGCACCTGATCGATGAGCGCTCAGGACGGATCCTCTGCCGGCTCTATCCGCAGGACAAGCAGCGCAACGCCTCGGGGCTGCGCGCCCCGCTCGAGCCGCTGGCCCATGCAGCTGCGGGGAACGAGACGCCGGTGGCGGCGACCGCCACCGGCCTCGCGCCGCTCCTCGAGCAGCTCCTGAACCAACAGGCGGCCACAGGCCTCCCGCCCGCGTACCTTCCCAAAGACGAACAGCCCCCAGAGGAGAAAGACGATCCATGAACAAAAAACTCTTGTCGCTCTACGGCCTCAAATGGAACCCCTTCGCCGCCGAGGTCCCGACCGATGCACTCTACCTCAGTCCCCGCGTGGACTCGTTCTGCTGGCGGGTCGAGCAGCTGATCGACGAGGGCGGCTTCGCGCTCGTGACCGGCTCGCCAGGCGTAGGAAAATCCGCGACGCTGCGCGTGCTCACCGAGCGGCTCTCGAACCTGCGCGACGTGCAGGTCGGGATACTGTCCCGGCCGCAGGCGGGCCTCGCCGACTTCTACCGCGAGATGGGCGAGCTCTTCGGCGTCGAGCTCCATCCGCACAACCGCCATGCCGGCGCCAAGGTGCTGCGCAGTCGCTGGCAAACGCACATCGACACCGCACTCTCACGCCCCGTGTTGATCGTGGACGAGGCGCAGGAGGTCATTGTCACCGTGCTCGCGGAGCTGCGCCTGCTGTCCTCGGCGCGCCTGGACTCGCATCTGCTCCTGACCGTCGTGCTCGCTGGCGATCAGCGGCTCCTCGAGCGCTTCAGGAGTGATGAGCTGCTGCCGCTGAACTCGCGCATGCGCGTACGCTTGGCGCTCGATCGGGCCACCCCCGAGGAGCTGCGCGAGTGCCTGCAGCACGCCCTCGCCAAGGCGGGGGCGCCGAAGCTGATGACACCGGAACTCATTGCGACGCTCTGCGACCATGCGCAAGGGAACCTGCGCGCCCTGATGAACCTGGCCGGGGAACTCCTGGCGCTTGCCGCGCAACGGGAGGCCCGGCAGATCGACGAGCAACTGTTCTTCGAAACCGTCGCTGCCCCAACCCCGACTCAGCTGAAGGTCGTCGGACGCAAGCGGTGAGCACGCTGCCGATCACACCCGCCTGGAAGCTCTCGGGTCGAGCGCCCGAACAACGCTGGCTCGTCACCGGACTCTGGAGCAGCGAGGCCGTCGGCATCGTTGGGGGCGAGCCGAAGTGCTGCAAGAGCTTCCTCGCCCTCGATCTTGCCGTCGCAGTCGCCTCCGGGGCGCCGGCCCTGCGGCGCTTCCCCGTCGCCGCCCCGGGCCGCGTGCTGCTCTATGCCGCCGAGGACGCCCTGCACATCGTGCACGCCCGGCTTGAGGGTGTCTGCGCCGCCGCCGATTGCCGGCTGCAGGATCTCGACATCCAGGTGATCACCGCCCCATCCGTGCGCCTCGATCTACCCGCCGACCGCGACGCCCTCGAGCGCACCATCGCCGATCTCAAGCCAAAACTCCTGATCCTCGATCCCTTCGTCCGACTCCATCGGATCGATGAGAACTCCAGCGGCGAGGTCGCTCCGCTCCTGGCGTACCTGCGCGAGCTGCAGCGCCGGCACGCCCTCGCCGTGCTTCTCGTCCATCACGCCAAGAAAACCTCCGGCCATATACGCGCCGGACAGGCGCTGCGGGGCTCTTCCGAGTTCCACGCCTGGGGTGACTCGAACCTATATCTGCGCCGCCAGCCCTCCGGGCAACTCACCCTGACTGTCGAACATCGTGCCGCCCCATCCCCGCCGAGCCTGCCGCTCGAACTGCAGCAACACGGCCCGGCACTCGCGCTCGCAGTCGTCCAGTCCAACGCAACTGACGTCCCGCCGCCCAGCTCCCTCGACGAACGCATCACCAGCGCGCTCGAGAGTGCGGAACGGCCGTTGCCACTCGCCGAGCTGCGCTCACTCTGCCGTGTCCGCAACGCCACCTTGCACGAGCGGCTCACCGCGCTCACCCGCGCCGGTCACCTCGTGCGCGACACAGACGGTTACCGCCTCGCGCGTATCAACACAACAGAGGTGCCAGAGCGCCCGTAGCAGGGCGCCCCCCCGGGAGGCGAGCGCTCTTGCCGACCCTTGGCTCAATGGGCGGGGGCGGCAGCGAGCCGGCCGGGAGCCGGCGTGACTCCCTCAGGGACGGACGGCCCTTTGCCAGATCCCAGCCGCCACCAGCGTCACAGCCTCCTTCTCCGAGCTGTCGCCCAATCCGCGCTCGCACGCTGTTCCCGTTCCCAATCTCTCTACAGAGTGTGGGAATGGGAACCGGGAACGCCCTCAAATAGCGGGCTCGGTGCCCCATCAAAAAGCGAGATCACGCTCAGACCCGTCGAATGCGAGCAGGCAGGAGTAATCATAGTTCCAGTCCGGTCGGCCTGTCTTCTTTGCCGGCATGTGGGCAAGGCCACGGTAGAAGAATGTTTGGTAGAGATCGGTTGCCAGCTGACCCTGGGCGTAATCCAGCGAGCCGCTGGGGAAATACTTGCCTTCGAACAGGATCCGGTGCGGGAAGGGTGCGCGCAGCGCAAAGTCCGGGGCACTCTGGGTCAGGCCATCGGCCTTAACGGGCTTCAGCCAGCCGCGATACACTTCTTTGGCCGTCAGTCCCAGCATGTGTTTCCTGAAAGGGAGCCGTCCAGGATGGATCGGGGACGCGGTCGACGTCTCGGGCACGGTCGCAGTCAACGTCCATGGCAAGAATCGCTGGCGCGGCTGGACATCATGATGCTTCTATGATAGCATCTTGATGCTATGCGAACAACCCTGACTTTGGACGAGGATATTGCCGCGCGGCTTCAGGCCGAGTCCCGACGCACGGGCCGGCCCTTCAAGACTGTCGTTAACGAATACCTACGAGCAGGGCTCGCCCGGCGGCGAGCTGCGCAAGCCGTCCGGCCGTTCCGAGTAGAGCCCGTGCATCTGGGTCCGCCGATCCCAGGGCGCTCCTACGATCGCATCAGTACTCTGTTGGAGGAAACCGAAGGAGAAGAGCACCGGTGAAGCTCCTTGATGCGAACGTCCTCCTGTATGCCTACAACGCCGATTCTCCGCACCACGCGGCGTGTCGAGCCTGGCTCGAGAGCGCCCTCAATGACGCGGAGGAAACCGTCGCCCTTCCGTGGCAGAGCATTCTTGCATTCGTGCGGATCGCGACGAACTCTCGCGCCGTGAACAAGCCTCTCACGAGTGAAACTGCATGCGCCATCGCCCGGCAGTGGCTGGAACATCCGAACGTCATCGCGGTCGGGTACGGTGAACGATTCTGGCCGCTATTCTGCGAGCAGGTGGGTGAGGCCAAGGTCAGCGGGCCTCTCGTCAGCGATGCCGCCCTCGCTGCGGTAGCCCTCGAGCAGGGAGCGACGCTATGCTCCACCGACAAGGATTTCCGGCGGTTCGCCGCATTGAAGTTGATCGATCCGCTGCAGGCGCCTTCGCATTAGCAGTTTGACGGAAGGTTCGCGGCCGCGTCCCGTAGGTGCTTGTACTTTAAAGGGTCACAAATGGAGTTCCAAGATTAAATATCTTTCTTGGCTGGTTGAAGAGCCGGAAACTGTGCTGTTGAAGACGTCAGACGTGGAGGAACTGCGAAGAATGCCTTGAGCCGCAGCAAGCCGGCACCTTGACGGAAAGTCGAAACTGCATGCGTCCCTCGTGGGCGGCGTCCAGAACGCGCATCGCCATCTAAGGGAACTATGTCACGCAAGCGAACCTCGCTCGAACCACTCCTCCGGACCCGGGCGTACACCCACGTCGCGCTCAGTGTCATTGCCGGTGCGAGCGCACTTGCTCTATCCCCTTGCGCGGTCGGACCAAACTTCCGGGCTCCGGCCCCACCCACGCAGGACGGATATACCTACCAGGCTCTGCCGGCGCGCACCGCGTCCACCGGTGTTAGGGGCCCTGGCGGCGAAGCGCAGCGCTTTGACCTCGGCCGTGGCCTGTCTGCGCAATGGTGGACGCTATTTGGCTCAGTCAAACTCGACGCGCTAATCCAGCAGGCGATGGTGAGCTATCCCGATATCGCGGCCCAGCAGGCTGCCCTGCAGGAGGACGAGAAGAACGTGCGGGCCGAGGAAGGCATCTTCCTCCCGCAGTTCCAAGGCACCGTGTACGCCGTGGATCTCGAAGCGGCCCTTGACAACACCCTTCAGGCTGTTCGGCAATGGATGGGTCGAAAGCACTCGTAAGACAAATGATCCATATGAACCCGACTCGCCACGGTGAAGACACCTATCGATGGATGATCCTCGCGATCATGGCATTCCTGTTCTTCATGACCAACTTTGCGGAGTTCCAACTTGCGGGCGTGATCGGGAGCCTTTCATCCGCTCTTCGCCTCGATCCCATGGAGTTCGCGATGTGCGCGTTCGCGCCGTTTCTCATGAACTTCGTGTTCGGCATCCCCGTCGGGATGATGGCGGACCGGTTCGGGACGAGAACGGTCGGCAGCGTGCTGCTCGTCGCGAGTTGCGCCGGAATCATCGGCCGGGCTTACGCCTCCTCGGGCTTCGTGAGCCTTTTCGCCTGGATGCTCCTTTTCGGCTTTTCGATGGCGTTTGTCAACGCGCTCGGCCCTAAGATTCTCGGCACTTGGTTCAAGCCCGAGCACATGCCGCTCGCGATGGGCGTGTTCATCGCGAGCGCAGGACTCGGCGTCGGTCTAGGGGAGGCGACCGCACCCCTCTTTGCGTCTCTGAGGGGGGTCTTCACGCTCGCGTGGGTGCTTTTCGCCGCCTCCGCCGTGTGGTTTCTCGTCGGATTCAGGGCGAAGCCCTCGGGGCAACCCGATCCAGCGCCCCAGCGGGTTTTCCAGTTTATCGGCATCGCGGCGCGCAACCGGCACGTGTGGCTCGCGGGCATCGCCGCATTGTTCTTCTTCGCGGCGTTCGTGGGCACCTCGGGTGATCTGCCCGGCGCATTGGTTCAGCTGAAGCGCGTAAGTCCGGTCCACGCCGGGCTTCTGGGCATTCCTCTGGGCTTGGGTGCGGCGCTGGGCTGCTCCATCGTGCCGGTGATCCTGCGAAGGATACCCGGCATCAGGGTCTGGCTCGCTTCGGTGATCGTTGTGGGAGCCGCACTGCTGCTTGCGGCGCTCGCCGTTCCTTTCGGACCGACGACCTGGATCTGCGTAATACTCGGCACCTTTCTCACGAACGGGATGCTGACGCTCACCTTACCGCTCCCTGTCATGCTGCACGAGATCGGTACGACCTACGGAGGCAGCGCCGGGGGCATCGTAACCCTTTTGCAGACAGGAGGCGGCTTCTTCATTCCTACCTTCGCGATCGCGCTTATCGCCGGCAAAAGCCCAGTGGCGACGTTCGCCGTGATCTTTGCGCTGTACCTCATCTCGGCCGTCCTCGTGCTCGTCCTGCCAGAGCGGGGCTTTCGTCACGCCGAGCCCGAGTGTGTCGGCGCGGTCGATGCCTCTTGATCGAAACGCGCCGCTCACCGACACGCAGGCTGCCCTCCGAAGTCGCTCGCTCAAGCCGCCCGTGTCCGGCCAATAGCCGCCCGTCAGTGCCTTCTTTTTCCTTCTCCGCAGCGGTCAGACGAAACTGCCACGCTCGGGGGCCGAACATTATGGCTTCAGACGGATATGCGTTTCTCGAACCTTCGGGTCGTCAACTGAACCGTACCGAAGCGTAACTCGAATATTCTTTAGGAAGGGAGCTCTGGCGAGTTCGCCCCTCACCACTGCAAAGAGCTTGTCTGCGTCGGCGCCATAAAAGAAAAGGGACCCGTCCGAGCCGTCCTCAGCGAGCTCGTTGCCGTCGTATTCGCCGGTCCCGGATTTCGCGATGGCGGCATCGAGTTGCTTGTCGAATACGAAGAACGGTGACCAATGGGTGTTTCCGTAGTCAAAGTGCACGATTAGAGCTTGTTCAGGGTCGGGTGCCTTGGCCATTACACTCACCGCCGCCAGGCCGAAATACATAGCGAAAGCGACCGCCAGGACGCGTACGTCAGTCTTCCAACACGAATGTAGCATGCTCGGCATAATAGTCCCGTATAGGCAACTATCCAACCGATATCCCTGCGTCGAAGAAGTTGAGCGGCCGCCGCGGTGAGTCTCACGGGCGACTTAGTACTCCGCATAGGGGTCGATAGCGCCCATTCGCGGCGCCGCAAAAACATCGCTCCTGAGCGTCCTAAGTACAACCGCGTCTGCTCGGTATTCTGCCCCGGTTGCAGGAGATTTCACAGTGCACCCGGAGCTATGCCCGGCCAATCCCGGGAGAGCTCCACCCCCAACTCGAAACAGCGCCGTTGGCAGTCATCGCCCAGTGGGATCGATGCCTTAGCGTGCTGCGGGAAACACCCGTCGCGATGAGGCGAGAGGCAAATGTCGGCCAGGAGCCGGTACTGAGCGTTTGGAAATCGCATCGGTCGGCACCCGGCAAAGGCCGCCGTTCTTGACCTGACTTCCGTACTTCAAATTGCAGACATTAGTCTCCGTGGAAAGGACGCCGCGGCAATTGGAGAGCGAAAAATCGCACCGCACGTTTGACGCGCCGAACCATCATCTACTACAGCACGGGCGCCAAGCCCATCCCAGCCTACATCGGTCTCGCCTGCAGGGGCTGGGAAGCCGTTCATCGAAAGCGTGTCGCGTAGTAGGCATCGACACCTTGACTATGATCCAACTCCTTCCCTTCCCGGCCCAGCCCCTCCGACAGCACCGCAGCCTGCTCGAGCACGAAGCTGTTGTCTCGCGTTCCTGCTTGTCCAGCGGATACCCGTACTTGCACAGGATGCGCTTGACCAGCACCCGAAGGCGGGGGCGTACGTTCGCTGCTTTTCGCTGTGCGCGGTTTTGACTTGTCGCAAAACCTTGACGGCCGCCTTCGACAGTGGCAGCGAAGGTCGATGCGATCCCAGGTGAGCTGCAGCACCGCGCGCATCCTAAGCCCCGTCAGCACCGAGAACCGCGCCGCATGCGCTCGGGGCGCCTGCAGATGACTTCGGGAACTCCCTATGGTCCGCTGAGATGAGTCCGGCAGATGATCTCGCAAGTCGGCTGAACTCTGCTGTTCGCCATCGCGAGCGCTCTGATCGGCATCGAATCGCGATGACGTGGAGAACCAAGATGATCAGAATACTCGAGGATTTTCCTGACCCCATCGTTGCGCTTCTTGCCGAAGGGCAAATCACGAGGAAGGATTATGAGGAGGTGCTGATCCCTCGGGTGAAGCAGGCGCTCGCCAAGCATGAGAAGGTTCGGCTCTACTATGAGCTCGGGTCCGCCTTCACCGGAATCGACGCCGGAGCCGCCTGGGAGGACTTCAAGATCGGTCTCGAGCACCTGACGCGCTGGCAGCGAGTCGCCGTCGTCACCGATGTGCAGTGGCTCCGCCTCACGCTCGGGGCGTTCCGGTTCATGATGCCAGGGAGGCTGAGCGTCTTTCCGACGAGTCAGGCCATCGAGGCACGAGCCTGGATCAGGGCAGATCACTAGCCCTCCGACACTGGCGCTCGATGCGTGGGATTGGCCCGCCCCGGGGGTCGGTGAAAGATGCCGCCGGAGCGGTCGCGCCGGTTGTGTTTCGCCGGGCCAGCCGCAACAAGGCCTCAGGACGCGTGCTTCAAGGATCCACGTGTTGTGCCGGAAGGGGTTGACCCTGTAGAAACCGCGCCGGCGGGCGCCGGCGTTACCGTATAGCGGAATCGCGCCTCGCCGAAGGTGATCACATCGCCGTGCTCGAGCCGCGCGCAGCGGACGCGACGCTGGTTGACGAGCACCCCGTTCGTGCTGCTCAGATCCTGAACGAATGCAGTTCGGAACGCGGGGATCAGCACGGCGTGATGACGGCTGACGGAACGCGCTGCGAGCGGAAGGTCGTTGTCGCGATCGCGGCCGATCGTGGTCCGTCCGCGCAGCACCACGCTGCGGTTCTGGCCGCTGCCGATACGTGTCAGGATGCTCACCTGAGCCTGGGCTGAGGCACTGTCAGGGGCGGTCAGTATATGGCCGAGCTCGTCGATGCTTGATTGCACCCGCCCGAGGGCGTAGGCGTTCATCGAGGCGATTTGCGTGGCCCGTTGGAGCTCGGCGTCGCGCTCCGCCAGTAACGTATCCAGCTGCCCTACCATGGCGCGCAGCTCCGAATTCATCGACTCGAGACGCGTCAGGCGCGAGTCACTCTCCGCCACTTCCTTCGTCAGTGCCGCGACTTTCTCCTGCAGAGCGCGCCGCTCCGCTTCCGGCATCGCCAGTCGGGCGGTCAGCTCCTCGATCTGTCCGCGCAACGTCTTGATCAGCGCGCTCTGCTCGGCATGACTCGCGGCCATGGTGCTGGCCGCAGCCTCTCGTTCCTCGAGCAGCCGGCCTTGGTCGGAGAACATGGTCTGGCTCTTCAGCAGCACCGTGGTCAGGTCCTCGAGTAGAGCACGGCTGCGCTCGATCTCGAGTCGCGCGTTGGCCAACTCGGCCTGATGCGATGCAATCGCAGACTCAAGCTCGCGCTGCCGCTCGGCGGCGGTCGCGCTTGCGAGGGCTTCGGTCTGCGCGCGCTGCTGTGCCGCTGCCAGCGTCGCCTCCATCGCAACGAGCCGCGCGCACGAATCGGCATGCTCGGCGGTCAATTCGGCAAGTCGCGATTCCAGCGCGCTGCGCTTTTGCTCGCCTTCGCCGTGCTCGGCGGCGTGCTGGGTGATTTCCGTGTCATGTAACTGTCGTGCCTCGTCTCGCTCCCGGACCGCATCCTGAAGCCGCCCAGCGCGCGCTTCGAGCTCGGCACCGAGTTGATCGGCTCGCGCCTCCTGCTCGGCTCTCCAGAGCCTCGCGGCGGCGAGCTCGGCATCCAACTCCTGGACGATGCTCTCGTGGATCGCGCGGTACGACTCGCGACTCTGGAGGCTTTCGAGGCAGTTGGCGAGCTGAGCCTGCAGGGTTTCCACCTCTGCAGCAAGGCGCTCGCGGGAGCCGGTCTCGTGTTGAAGGCGGTGAGTCAGTTCGGCGTGAGCGTGGTCCCGCGCCTCGATGGCGCGCTGCGCATCGCGCTCGCGAGCTGCGCCGTCGCGAAGACGGGTTTCGAGCTCGGAAAGCTCGTGCGTTGCGCGCTGCCGGTCCGCGAGCAGAGCCTCGTGCGTGCGCTGCAGCGCCTCAAGCTCTGCGGAACGCTGCTCGAGGAGTGCTCCGGAGGCTGCTAGCGCCGCGGCCTGCTGTGTTTCACCGGCACGTGCGTCGGCCAGTTCCTGCACGAGCCGGGCGGCCTCGCACCGCGCCGCATCCAACTCGGCGGCGCGACGCTGAGCATTTCCTTGCTCACCGGTCAGCGCTTGCGCAAGCGCTCGCTCGCGACCGTCCAGATCCTTGAGATTCGTGCTCAGCTCGGTGAGCTGGCGACTCAGCTCATCAGCGCGCGCGACAGCCGCGGTGCGCTCACGTTGGGCAATGCTCATCGCCTCATGATGAGCGCGCAGCTCCTCGGTCTTCTGCGCGATCCAGTGCTCGACGGCCAACATGTCATCCGAGTCGGCCGCGGGGGGCGCGGCGCTGGGCACGCGATGTTCGGCAGCAGGGGATCCGGCCGTGGAGGAATCGGATTCAGTGGAGGTTTCCCGGCCATCGGATGATCCAGCCCGTTCCCGGGAAAGGACTTCCGCCTCGTAGGCGGCCGCATCCAGGAGAGGAAACTCGTCGGTTGCGTCGAGGTCGACCGATGGTCGAGCCGTTGTCTTCTGGGGTTTCATATTGCTTTTCTTATTGTTTGTCTTCAGTGTGCCGCGGGCAGTGACGCGCGGCGCGCCCTCATCGGCGTTCCCACGCCACTGCAATCCCCTTCCTCCCCGCATTTAATCGCAATTTGGGTCTAAACGCACTCGTGCATGGGCCCGGTGCCCCATCCGGCGCAGGTTCCACGGACTCCAGAGCGGTTTAAGCGGATGATAACTTTAGTATTATCAGCAGGTTACCTGATTTCCGGGCGGCAACCCCGCCCTTCCATCAAGCTCGGATCGGAGCATCAGGTTCGATCGGAGAATGGCCATAGCGCGGGGAGTGGTTTCGGGCACCGGCGCCATGCGCCGATCGACGTGCGCCTGCGGCAACGCGATTATCGGGTTTGCTCCTCGACTTTCCTCGCGAGCTCGGCCAGCTCGTTGAGATCGATGTCCTCGTTGATCGTGATCTCGGTGGGTGAGTCCGTCGCGGTCGTCGAAGCCGAGGCGGCCTCGGCCGCTCTCGCCGGGCTCGGCGAGGGCCCGCTCCCGCTCGGCGCGGCCGCGAGGGTTTTCGGCACGCTGACGAATTTCGAGGTCTCTGCGCCAGCAGGTCGCGCCGTGGGCCGAACCCAATCGGACTTTTGCTCCATCCAGCGCTGGTAACGATCGCATGTCCACATGCTGTCCTCGCCACCCGAGAGGATGACGTTCGCGATCTGACTCATCTGGCCCGAGCGGATGGTGCCCTTCGCGGCCGAGCTGCCGAAGAGAATCTCGCACTTCGGCACGCGCAGTTGGACAGGCTCGAGGAACTCGAGTCGTTGGCACACCACGCCGACCAGCGCATCGGCGAGCTGGGCGCGGATGCTGCCCTGAATCTCCGCCGGAAACGACATGCAGATCCGATTGAGCGCTTCGGCGCACGTCGCCGAGTGCATGGTGGCGAGCACCAGATGTCCGGTCTCGGCGGCATTCAGGGTGAGGCGAATGACTTCCGGCGTGCGCATCTCGCCCACGACGAGCACATCCGGGTTCTCCCGCAGCGCATCCACGATCGCCTGCTCGAAATTTGCGCAGTGCGTTGGAATCTCGCGCTGGCGGATGAACGACTTGCGGTTGGTGAAGACGTATTCGAGCGGGGCTTCGAGCGTGATGATGTTCCGCGCGCGCGAGGTGTTGATCTCCTCGATGAGGGCGGCGAGGGTCGTGGACTTGCCGCTGCCCGTGGGACCGGAAATCACCGCGAGGCCGCTGGTTGCCTCGATCAGCTTGCGCAGGTCCGGGTGCAGGTTGCAGGCGCGAAGATCACTCACCGCCGGCGCGAGCAGTCGAACCGCCATCGCAGTCCCGCGGATGGTGCGGAAGAGGCTCACGCGGCACCGCAGCCCGCCCGCGACCATCGAAACATCGGCCGAGCCACGCTCGAGGAAGCGGCTCCACGCCTGCGCTCCGAGCAACTCCCGGCTCACTTCGCTCAGGCGGCCTGCACCGACCGGCTCCCCGAACGGACTCAGCTCCCCGCGGATCCGGAAAACGACGGGCGTCCCGGTCTCCAGATGAAGGTCGCTTGCGCCGAGCTCCCGGCCCTTTTGGATCCACTCCTTGAGTGACATGGCGAATCCCCTGGACTTCCAGGTCGAAAATTGTACTCCGCGGGGCATGCGCTGCGCCCGAGCTTTGACAGTACCGGTCCCCGGCCCGCGGCGAGCGCGGCGGCCTTCGCCCGCGGTAGAGGGGTCCCGCCGGCTGTCGAGCTACTGGTGATCACGCGCTATCGTTTTTTTCCATGTGCGCACGATGACCGGCTTGCCGTCGCGTATCAGGCTGCGCGTGTACTCGTAGTAGAAGTCGTGCGCGTCGCTGCGCACCGAGAGATGACCACGCCAGATCAGGGTGTGAGCACCGACGTGTTGCACGTTCGTGATCTCGCCGATGTCGGTGGCGTCGGCCGGATGCGCATCGTCGATCGAGTAGGTGAGCTTTTCCGCATCGCGGAAGGTGCCCCAGGGATAGTGGACGTCGTATCCGCCCTGCCAGATGACCCGGGCATGGCCGTTCTCATCGCGCACGATCCGGTAGGATCCCGGCCAGTCGAAACCCCCGCCGGTGATGTTCGGCGGACTCTCGACCCGGGCCGGGGGCGAGAGCAGCGACGGCGGTGGCGCCGGTCCTTGCAGCGGCACGCGCGGCAATTCGATCCAGGATGGTTGTTTTCCACCGAGCTCGACCGTCGTGTCCATCGAGTAAGGCGTCGGCCAGAGCGTCGGCCACATGGCGTTGGAGAGGGCGAGCCGGATGCGATGTCCCTTGGGGAACACATAGGAGGCGAGGTGCAGGTCGAAGGAGAACCGATAAAACCTGCCGGGCACGAGCGATTGCGGATCGGCCATCGAGCGCCGCTGGGCGCCGTTCAGGGCCGCGCCGGTCACGAGCGTCACACGACCATCGGGGGCAACGTCCTCCAGGCGCGCGACCCAGTCGGCGAGCGGCGCGCTGGCTGCGGCTCGCAATCTCACACGAGGAAAGCCGATGATGGCCGTGTCGTGCGACAGCGGACGCGTGTCGTAGACCAGACTGTAGGCATCGAACGGCCGCATGTCCGGGTGCAGATCTCCCCACCAGAAGATGCCGTCCTCCGCGCCCGCCGACGGCACGTAGCGCAATCGATCCCGTCCCGAGGCTTGCGCCTTGCCGCGCAGCGCATGGTCGGGCTGCAGATACAGTCGCTCATGCCAGGCGCCTCGGGGCGGCCAGCCGCTCTCGGCGCGCCAGACCCCCGGTATGGTCTGATCCTGGGGTCCGGGCGGGTACCAGTGCTGCAGGTAGATCGTGAGTTTCGGATCGGTCAGAACACCGGTGTTGCGACCCTTCAGCCAGTAATCGAACCAACGTACGGCCTGTTCGCGCCACCCATGGAGCGGTCCGTAGTCGCTGTCGTCCGGCCAGGCGTGATTCCAGGGACCGATCCAAGCCTTCACCGGCGCGGAGACCTGCTCGAGCATGCGTGGGATGCTGTCGCGATACCCATCGTGCAAGCCGCCGATCAGGAAGCAGGGCACGTGGATGGACGACAGCGGCCGCTCCGGGCTGTGCCAGAAGGCACCATCGCGTTGATGCTCCAGGTAGGTGAGTGACCACGGTTTGGAGTTCATGCGCGGTCCGATGACATTCTCCGCGAGCGTGTAATCGGGGGCGCCGCTGCGACCCTGCCCGAGATCCATGGTCAGCTCGAATTCGTCGACGTGGAAGATCCCGTCGATGTAGTGCACGTCCTCCTTGAAGAGCTTTTCGGTGGCGGCCACCGCCACGATCGCCTTCAGCGCGGGCGGATTGCGCATCGCCATCTGGATGGAGTTGAAACCGCCCCACGAGATGCCGAACATTCCAACCTTGCCGTTCGACCAGGGCTGTCGGGCGAGCCAGGCGATGACCTGCTCTCCGTCGGCCTGCTCCTCGGCCGAGTACTCGCGCCCCGGTGGTACACCGCCGCTCTCGCCGAAGCCGCGGATGTCGACCGCGGCCCCCACGAAGCCGCGGCGCGCGAAATAACTGAAGAGGCCGTATTGCTCCTGCGCCTCGTCGTCGTCCTTGCGATAGGGCAGATAGTTGAGTAGAACCGGGAAGCGAGTGTCGTGGGGCGCTCCCTTCGGCATGTAGAGCGTCACGGCGAGCGTGATGCCGTCGCGCATCGGGATGCCGGCTCGCTCCATGGTGAAGCCGTACTGCGGTGGTGATGGACCTTCGCTCGCGCGAGCCGGGGTGAGACTCAGGGACAGCACCACAATGAGAGCGGCCGCGATCGACCTGCGCATGAGTACCTGCATTGACACCCGCCCCTCCAATTTATATTATCGACTATATAATATAAAGTGAGCTGCGAGGCGCAACGGGGGCGTATGAAAAAAGCTCGAACGGTGCCTTCCGGGTGGCGTGCCCGCGCCGCGCGGCCGCGCCTCATCCGCCCGATCAATCTGGCCGTCGCCGCGGCGCTCTACGGCGCGGCCGCGGGCCACATCCCGCCGGCATTGGCCGCCGACCCCGCGAGCACCACCGGGCCTCCGGCACCGGAGGTTCTCCAGGAAGTGATCGTCACCGCGACCAAGCGCGAGGAGAACCTGCAGAGCATCCCGGAGACCATCCAGGCCCTGACTGCCGCCGACATCCAGAATCTCGGCATCACGCATTTCGAGGATATCGTGCGCATGATGCCGACGGTCTCCTACGAGAGCATCGGGCCCACCGATCAGATGTTCTACATCCGCGGGGTGTCCGACGGCAGCAGTGCGAACGCCTCTAACCTCTCGACCACGGGATACTTCCTCGACGACGCGTCCACGAGCTATTACGGCTACATTCCCGACCTGCACCTCTATGACATCCAGCGCATCGAAGTGCTCGATGGTCCGCAGGGCACGCTCTTCGGGGCCGGTGCCATGTCGGGCGCCATTCGCATCATCACCAACAAGCCCGATGCGCACGCCTTCAGCGCCGGAACGGACGTGGACTACGGCTCGATCGACCACGGCGGAAACAACACCACTGAGGAGGCCTTCGTCAACATACCGCTCATCGAGGACAGCACGGCGGTGCGGCTGTCCGCTTACGATGTGCGCACGGGCGGCTTCATCGACAACGTGCTCGCGACCCGGGACTGGGCGAACGGGGTCGTTTCCACCAATGCGCCGTGGGCCCGCAACGACTACAACACCGAGAAGCAGTACGGCGGACGCGCGGCCATCGCGCAGAAGATCGGCGATTCCTGGAATGCCGTCCTGACGATGAACTATCAGCGCCAGAACACCGCCGGCTCGTGGTCGCAGGATCCGCTGCGTTACGGGCTGCGCGAGGTGGCGCATTTCGGGCCTGAGAGCATCTCCGATTCCTTCACGGACTATGATCTGAACGTCCAGGGGGACGTCGGCATCGGGGATCTGGTCTATGCCGGCACATATTGGAAGTATCCGTATCATTACGTCACCGAATACTCCGAGTACGTCCAGTACAACCCGTTTCCCGATTCCTATCAGAATTCGCCGGCCCTGCTGCAGAGTCTGACCTGTCAGACCGGCCCCACGGTCCAGGGCGGAACCGATCCGTATAGCGGCTGCCAGGCGCCGAACATGTACTACACGTACGATCAGTGGACGTCGCAATGGTCACACGAGTTGCGGCTGCAGTCGAAGCCGGGCGGCCGGTGGCATTGGCTCGGGGGCCTTTACTGGCAACAGACCAAGCAGACATGGGATACCTACTATCTCATGCCGGGGATGCAGCCCAATGGCGAGGCGTATCAGAGCGCGCTGTCATATTACAGCTACTACTACACGGGAACCGCCGCGCCGCTTCCCCATGAGTGGTACAGCAGCGTCAGCCGGAACGACTCGCGGAACACGGCCGAATTCGCCGATGTGAGCTTCGATCTCACCAAGCGCTGGAACATCGATGTCGGGCTGCGGTACTTCGACTGGCACTACAGCGCGAGCGATCTGTGGGCGGGATTTTTCTACACGCCGAAAGCCCCGTCCGGCCTGACCGCCGTTCAAGGGCACAAGCTGAGCGGCAAGGCGAGTCTTTCCTACAAGCCGAGCCAGAATCTGCTCCTCTACGGGACCTTCAGTCAGGGCTATCGCCAGGGCGGCAGCAACGCCGGGGTGGCACCGTCCTGCTACCAGAACGGCGTGCCGCCCACGTACGAGCCGGATACGCTCAACAACTTCGAGGTGGGCTGGAAATCGACTTCTCTCGAGGGACGGCTGCGCTGGAATGGCGCGTTCTATTACATGCGCTGGAACGGCTATCAAGCGCCGATCTTCGACGACTCGATCTGTCCGACGACCTTCAACGCCAATTTCGGCACCGCCCGCATCTACGGTGCCGAGTCGAATGTCGCCTACCGGATCATCGAGGGCCTCACCCTGGAGGCCACGGCCAATTACAACGATTCGCGCCTGGTCAGCGTACAGCCGAACTTTTCCGGCGTGCTCACGCAGATGATCGTACCGAACGAGACATTGCCATTCGTTCCCTACTTCAGCTACAGCGCGAACCTCCGTTACGAGAGGCCCCTCAGCGGGGCGCTCGACGGGTTCATTCAGTACGACATCGCCCACAAGGGCGATCGGTGGAGCGATCTGCGCGCGCTGTCCAATCCCGCGCTCGGCGCCAGGGCGGGTTCATCCCGGGTGCTGGAGCCGGAGTACAACATCTCCGATGTGCGCTTGGGCATCAACGGTTCCGGGGGCGCCTGGAGCCTCGAAGGGTATATCAGCAATCTGACGAACACGGACGCCATCATCCTGGTCAACACGGGCAATTACGATCGCCGCGAGACCACGAACGAGCCGCGCGTGATAGGGCTGAGGGCAAGCTACAGTTTTTGAAGCGCCGCGCGCGCTCCCTGGCCGGTCCGCCGCCGGGCGGTGGCATAATGGGACGATGAGCACGGTACGACAGGCCCTCGACCTCGATTTCGTCCGCAGCCAGTTTCCCGCTTTCGCGGAACCCACTCTGCGGGGTCAGGCGTTCTTCGAGAACGCCGGCGGCTCGTATGCCTGCGGGCCCGTCATCCGGCTGCTGAGCGAGTACTACCGCCGGCTCAAGGTCCAGCCGTACTACGCCTTCGCCGCCTCGAGCGAGGCGGGCGAATGGATGGATGCCGGACGGGCGCGCCTCGCGGAGTACCTCGGTGTGCCACCGGAGGAGGTGCAGTTCGGCCCCTCGACATCGCAGAACACCTACGTGCTGGCGCAGGCGTTTCGGGCGCTGCTCGAGCCCGGCGACGAGATCATCGTCACCAACCAGGACCATGAAGCCAATACCGGTCAATGGCGGCGGCTGGCCGCGCATGGAATCGTGGTGAAGGAGTGGCAGGTCGATCCGCAGACCGGTCTCCTCGATCCGGCGCGCCTGGAGCCCCTCTTGACCGAGCGCACGCGTCTCGTGACCTTTCCACATGCCTCGAACATCGTCGGGCACATCAACCCGGTCGCGCGCCTGGCGGCGCTCGCCCGCTCGGCCGGCGCGCTCACGGTCGTCGACGGAGTGTCCGGCGCGCCCCACGGCCTGCCGGACATCCGGCAACTGAACTCGGATGTTTATCTCTTCTCCCTCTACAAGACTTTCGGTCCGCACCAGGGCGTGATGGTGGTGCGGCCGGAGCTCGTGCAGCGGCTCGGCAACGAGGGTCATTACTTCAACGCGGCTGAGCGATTCAAGCGCCTGGTGCCGGCCGGCCCCGATCATGCACAGATCGCCGCGTCCCGGGGGATCGCGGAGTACTTCGACGCGCTTGCCGAGCAGCACGGCACCGGGAGCGTTTCGCGAGCGCAGCGCGTTCGCGAGCTGTTGCGCTCGGCGGAAATACCACTGCTCTCGAAGCTGCTCGGGTATCTCGAGGCTCGCAAGGACATTCGACTGCTCGGACCCGCGCGCGCGAGCGAGCGGATGGCGACGGTCTCGTTCGTGACCCGGAGAATCGAGCCGACCGAGGTGCTCACGCGTCTCGCCGAGCGCGGTTTCATGGTTGGCGCCGGAAACTTCTACGCCGTGCGGCTGCTGAGCGCGATGGGTGTCGATCCGGAGCGGGGCGCGGTCCGCGTCTCCTTCGTGCACTACACGACGCCCGAGGAGATGGATCGGCTGATCGAAGCGCTTGACCGGGTGCTGGCCGAGTAGGGCTCTGGCTCACTCCCAGGCGGCGAAGCGCTCGAGGCAGTCCCCGAGACTGACTCGCAATGGCTCGAGCTCCTGCGCGAACCGCTTCCAGTAGCCCACCCCAGAGGCATACAGCGGCTGGCGCACCTGCTCGGCGCTCGCCGTGCGCACGGGACGGCGGTTCTCGTGAAAGTTGAGTGTTGCAGCCTCGAAGGGCAGGTCACAGTACTCGAGCAGGCGCCGGACGGTGTCCTGCGGATCGCGAATCAGCTGCTCGTATTGAAGGTGCATCACCCTGCCCGGCAGCACCTCATCCCAGTGGTCCATCAGGCTGAGATAACATCGGTAGTAACGGCCCAGATCCTCGAGGTCGTAGCTGAAGGACTGGCCGTGGGCAAAGTACTGCTTGTAGTTGCTGAAGCAGGCGTCCAGCGGGTGCCGGCGCACATCGATGATCCTCGCCTTTGGAAGGATGGCGTGGATCAGGCCGACATGGCTGAAGTTGTTGGGCATCTTGTCGATGAAGCGGGGCTTGCCGGATCGTACGGCGCGCGTCTCCTCGAGGTAGCGGCGGCCCAGGGCGGTGAGCTCATCCGTGGACAGAGCACGGACGCTTTGCGGGTAGCTGTCCCGATTGGAATCGAGGTGGTCGAGCTCGCGCACCATCGCGAGGATGTTGTGCAGCTCCATCGTGCCCTCGACCTGTGAGTGACTCGCGAGGATCTGCTCGATGAGCGTCGAGCCGGATCGAGGCAGCCCGACGATGAAGATCGGTGCGGAATCGGGATGGCCGGCCGTCGCGCGGGAGCGGAAGAATTCGCAATCGCAGCAGGCGACGATGCGGCGCGATTTGGCCTCGAAGCTCTCGATCGAGAACGGCGAGCTCCGCCGGCGCAGCGCATTACCTTCGGCGTAGTGGCTGAACGCCTTGGGGTAGTTCTCGCGCTGCTCGTAGGCGCGCCCGATGGCAAAATGCATCTGCGCCTGGTCGGTGCCGGCCGCGGGCGAGACGAGCAGCTCCTGCATCGCGGCGAGCTCGGCATCGCTGAAGAGGTAGTTCTTGAGATCCGCGAGGCTCCAGTACGCCTCGGCGTATTTTGGATCCAGTCGCAGACACTCCCGGTAGGCGTCCTCGCACTCCGCGCGCCGCCCCAGCGTCTTGTTGATGTGCCCGATGGCGAGCCGGAATCCGGCCTGCGAGGGATTGAGGCGAGCGGCCTCCCGATAGGCCGACAGCGCCTCCCCCTGACGCAAGAGCTTGATATACACCGAGCCCAACGCCGACCAGTTCTGCGGGTTATCCGGCTCGAGTTTCAGCAGCTCGCGAAAGGTGCTTTCCGCCTCGCTGAGGCGTTCCCCGACCAGCAGGGTATGACCCCAAGCGCGCTGGAAGAGCGGGTGATGAGCGGAGCGGTTGCGGGCATGGTTGAGCAATCGCTCGGCGTCGCGCGTATTCCCGGCCCGAATGGCCACGGCCGTAAGACCGGCGAGCGCCGCAAGGTGACTCGCATCGCTCTTCAGGACCTCACGGAAGATCCCTTCAGAGGAGCTGTAGTCGGCATCGGCGAGGGCGGCGGTCGCTTGCTCGATGCGCTGCCGATGCGGGTCGAGCAGGCGCGCCTGCTCAAACGCGTAGCGCGCATCCGCGAACCTCTCCATGTCCACGAGGACATCGCCATAGGCGAGCCACGCGGCCTCGAGAGAAGGCTTTTCCTTCAGGACCCGTCGCAGCTCCGTGCGCGCCGCCTCGAGGCGTCCAGCGCGACGATAAGAGCGCGCGAGATCGACGCGTGCATGAGCGAACAGCGGCGCCGCGGCGACCACACGTTCGAGGATTTCGAGTGCGGGAGCCAATTTTCCCTGTGACAGCAGGGCCACCCCGAGCAAATGCAGGCTGTTGATCTCTCCGGGGCTGGAGCGCTGGATCTGCCGCAGCTGCCGCTCCGCGCTCTGAAAGCGTCCGACGCGCACGGCCTCCAGCGCCCGAAGATACGCGGGGCGAAGACCTGCTCGAGCCTCCTGCGACATGACATCGGACCTCGAATTCACCTGCAGATGCGAGCAGTCCATGCGATTCTATCGCGCATGCTGAGCGGAAGGCATCCGGCGCTGCGATGGGCTGCCGTTCTGGTGGCGACCGCAGTGCTCGTCAGCGCCTGCGCGACCCCTGGCAGGCTCTCGAACCCTTTGCGCTTTGCGCCGGCCTCTCGCTGCGCCGCCGATCCGCAAGCCGCGACGACCGTTCCCGGCTGGACCATCGTCGCGGGCAGTCCGACGCTGCGTTGCGCGAGCTCGCTGCGGGCGAAGTGGCCCGGCAGATCCGCGCCGCGGGTCGTGATCGCGAGCGGTCCCTGGGGCGCGAGCACGCTCGAGAGGAGGATCTCGTTGCGTACCGACTCATCCGCATCTCGCCGTTTCAGCCTGTCCGCCTGGTTTGCCGCTTCGGGGCACGGGCGCGCGCGCGCGACGCTCAGCGCCGAGTTCCTCGGCGTCGCGGGTAATACGCTCGGTCCGCCGCTCGTGCTCCGCGGTCCCACGGCCACTGTGCGCCAGGGGTCCGTGCGGTTCGAGCCGCGACTCGTGGCGGGAGACATCCCGCGCGGTGCGGTCGCCCTCGAGCTGCATCTCGGCCTCGATGGCAGGACCGGCGCCGCCGCGAGCTATATCGCCGAATTGAGAGCGGACATGAGCCCGTCGATGCCCTTCCCGCCGCCCACTCCTCCGGCGGCCCATGTGCCCCGTTTCGATCATGTGTTCGTCATCATGATGGAGAACACCGACTTCGGCCAGGTCATCGGCGACAGCAAGGACGCGCCCTTCATCAATTCACTGGCCTCCCGCGGCTCGTTGCTGGCCAACTATCAGGCCGTCTATCACCCGAGCGATGAAAACTATCTCGCCATCGCCGGCGGAGACACCTTCGTCAAGGGCCCGGTGTACTTTCCCAACATCCACATCGCCGCGAGAAACCTCGGCGATCTCCTCGAAGCGGCCGGGAAGACCTGGAGGGCGTACGAGGAGGGAATGGGCACGCCCTGCAATACGAGCACGCGGTACGACAAGTACTACGAGCCCGACGATGCGCCGTTCATTCTGTTCGACGACATCCAACGCAATCCCGGGCGCTGTCGCGCCCACCTCGTCGACGTACGCGAATGGCCGCGGGACCTGAAGTCCATCGCGACCACCCCGGCATTCGCGTGGCTCGCGGCGGATGATTACGATGACGGCGAGTTACCGGGCAACGGATCGCCACGGAGCCTGCGGGTCCAGGACGAGTGGCTCAGGCAAACGCTCGAACCCCTCTTCAACGCTCCCTCGTGGCGTGAGCAGAGGAGTCTGCTCATTCTCACCTGGGACGAATCCTGCACCACGGCGAATGACCACATCGCCACCATCGTGGTCGGTTCGCGGGAAACGGTTAAATCCGGCTACGTGAGCCGTGTGCGTTACGATCATTACAGTACGGCGCGCACCCTCGAGGCGGCGCTCGGCCTGCCCGGCATGACGAGCAATGATGAGTTTGCGCGCGCCTTCGACGACGTGTTCGTGGGGCGCTGAAGAATAGCTACTTCGCCGCAACGGCGACGAAGCTGCTCGCGGAGTTGGGGTCACCCGATCCCCGGTACTTCGCCCGTAGTGGATACGGGTAGACCGGACGGCTGAAGCTCCTGGCTCCCCGGGCGTCGAGATGCCAGCCGACGAGCTTCCGTGGCGGCTCGCCCTGCTCCACCCAGCGTTCCAGGTAGGTCAAATAGTCGATCGCCCAGGCTCCCTCGCCGCCCGAGCAATGTCCCATGCCGGGAACCATGAACAGGCGATAAAAGCTCCGCGTCGCCGTGCGACCGCCCATCAGACGCTCTACCGTGTCGTAGTACTGGGTGGTGGCCGCGGGCGGCTCGAAGGGGTCATTCCATCCCTGATACATGAGGAGTTTGCCGCCGTTGCGCTTGAACTGGCGCAGGTTCGGGTTGGCTGCCGAGTAAAGCGACTCCGTCATGCCGAGCCGCCGGTAATCGGCTCGAAAATCGATATCCGCAGGCCGCCAGCCTGGCGCGGGATCGGGAACGAACGCGGCGTAACGGAACTTGCCCTCGTTGTACGAATAGAGAAAACCCCGGCCGCCATCGGCCGAGAAGTAAAGGCCGATCCACTGCAACTCCGATCCCGGCATGTAGCCTCCCTGAGAAAGCGAGTCGGTCCCGGCGAAAGGTCCCGCGTAGATCTTTCGCACCGCGGCGAGCTGCCGGTCCATGAGGCAGCCCTTGCGTTGACCGGCCCTGCATAGAAGCCGGCCCGGATCAAAATCGCACGCTTGCGGGTTTCCTACGATGCCGTCGCGCACGCCGTCGTCCAGATCGCACCGGGCGAGGACCGCCCGGTGCACCAACAGCACGGCGGCGGGGGTCAGAATCGCTTTGCCGGCCGCGCTCGTCGCCGCGAGAGATGCCCAAAGCTGCGCCAGCGAGTTCGCGGTGAAATTCAGCGGCGGCGCGCCGGCAATGATGCCGTTGAAATCCCATGGAAAGCGCTCCGCCTCGACCATGGCCTGGCGGCCACCGGTCGAGCAGCCGCTGAAATACGATTCGCGCGGCGGCCGATGGTAATACAGTCGCGTCAGCGCCTTGCCCGCGAGCGCCGTCACATGGGCGCCGCGATAGCCATAGTCGATCCTGGCCTGTGGGTTGTCCCTGGCCCACTCCCAATCGCCGCCGCTGCCGCGATGACCCGCATCCGAGACGATACAGGCGTAATGCCGGCGTAGCGGATCGCGGCAGGCCTGGCTGTCGATCGAGCCGCAGGCACCGCCGCAGCCGATTTCGATGAACTTATGATTCCAACCCACACCGGGCAGCAGAATCGCGAAGCCCACCTGCGGCTTCACATAGCCGCTTACCCGGCAATACGGCGGCGTGAGGCCCTGGCTCTCGACCCACTTCGCCGCGGTGATCCGGGTGGGCGCATCCTGGAGAGTCGCAAGATCGGCTCTGATTAGAATTCTGCAGTCGGCTTCGGCGGCAACCGCGGCCGTACGGCGCATCCGAACCGCGGGCTTTTGCTGCGCAGCCCACACCGAATGCGGCGCCAGCGGCAGCAACAGGCTCGCGATGATCGTGAGGATCGGGATTGCCCGCGCTGCTTCCAACCTGCGGCTCCTGCCGAGCCACGCGTAGTAGCAGGGCAGGCCGGCCAGGATCATCAACAGCCCTATCGATGAGCGAACCGGCTGATCGAGCCACAGATTCGCGGTGAGGGCGAGCGCGGCGGTCAGAAACAGCAGCGGGGTCCAGGGATATCCCCACGTCCGATAGGCACGCGGCAGGGCGGGCTCGGTTGCGCGTAGCCGCATGAGCGCGAGCGCCCCGAGCGCGAAGAAGATCCAGATGGCGAAGATGTAGAGCGAAAAGAGCTGCTCGAAGGTTCCCGTGAGCGCGATAACGGCGCCGAGCAAACCCAGGAAAAGCAACGCGCCTTGCGGACTTCGGTAGCGCGGCTGCACCCGCCCCGCGAATCCGAAGAACAGTCCCGAGCGCGACAGGGCGTAGGTGATGCGCGATTCGGCCATGATCACCGCATGGAGCGTCGCCAGGGCCGAAATCCCCATGGCGAGGGTGAGCCAGGCGGCGCCGCTTCGGCCGAAGAGCACCTGCACGACATCGGAAGCAACGTGCTCCGAGCCGGCGATGCGCGACAACGGCAGGACATGAAAATACATGACATCCAGCAGCACGTAGAGCGTGCCGACGATGAGCATGCCGCCCAGAAGGGCAATCGGAATGTTCTTCGCGGGGTCCCGGATTTCGGCGCCGAGACAACCGAGATTCTGGAATCCGTTGTAGGCCCACATGACCGGCACCATCGCCGTAAGCACCGCGCCGATCGCCGAGGCGCTGTGGAGGCTCACCGCCGGAGCGGCTGATCCCGTGGCCCCGCCGCTCCAGAAGGCCGCCGCGACGATGATCACGCCGATGGCTCCAATCTTGAGCGAACCGAGGAAGATCTGCACACCGCCGCCGATCCGCACGCTCAGGTAGTTGAGCGCCGTCATGCACAGAACCACGAGAGCGGCGAGCGGCTGCGCTCTCGCGAGGGTGAAGGAGAAGTGTCCGAGGTGCACGGTCAGCCAGGGTTCATCGAGCTGCGGCAGCAGATAGCTCGCAAATCGCACGAAACCCGCGGCAATCGTCGCGAACCCGACCGGGGAGCCGAGAACCGCCTGCATCCAGCCGTACATGAATCCCCACACGGGACCGAGACCGCGGCTGAGATAACAGTAGAGCCCGCCCGCCGCCGGAAGCGCCGCGCCGAGCTCGGCGAAGCAGAATGCCCCGCAGAGCGCGATGACGCTGCCGGCGATCCACGTGACGAGGAAGAGATGGAACGACCCAGCGGCGCGAGCCATGGGTCCGGCCACGAGGAAGACACCCGTGCCGATGATGGTGCTGACGACCACGGCCGTCGCTTGCCACGGACCAAGGCCGCGCACGAGGTCCGCTGACGCCTCGGCGCGGGAAGCGGGCAGTGAGAACTCGTTGGGCATGAGCCGCGGCGGAACCTCCCCTCGGCGGTCATGTTATGCCCTGCAGTGATGATTTTCCTACGTCTCGCGAGTAAATTTCCGATCATGCACGTGCCTACCCCGCGCGGATCCGCAAGCTGCAGCGCAGGCCCTGCTCTTCCGGGCGCCTCATGAGTCGCGTCTTGGTTACCGGCTCGACCGACGGTCTCGGTCTCGCCGCGGCACGCACTCTCATGGCCGAGGGGCACGAAATCGTTTTGCACGCGCGCTCATCGGGCCGCGCCGCCACGCTGTCGGAGCTGGCCGCGCGCTGCGCAGGGGTCGTGATCGGCGATCTCAGCAGCGCCGCCGAGACCCGGTCGATTGCCGAGCAGGTTCGAAAGATCGGCCGCATGGACGCGGTCATCCACAACGCCGGGATCTACCTCGAGTCGGGGCGTGGAACGACGCCCGAGGGGCACGCGAAGACGCTCGCGGTCAATACGTTGGCGCCCTACCTGCTGACCGCATGGATCGAGCGCCCGAATCGGCTCATCTATCTCAGCAGCGGCATGCATCGCAGTGCCGATGCGTCACTGCGGGACATGGATTGGGTCGAGCGTCGCTGGGATGCGAGTCGGGCCTATTCGGAAAGCAAACTCTATCTGACCGCGCTTGCCTTCGCGGTCGCCCGGCACTGGCCCGGTGTGCTGAGCCATGCCGTCGATCCGGGCTGGGTCCCCACCAGGATGGGCGGCCCCGGAGCCCCTGACGATCTGACGATGGGACATCTCACTCAGACCTGGCTTGCCGTCAGCGAGGATTCGGCCGCCAAATCAAGTGGTGGCTACTGGTATCACCGCAAGCGGCAGAAACCGGCGATCGATGCGCTCGAAGCGCAGTTCCAGGATCGGCTCCTGGCGAGGCTCGCCGAGCTTACCGGCCTCGCGCTATTCAGCGCCCGCGATGTCGATTTGGCGCCACCCCGTTCGATCAGTGAATGAGGCCCGGCAACCGCTCGGACCCGCCGAATCGACAGGAGATTTCCTCATGAGCTCGAACGATAGCTATCTCGCCGTCTTCCTCGGCAGCAAAGGCAGTCCCGGGCGAGCGGTCTGGGATGCTCTTCCCGAAGCCGAGCGGCGCGCGAAGGAGCGTGAAGGCATGGCGGCCTGGAAGGCGTGGACCGAGAAACATCACGCCTCCATCCTCGGCATGGGAGGACCGCTGGGGAAGACCAAGAAGGTCACGCAGCGGGGGATCGAGGATACGAGCAATCACATGGCCGCCTTCATGGTAGTGCGTGCGGACTCGCACGAGGCCGCCGCCAGGCTCTTCGAGAACCATCCGCACTTTGCCATCTTTCCGGGCGATGCGGTCGAGATCATGCCCGTGCTGCCCATACCGGGCGTCTGAGCGAAGGAGAACCGGTCATGCCCAACACCGTGCGCCTTCACCGCGTTCTGGCGAGCAAGCCCGAAAAGCTCTATCGCGCGTTCCTGGAGCCGGACGCCATGGCGAAGTGGCTGCCGCCCAATGGATTCACCTGCACCGTGCATCACCTGGAGGCGAAGGTCGGTGGCTCGTACAGAATGTCCTTCCGGAACTTCACTACCGGCCGCGCGCACTCCTTCGGCGGCCACTACGTCGAGCTCGTCCCGAGCGAGCGGCTAAGATACACCGACAGATTCGAGGATCCGAGTCTGCCGGGTGAGATCCGGGTGACGGTGACGCTGAAGAAGGTCGCCCTCGGAACGGAGCTCAGCATCGTGCAGGAAGGTCTGCCCGATGCCATTCCCATCGAGGCCTGTTATCTCGGCTGGCAGGAGTCGCTGCGCAACCTCGCGAGACTCGTGGAGCCCGAGATCCCCGGGTAGAGATGCCTGGGGCGTCATGGGAGCCTACTGGCCGGGCCGTGCAACCGGCGCTGTCGCATCCGCGACAGACGCCGGCGCCGCCGCCGCGGGCGCCGCCGCCAGTCTGTTGAGCCATGGCACGAGCAGCGTGGCGATGAGTGCCGCGGCCAGCGCACCGATCCCCAACCCCGCGAATAGTCGCGTGTAGATGGGCAGCGTTTCGATCGGCCTCATACCGGCGGGAATGCTCGCGAGACCCGCGATGGCGCCGCCGGCGTAATTGCTGAGGCCCATGCCGAGAAACCAGCCCCCCATGATGATGCCGCGTGAGCGCTCCGGGACCAGCTGCGAGATCATCGAGAAACCGAGCGCGCTGATCAAAAGCTCACCGAGCGACTGCGCGCCGTAGCCGGCCACCAGCCACCCGGGCGAGGTCACCCCGTCCCGCGCCGTCACGCCGCTCGCGGCGTAGAGCAAAAACGCCGCCGCGAGCAGATACAGGCCGGCCGCGTATTTGGTCGCGATGGAGAAGTCCCCGCGGCGGCTCTTGCCCATGCGCGCGTACAGCCACGCGAGCGGCAGCGCCAGCACCGCGAGCCAGAACTGATTGAGATCCTGAAACTGCGCCGGCGCGACGTGCAATCCGAGCAGGGAGTGCTTGACGTTGCGCAGGGCAAACAGCGTGAGCGACGTATAAATCTGCTGGTTGTAGATTGCCCAAACGATCGAGATGAGCGTGAAGACGATGCAGGCGATCACCCGGTTGCGGCCGCTGCGCTCGCCGGTGATCAGCAAATGGGCGAAGACATAGACCATCAACAGCGCGAAAAGGCCCACGACCACCGCCGCCGCCGCGCGGTAGCGGATGATCTGCGAAAGCAGGGCCGCGATGAGCAGCGAGACCGCGAGCACCGCGGCGAGCGTCCGTATCCTGAGCGGCTTGAAGTCCGGCGCGGCGCCATAGGGGCGCAGGTAGTCGCGGAATGCGCCGTAGTTCAACAGTCCGAGCGTCAGACCTATGGCGCTGACGCCGAAGGCGAGGTGCCAACTGTCGAAGCGAAGCGGTCCCAGGGTGATGAGCCAGGTGGGATGATCCTTGATCCATGGCAGGAGCAGAATCGACACGAACGCCCCAAGCTGGAGCGACACGTAGTAGATGGTGAAGAGAATGTCGAGCTTGGAATGCTCGCCCTCGTGCAACCGGGAGACCAGATTGTTGGGATTGACCTTGAAGAGTCCGTTGCCGAGGGCGATCAGGCCCAGTGCCGGGAAGAGCGCGGACTGAAGCGGCACCGACAGCAGCAGATAGCCCAGTCCCAGCGTTACGGCGCCGAGCACCAGTGTGCGCCGCAGGCCGAGCACGTGATCACCGAGATAGCCACCCAGTATCGGCATCGAGTAGACCAGGGTGGAGAAGGCGCCCCAAACCATGTCGGCCTGCGCGTCGGAGAAGCGGCGCTGCTGTACCATGTAGAGCACGAGCAGCGAGGCCATGCCGTAGTATCCGAAGCGCTCCCAGATCTCGACGCAGAAGAGCACCAGGAACGCCTTGTTCGGATGGCGCTTGGTCGTGGTGGGATCGGCTATCATTGCAAGGCTCCGGCAAGCCAATCGCCGCAGCTTAATTGCCGCGGGCGGCTGTTTCCACAGCGAGGGCTGGGCATGAAGATCGCGGACATGAATTGGGAGCGGGTCGAAGCCTATCTGGCGCGCGACGATCGGGCGGTGCTGCCCATCGGCAGCACCGAGCAGCACGCGGCGCTCAGCCTCTGCGTCGATTACATCCTCTCCGAGCGCGTATCGGTCGAGGCCTCCGAGCCCCTCGGCGTGCCGGTTTATCCCGGCGTGCCCTTTGGCATGACACCCTACTTCATGGCTTATCCGGGCACGGTCAGCCTGGCGGTGGACACCTACTCCCGCCTGATCCGCGACATTCTCGACAGCCTGGCAGCACACGGCTTCAAACGCATCGTCATCGTCAACGGTCACGGCGGCAACTCTTCCGTCCAGTCGACGATTGCCGATTGGCGCGCGGCGAAGGACGGCATTTCCGTGAAGTTTCACAACTGGTGGAACGCGCCGGCGACCTGGAAGGCGGTGCAGGCCGTCGACCCGGTTGCCTCGCACGCCTCGTGGATGGAGAATTTCCCCTGGACGCGACTCGCCGGCGTCGAGTATCCGGCGCATCAGAAGCCGATGCTCGATACCTCGCGGCTGCGTGCCATGACGCCGAGCGCCGTCCGTGAATTCATCGGCGACGGCAATTTCGGCGGCCGTTATCGCCAGCCGGATGAGGCGATGCTCGGCATCTGGCGCGCTGCGGTCGAAGAGACGCGGGCGCTCATCGACGGCGGCTGGTAAGGAGGAATTCACAAGTGAAATGTCCCCGATGCGCGGCGGAGCTGGTCCCGGTGGTGAGACACCAGCTCAAAGTCAACTACTGTCAGGTCTGCAAGGGAATGTGGCTCGAGCATCAGGAGCTCGAGGAGCTCGAAGACGAGGTCTTCGACTTCGGCGATCGCTGGAAGGGGACCCTGGCGTTTGGCTCGAGCCCGACGACCGACAAATGCCCGGAGTGCGCCGCGCTGCTACAAAGGTTCCGCTACAGGTTCTACGATCTCGAAATGGAGTTCTGCCCGAACCAGCACGGCTACTGGCTGGAGGATGACGAGGACACGAGAGTCCTCGAGCTGATGAAGAAAGAGGAAGCGGATCTGCAGCGCAAGCTCCTCGCCGAGCACAAATGGGCGGCGGCCTTGAGGCATATGCGCTCGCCGTCGTTCTTCAGCCGGCTGCGGGATCTGTTTCAAAGATAGGTCGAGTCCCCGCTAACGGTTGAGCACGACGATTTCCTTGCCATACGGCATGAGCGAAAGCCGGGCGAGCTTCAGGTGCTGCAGGGCGAACGGAATGCCGATGACGGTGATCGCCAGTAGCAGCGCGAATACCAGATGTCCCAGCGCGAGCCATATGCCGCCGAGGACGATCCACAGAATGTTGCCGAGGAGGATGAGGAGTCTCCGGTCTTGCGGTTCGGGACGGTCGACGATGTCCCTGCCGAATGGCCAGAACGTAAAGGTGCCGATGCGAAAGGCGGCAATCGCGAAGGGGATGCCGATGATGGTGATGGCGGCCAACAAGCCCGCCACCCACCACGCAAGGCCGGCCTCGAACCCCCCGAAGACGAGCCAGATGATATTGCCCAGCAAGCGCATGAATCCTCCCCGCGGGCCGAGCGCGTGAGTTCCGGGGCCCACCGGAGGTCAAATTATACTCGGGCGCCTCTCTCGAAAGGCCGGTTTTCGGAGGGTGCGCTGCGGCGTTACCCTTTCCAGCCCGGTTGCCCGCGCGCTCGCGGGATGGAGGCATCGAATGATCGATCTGCACTACTGGACGACTCCTAACGGGCACAAGATCACCATGTTCCTCGAGGAGGTCGGCCTGCCTTACCGCATCGTGCCGGTCAACATCGCCAAAGGCGAGCAGTTCCGCTCCGACTTCCTGCGCCTCTCGCCCAATAACCGCATCCCCGCGATCGTGGACCACGACCCGCAGGGCGGCGGCGCGCCGATCCCGGTATTCGAGTCCGGGGCCATCCTTTTGTACCTCGCCCGCAAGACCGGCAAGTTGATGCCGGCGGATCTGCGCGGTGAAGTGGAGACTTTGCAGTGGCTCTTCTGGCAGGTCGCCGGGCTCGGCCCCATGGCCGGTCAGAATCATCATTTCACGCAATATGCGCCGGAGAAGATTCCCTATGCGATCGAGCGCTACGTCAAGGAGACCAACCGCCTCTATGGCGTGCTCAATCATCGGCTGGCTGATCGCCCCTACGTGGCCGGCCCGACATACACCATCGCGGATATCGCCTCCTATCCCTGGATCGTCCCGTACGAAAGACAACAGCAGAATCTGGAGGACTTCCCGCACCTCAAGCGCTGGTTCAACGGCATCAAGGAGCGACCCGCGACCGTGCGCGCCTACGCCCGTGCGGCTGAGATCAACACTCAGGCGACGGTGAGCGAGGAGTCGCGCGCGATCCTCTTCGGGCAGACCGCCGCCGACGTCGGCCGGGCAACCCGTTAGAAAGACGCGGTCGGCGCGCTGGACGCCGCCGCGGCCGGGCAGTAGTCTGCCTCGCTATCGAGCGGAGGCCTCGAACGACGGGGGAAGCGATGTCGACCCGCACGCGGATACGCCGGCTTGCCTGCCGCTGCGCGGCATGGCTCGTCGCTTTCGCATGGCTGTCGCTGCCGGTAGCGCAGGCCCAGGACCGATCGCAAGGGCGCTCGATGGTCATCACCCGCGGCGGCATCGTTGCCGCGGAAAGTCCGCTCGCCGCGCAGGCGGGCGCGACTGTGCTTGCGCGCGGGGGCAATGCCGTCGATGCCATCGTGGCGGCCAATGCCGTCATGGGCGTCGTCGAGCCGATGATGAACGGTATGGGGGGCGATCTGTTCGCGATCGTCTACGACGCCAAGTCAGGAAAGTTGTACGGACTGAATGCCAGCGGCTGGTCGCCGGCGAAGCTCACGATCGGGTTCCTCAGGAGCAAAGGCATCACCCGGATGCCGGAATTCGGCATCGACAGTGTCACCGTGCCCGGGGTCGTGGACGGCTGGTCGAAGTTGCTCGCGCGGTTCGGCACGCGCAGACTCTCTTACCTGCTTGCGCCGGCCATCGCCTACGCGCGCGAGGGTTTCCCGGTACCGGAATGGGATGCGCAGTACTGGCATGAAGTCCAACCGGTACTGAGAGCCGATCGAAATCTCTCCCGGACTTACCTGATCGACGGTCATGCGCCGCGCGTCGGGGAAGTGTTTCGAAACCCGGATCTCGCCCGCTCGCTCGAGCTCGTGGCTCGCGGCGGCCGCGATGCTTTCTACAAGGGTCCCCTCGCGGCGGACATCGTCGCCTTCTCGCGCAGCCTCGGCGGCGCAATGACGGCGCAGGACCTCGCGGACTACTCGAGCCAGTGGGTCGAGCCGATCTCGACCACGTATCACGGGTGGCGAGTGTACGAGCTGCCGCCCAACGGCCAGGGCATCGCCGCGCTCATGATGCTCAACATCATGGAGCGGTTTCCGCTCGCGAGATATGGACACAACTCCCCCGACGCGCTGCACGTCATGATCGAAGCGAAGACGCTCGCCTATGCAGATCTGCTGCGTTACGTGGGCGATCCGCGATTCAGCCATATCCCGGTGGCGGGCATGCTCTCGAAGCGCTACGGGGCGCTGCGCGCCGGCCTGATCGACCCGGCCCGGGCGAACTGCGAGGTCGCGCCGGGGGGGCCGCCGCTGCGCACGAGCGGTGACACGACCTACCTGACCGCGGTGGACAGCCAAGGCAACATGGTGTCCCTGATCCAGAGCAACTATCAGGAGTTCGGCTCGCGTCTCGTGGCCGATCACAGCGGTTTCGTGCTGCAGGACCGCGGCGCGCTGTTCAATCTCGAGCCTTCATCCCCTGACGCGCTCGCCGGCCACAAGCGTCCTCTTCACACCATCATCCCCGGCTTCATGCAACGCGGGGACGAGCGCATCGCGTTCGGTATCATGGGCGGATTCAATCAGGCGCAGGCGCACGCGCAGTTCGTGTCGAATGTCGTCGATTTCGGCATGAACATCCAGGCCGCGCTCGAGGCGCCGCGCTTCACCAAGATGACTTTCAACGGCTGCGACGTCGCGCTGGAGGACCGCATACCGGCGGGCGTTCGCAAGGCGCTCGCCGCCCGCGGACATCGGATCGAGCTGCGAGGCGATTATTCCGCGGTCATGGGCGGTGGTCAGGCGGTACTGCGTGATCTCAAGACAGGCGTCAATTACGGCGCCTCCGACCCGCGCAAGGACGGCGAGGCGATACCGCAACCGGTGCGTTAGCGGGGCCCCATGAAGTATCTGCCGCTCGTCTGGTCGGGAATCTGGCGCAAGCGCGGTCGCACCATCCTGATATTCCTCCAGGTGGCGGTGGCGTTCACCCTGTTCGGTGTGCTGCAGGGCCTCAAGACCGGCGTCGATCACGCGATCGCCGCGGCTCGCGCCGATCTGCTCATCGTCCACAGCCGCCTCAGCATGGGCGTGCCTCTGCCTATCGGGATCCTCGAGCAGATCAGGTCCGTGCCGGGGGTCAAGGAGGCGATCCCGGTGGATCTGTCCTTGGCCACCTATCAGAATCCCAAACAGCAGGTTGTCCTCGTCGCCGTCAGACCCGACAAGGGCTGGCTGTCGGCGTTCACCTATACGATCTCCCCGGCCTACATCAAAGCCTTTCGCGCCACCCGAACGGGCATCCTGGTGAGAGCCGAGCTGGCCAGGAAGTACGGCTGGAAGATCGGCGATCGCATTCCGCTCATGACCCAGGTCCCGCAGCACGACGGCTCGACCGTGTGGACATTTGACATGGTCGGCACCTTCACGGACAGCGACATCTCAGGCGGGAATATCAACACCTTGATCAATTACGACTACTGGAACGAAGCGCGCGCGAGCGGCAAGGACACCGTCAATCATTTCAATGTGCTGATTGCGGACCCGAGAGCCGCCGCGACGGTGTCGGATGCCATCGACGCGCGGTTCGCGAACTCGCCCAACGAGACACGGAGCGAGTCCATACGGGAGATGGCGCAGGAGAATCTGCAGTCCATCGGCAATCTCGAGTTCCTCATCCGCGCCGTGGTCGCCGCAGTGATGGCGGCGCTCCTCTTCGCGACGGCGACCATGATGATGCAATCGGTGCGCGAGCGGACACCGGAGATCGCGGTGCTGAAGACGGTCGGGTTCCCGAATGGCGCGGTCTTCGCCCTGACGCTGGCCGAGTCCGCGGTCGTCTGTGTGGCGGCCGGCGGCGCCGGGCTCGCCGTGGCGACAGGCGCCTTCCCCTACGCCTCGAGGGTTTTCCACGGCGTCTCGATGCCGTGGATCATCATCGTCATGGGGCTCGTTTCGGCGCTCGCGGTGGCGCTCATCAGCGCCACCGTTCCGGCACTTCAGGCCGCGAGACTCGAGATCGTCACGGCGCTGGCGGAGCGCTAAGGCGCGGCGGTGAAGGCCCTCAGACAGTTTTTCGCGCTTCTTGCCGTCAGCCTGTCGGGGCTCGCGCAGCGCAAGGGGCCGACCTTGACCATCATCGTGGGCGTGACCTGCGCGGTCGGTGTGCTGGTATCGATGTTGGCGATGGGCAGCGGGGCGCGCCAGCAGGAGATGAGCGGTGTGCGCGACGACCGGGTCGTCGTCGCGGAGATCGGGCAGCGACCGCTCTTCGGCAGCATTTCGCGGGAGGATGCGGCCGCGGTCGAGAACCTCCCTTACATTCGCCGGGACAAGGACGGTCGGCCGATCGTCGTCATGGAGTCGATGGTCCCGATCAGCGGCCACCGGCGCGGGAGCGGTGGGCGGATCTTCGTTCCGCTCATCGGAGTCACGCCCAATATCACCGCGTACCGGCCGGAAATGCGGTTTACGGCCGGGCGCATGTTTCAGCCCGGCCTGCACGAGCTCGTGGTGAGCAACACCTGCACGCGCATGTTTTCCGGATTCGAGATCGGCGATAGGCGCTCGATTCATGGGATACCCTGGATCATCGTCGGGCACTTCGGCGAAGGCCAGGAGGGCCAGTGCACGATACTCGCCGACGTCAACACGATCATGTCGGTGTTTTCCCGCGATGCCTACAGCGGGCTCGAGGTGATGCTGCGCTCGCCGGCGGATTTCAAGGCGTTCAGCGCGGCCGTCAAAGCCGATCCGGCCGTGCATCTTTATGCCGAGCGGCAGCGGACCGTGATGGCTCAGACTTTCAAGCCGCTCAACTCGATCCTCAACTTCGCCAGCTATTTCGTCGGCACCATCATGGCGATCGGCGGCACGCTGGGCGCGGTCAATTCCCTGTACGCGATCGTCGATTCCCGGCGCCGCGAGCTGGCCACCCTGCGCGCCATCGGATTTCGCCCGGGGACGGTCGTCGCCTCGACGCTCTGCGAGTCGATGCTGCTGGCGTTGCCCGGTGCGCTGTTCGGAGCGGCTCTCGCCTGGGTCTTCTTCAGCGGGCTCTCCGCGAGTCCCTTCGGCTACAGCTTCAAGCTCGATGTCACTCCGGCCCTCGTGCTGACTGGCGTGATCTGGGCGCTCGTCATGGGCTTCATCGGCGGCATCCTGCCGGCGGTACGGGCCGCCCGGGTGCCCGTGACCACGGCGCTGCGGGCGACTTGACGGTCAGGCCGCGGGCCGCTAAGGCTGCCTCGGCCGCGGCAATCACCGCGTGACCCGCCGGCGTGTCGAGATTGGTGCGGTATCCGCGATAACCGCTGCTCCATACGACCTTGATGACCTTGGGGTGAAGCAGCCGGGTCTCGAGGTCGGGCGTGGCGGATACGAGCGTCCAGCCACTGGCCTTGAGGAACTGCTCGACCTGCGCTCGTACCGTCTGCGTCGTCTGATCCGGCACGAGGCGGAAATCGATGGAAATGTCAGCTTCCTGCTGCCGCAGATCGGCGGCATGCGTCGGCGCGAGGCACAGCCACGCGGCGAGCGTCACCAGCAACGCTTGGAGAGCTCTTCTCATGATGTGGTCACCGCGACGCGTCAAGCCTTCAGACTGCGGATTGTGCGGCCAGTCTCGCTCCGCCGCCAGATGAGTGTGCGATTGTTCGCCGGCATCGGCCGATCCTCCACGAGCGCGAATCCGCGCGCGCTCGCGAGCTCATCGACGGCGGCGAAATCGCGGATGCCGCTCTGTGCCGAGCGCCGCTTGAGCCATGTATCGAACGAGGCGTTGCTCTCGCTGGTGAAGCGGCCGTCGTAGTTGAAGGGCCCGTAGACGGCAAGCAGGGCATCGGGGGTGAGCACCGCCGGAAGCGCCTCGAAAAGGGCGCGCACCTGCGGCCAGCTCATGATGTGCAGCGTGTTCGCGGTGAAGATGGCGTCGAAGGAAGCGTCGGGCCAAGGACCGGTCACATCGAGCGCGATCGGCTGCGGCAGATTCGAGAGACCCGATTCCTCGAGCCACAGGCGCATGCCCGGCAAATTGGGCTCGAGATCGGAGGTTTGCCAAATCACGTGCGGCAGGGCGGCGGCGAAATGCACCGCGTGCTGCCCCGTGCCACTGCCGATCTCGAGCACGCGACGCCGGTCGGCGAAATGATCCCGCAGCGCTTCGAGTATCGGGCCGCGATTTCGCTCGCAGGCCTCGGACCAGGGCTTCACTCAGCGCAGCTGGCTGTCCTTGCTGCCGCGGCGGTTGTAACCGCTGAAGT
Organism: Steroidobacteraceae bacterium; assembly: GCA_049579785.1. Lineage (GTDB taxonomy): Bacteria > Pseudomonadota > Gammaproteobacteria > Steroidobacterales > Steroidobacteraceae > 13-2-20CM-66-19. Next base: position 40,133 of record JBAUOO010000096.1, read on the forward strand.
GGGCCGCCTCGCGATCGGCCGCTTCCTGACAGGCAAGGCAGAGGTGCACGCCGGGTATGGCCTGGCGGCGCGGCTCGGGAATCGCGGCACTGCAATCGGCGCAGTGAGTGAGACTCGGACCCTGCGGCAGCCGGCTCTGCGCGCGCAGAATACCGTCCGTCACGGTCGCGTCGATCTGATCCTGTACTGCGCCGTCGCCGGCCCAACCCGTTGCCATAAGTATCAGTTTACCCTCGCGTCCGTCGCGCGCCTACCGGCCACGTACACGCGATCGGCGAACATGGTGCGCCGGGCGGCGTGGCCTTGCGCAGGTCGGTTCGGGCGCAGGTCGGGGTAGAGCCCAAGGAGCGCCCGCGTCACGCCGTTGGTCCAGCCGAAGCCGTCCTGCAGAGGATATTCGCCGCCCCCGCCCGGCAGCACATGCTCGACGTCGTACTTCTCCACCAGCTTGCCGGTGTTGGCGAAAACCCGCTGAACCGTCACGAGCCAGCGGCGGGCGATCTCGTGTGCGAGCGCCGGCTGATCGTAACGGCGAAATCCCATGACCGCGATCCACTGCAGCGGCGGCCAGCCATTCGGTGCATCCCACTGTTGCCCCGAGGTGATGTTGGTGGTGACGAGCCCGCCTTGCTTGAGCAGCCGCGCTCGGGTGACGGACGCCACGGCATCCGCCTGGCGCTTGTCGGCTACGCCGGTGAAGAGCGGATAGAGTGTGGCGGCGCTGAGCTCCGGGTTGCGCCTGTGCCGCCGCCAGTCATAGTCCACGAAGTACCCGGCGCGTTCGTCCCAGAGGTACTGATCCATCGCTTGTCGACGGCGGCGGGCGTGCTCGGCGAAGGTCTGCTCGCACGCCTCATCGTGTCGGGCCGCGCAACCGCTCGCGATCGCCTCCTCGAGTCCATAGAGAAGGCTGTTGAGATCGACCGGCACGATGTCGGTGGTGTCGATCGTGCTCAGATGCCGCCCGTCGCGCAGCCAGCGGGAGCTGAAATCCCAGCCGCTCTCGGCCGCGGCCCGGATCTCGCGATAGACCCGCGCGGCGGGTCTGCCCGAGGCGCGCGCAATCAGCACGTCGTTGCGGTAGGACTCATCGCGTGGGGAGTCGGAGGCATCCCAGTAGCGGTTGAGAATGGCGCCATCGGGCATGGCGACGACGTTGCGGCGCGCCAGTCCGGGATGCAGGCCCGATGCGCCCTGCATCCAGTAGGCGTACTCGCGCTCGAGGTCGTCGAGATGCCGAGACCATGAGCTCGCCGGATCGGGGGATAGCAGACCCACCATGAGGTAATACACCGGCGGCTGCGAGCGCGACAGGTAGTACGTGCGCGCACCGTTGGGAATGTGGCCGTACTCGCGCAGCATGTAGGAGAAGTCCTCGACCAGATCGCGAGCGCTGTCGAGATGACCGTCGGGTATGAGCCCGAGCATGGTGAAGTAGGAATCCCAGTAGTAGAACTCTCTGAACCGCCCTCCTGGAACGACGTACGGCCTGGGCACGTAAAGGAGCGAGGAATAAGGCGGCGGCACCGTCGGCTGACGCGTCAGGATCGGCCAAAGTCTCGCGATGTGCGCCTCCAGGCTCTTGTCAGGCGGCGCCGGTGGCGTGTGTGCCTCTGTCGGGAACGAGAAATTGCGCTGCACGAAGGCGAGCAGTGCCGCGTGCGAGCGCGGGTGCGCCGCGCGGTAGCGTCGCATGATGAGCAGGGGTGATGCCTTCGGCACCGCGTCGACGAAGGTTTTCCCGTCGGGGAAGAGCGCATCCATCTGCACCTGAACGAAGAGCGGTCCGAAAAGCCCGGCTGGCGTGGGGACGAAGGGCGCCGGCGCCGCCGCGTCCGCCGTGCATAGGCACGAGAGGGCGATCAGCGGGCCGAGGAAGGCTGAGAAGATCCGGCGAGCGAGCATGGACCGTGGCTCCTTTGCGCCGCGGGCGACAAGGGGTCGATGCCACGGATTCTACAGGTGTGATGGGGGCATGGATTTCGGTAATATCATCAGATATGATATAATAACAAAATATACGATAATGCCGGCCCTCCCATGGACCTCAATCGCCAGCTCGGATTCCTGCTGAAGGACACGAGCCGCCGCTACAGCCGGCGGTTCGAAGAGCGCGCCCAGGCGCTGTCCCTCACGCTCGTGCAATGCAGGGCACTCCTTTACCTGGAGAACAACCAGGGCGTGAGTCAGAAGCGTCTGTCGGAGCTGACGGAGCTCGACCCCATGACGTTGGTGAGAATCCTCGATCGGATGGAGGCGGACGGCTGGGTGCAACGGCGCTTCGACCCGGCGGACCGGCGGGCTCATACGCTATGGCTCACTCCGAAGGCGAAGCCGGTACTCGATCACGTCGCACAACTCATCGCCGACACCCGCACGGAGGCGCTGCAGGGCCTCTCCAGTGAGGAGCGCTCGAAGCTTCTCGAGCTCCTGGAGCGCCTGCATGCCAACCTGTCCTCCCTGGCGCCGATAGCGGCCGAGAGGTCACCGCCCGCGAGGTCTTCGCGATGAGCGTCCCCGCACGAACCCAGGAGTCCGCACGTGAGCCGGCGCGGCGGGAGGAGCAACGCCCCGACTCCGCGCCCGCGACGGTGAGGGAGAAATCGCGGCGCGAGCGGCTGCGGCTGCCGCTCATGATGGCCGTGCCGCTGCTGCTGGCCGCGGCCGGACTTTACGTCTATCTGACGAGCGGCCGCTACGAGTCGACCGATGACGCCTACCTGCGCGCCGCCGAGGTGGCGGTCAGCGCCAACGTGTCGGGAAGAGTCAGCGAGATCGACGTCCACGACAATGAGCGGGTTCATCGCGGTCAGAGGCTCTTTCGACTCGATGCTCGCCCGCTTCGCATCGCGGTCGAGGCCGCGCAAGCGCGCCTCGCCGCCGCCCGCCTGCAGGTACAATCGCTGAAAGCCGACTATCAACAGCGCATCGCGGACCGGCGCTCCGCAGAGAGTGCGCTTTCCTACGCCGATCGGGAGTACCGCCGCCAATCCCGGCTGCTCGCGAGCGGGATCTCGTCTCAATCGCAGGTGGACCGGGCGCGACTCGCACTCAGCGAGGCGCGGCAGAGCGTCGCGGCGGCACGGCAGCAGATCACCGCCGCGTTGGCTCAGCTCGGCGGCAATCCCTATATCAACGTGGCCTCGCATCCTCTCGTCGAGCAGGCTCAGGCCGCGCTCGATCGCGCGTTGCTGAATCTCTCCTACACGAGTATCGCGGCTCCGAGTGACGGCATCGTCACCGGGGTAGACCACCTGCAGATCGGCAGCTACCTGCAGGCCGCCGCCCCGGCGTTCGTGCTCGTCTCGACGCAGGACATATGGGTGGAAGCGGATTTCAAGGAGAATCAGCTCGCCCACATGCGTCCCGGCGACTCCGCCAGCGTCAGCTTCGATGCCTATCCGGGGCACACCTTTCACGCCGTCATCGCCAGCATCACACCGGGTACCGGGTCTCAGTTCTCGGTCCTGCCGCCGGAGAACGCCACGGGCAACTGGGTGAAGGTGGTGCAGCGGCTCGATGTGCGCCTGCGGCTCGAGGGAAAGCTGCCCCCGGTGCGCTCGGGTCTCAGCGCCTCGGTCACGGTCGATACGCATTCGCCGCCGGCCTCGAGCGACAGCCGGCCGGCTCGCGCGACCGTAGCGGCGGGCTGACCCCCGCGAAGCGGGCGCAGATCGCGCGATGGACGCGTCTCAGTCCTCTCACCGGACACTCGTCACCATCTCGGTGACGCTGGCGACCGTGCTGCAGGCCGTGGATACCACCATTGCCAATGTCGCGCTGCCGCACATCGGCGGCAATCTTTCGGCTTCCTACGACCAGATGGAGTGGGTGCTCACCTCCTACATCGTGGCGGCGGCCATCATGACACCGCTCGCCGGCTGGCTCGCCGGCCGTTTCGGGCGCAAGCGTGTCCTCGTCCTGTCGGTGATCGGGTTCACCGTGAGCTCGATGCTGTGCGGCATGGCGCAGTCGATCGATCAGATCGTGCTCTTCAGGCTGCTGCAGGGCTTCTCGGGCGCGGCGCTCGTGCCGCTGTCACAGGCCGTGCTGCTCGACATCAACCCGCCCGAGCGGCACGGGCGCGCCATGGCCCTCTGGGGCCAGGGCGTGGTCTTGGGTCCCATGCTCGCGCCGGTGCTCGGCGGATGGCTCACCGACAACTACAGCTGGCGCTGGGTGTTCTACATCAACGTGCCGTTTGGAATTCTGTCCGCGATCGGGCTGATGGCCTATGTGCGCGAAACGAAGGCGCGGCAGTCGCGTTTCGATTTCCTCGGCTTTGGTGCGTTGAGTCTCGCCGTGGGGGCGCTGCAGATCCTCCTCGACCGCGGCTCACTCAAGGACTGGTTCGGCTCCCCGGAGATCTGGATCGAGGCGGGAGTGGCGATCGCGGCGCTCTATGTGTTTCTCGTGCAGACGCTGACGGCACCGGAGCCGTTCGTCAGTCCCTCCCTCTTCAAGGACCGGAACTTCGCGATGGGCAACCTGCTGATCTTCGTCGTCGGCGTCGTGCTGTTCGCCACGCTCGCGCTGCTGCCGCCGCTGCTCGAGGATCTGCTTGGCTATCCGGTGACCACTTCGGGCATTGCCATGGTGCCGCGGGGCGTGGGCAGCTTCATCTCCATGTACGTCGCGGGCCGGCTGATCGGCCGCATCGATGCGCGTGTGCTCATCGGCGCCGGCATCGCGATCACCGCCGCATCCTTGTGGATGATGTGCGACTACTCGACGGTCATGCCGCAGAGGTTGGTCTGGTCGACCACCTTCCTTCAGGGTCTCGGCACGGGTCTCACCTACGTGACCCTCACGACGGTGGCCTTCATCACTCTCGCTCCCCAATACCGCTCCGAAGGTACCTCGATCTTCAACCTGCTGCGCAACGTCGGCAGCAGCATCGGCATTGCCGCAACCGCGGCGCTGCTGACACGCAATACGCAGGTGATGCACGAACGCCTGGCGGCGCACATCGTCCCTTTCGGGGGGCAGATACAGCTGCACGCGCCGTTCAGCTTCACTGCGCCCGCCGGGCTCGCCGCACTCAACGCCATGGTGACGCGTCAGGCACAGATGATCGCTTACAATGACGATTTCAAGATGATGTTCGTAATGACCCTGGCGCTGCTGCCCCTCGTGCTTTTCCTGCGGCCCGGGCGCCGGCGCGCCGAGGAGCCGGTGGTGCTGGAATGAGCGTGCACGCGCGCCGCAATGGCATGCGATCGGCAGCCGCCCCGTCCGCGATCGCCGCCGCGATGGCCGTCGCGATGGTCCTGGGCGGCTGCGCCGTCGGACCCAACTTTCACCGGCCGGGCGCCCCGGCGGCATCCGCCTACCGTGCGGCCGGGGAATCGCATCCGGTCGGGAAGGCGGCCGCCGCGGCACAGCAGCGCGCGCCCGCGGCCGGCCCCTACGCACAGCAGATCCTTCTTGGCGCATCGACGGTCTCGGATTGGTGGACGCTCTTCGACTCGCCCGGGCTCGATGAGCTGATGCAGCGCGCTCTCGCCGACAACCTCGACCTCGCCGCCGCGAAGGCCACGCTGGCGCAGGCGCAGGAGCTGGTGGCGGCGCAGAGCGGTCGGTTCCTTCCCCAGGTGGGTTTTCAGGCCTCGAGCGGCCGACAGAAGTACGGCAAACAGTTTCTCGGCACGCTGGTTCCGTCGGTGCCGCCTTTCACGTACGAGGCCTTCGGCGCGAATGTGAGCTACACGCTCGACTACGATGGCGCCGTCGCCCGCTCGGTGGAGGAGCAGAAGGCGCTCGAGCAGTACCAACGCAGCGAGTTGAGTGCGGCGCGACTGACGCTGACGGGCGATGTGACCTCCGAAGTCATCATCATCGCCACGACCCGGGGAGAGATCCGGGCGGCCGCGCAGCTGCTCGCGGAGGATCGCGACAATCTCAGGCTCGTGCAGACGGCGTTCGACAACGGCTCGGTATCGAAGCTCGACGTCCTGACCGCACAAAGTCAGCTCGCGAGCGATCAGACGCTGCTGCCGCCCCTTTACCAGCAACTCGCGATGGCGCGACATGCGCTGGCGGTGCTGCTCGGCCGCCCGCCGGCCGAGTGGTCGCAGCCGGACCTCGAGCTTGCGCAGCTGCGCCTGCCACGGAAGCTTCCGGTGAGTGTGCCCTCGCAGCTGGTCCGCCGCCGGCCCGATATTCGGGCGGCTGAGGCGCAACTTCACGCGGCAACCGCCGCGGTGGGGGTCGCGACCGCCAATCTCTATCCGCAGATTGCGCTCACCGCGGCGCTTGCCCAGGAGGCCCTGACACCGGCGCAGCTGTTCAACGCCTCCTCCACCGCCTGGTCGCTGATCGCCGGACTCACCCAGCCGCTATTCGACGGCGGGACGTTGCGGGCGCAGAGGCGAGCGTCACTCGATGCGCTGCACGCGAGCGCGGCACGCTATCAGCAGGTCGTGCTCGATTCCTTCGGTCAGGTGGCCGATCTCCTCGATGCCCTGGATCATGACGCGCAACTCGTCGCCGCACAGGCGAATGCACGCGACACCTCGGAAGCGACCCTCGAGTTGTCGCGGCAGAGCTATCAGGCGGGCAACTCGGGCCTGCTGCAGGTTCTCGACGCCCAGCGCGAGCGCCAGCGCGCGGAGCTCGGCTTTCTGCGGGCGCAGTCGCGCCAGTACCTCGACACCATCCAACTGCTGCTCGCGGTGGGCGGCGGCCCGCTCACCTGAGCCGACTCAAAGCCGGCCGCTGCGCCGGTTCTTGTCGAAGATGCCGATGAGCAGGATCACGAAGGCGACGAGTCGCACGATGTAGCCGTACTCCTGCCGCACCTCGTCGGTCGGATGATCGATGATGGCCAAACCGGTCCAGTTGGCGGCGAGGAGGGCGAAAGCGAGCGCGAAAAAGCCGAACAGCCGTTCCCGGCTCTCCCGCCAGAACCGCAGGAAGAACAGCGCCGCGCTCAGACTCGCCATCGCCAGCACCCCCCACATGAAGATCCTCATCGGCGTTCTCCTAGCGCGATTCCCAGGTGAGACCGAACATTAGCAACAGCATGCCAATGACCGCTGCGGTGTTGCGGTACCAGAAGAGGTCGACCCGCGCCGGCAGCACGACCAGGTCCAGGTAAAGGATCACGTTGTTGACGGCGAGGAATACGAAGCAGAGGCTGGCCCAGAACAGCAGCCGGGTGCGCGTGGCGCGGTAGCCTCTGAGCAGCAGCACCGCGCAGAGGATGCTCGTGATCGCGCAGAGGATATATATTGCTTGAGCCACTATTTCTTGCCCTTCTTCAACACGAACGCGTCGGCGAAGGTATGCAGCGCCGCGGTGCGCAGCCGCTCGATGGCGTTGGCGCTCATGAGCTGGATGATGAGGATCGGCCGCTCCGCGTACTCGCGCTCGAGACGGCCGGTGGCGGCATCGAGCCCCGGGCTCGCCGGCCGGTAAGCGAAGCGCGCCGGAGCGGCGCCGGTGAGCTCCACCAGGCCGCTCGCCTTGAGGCCCGCGAGCGCGGGCTCGATGAGCTGCGCTCCAACGCGCAGGCGCGCCGCCAATCCTTCGGCGGTCCATTGCTCATAGCGCTCCCGCCGCAGCAGCAGCAGCGTCTCGAGCTGCTCGTAGGACTCGATGTGCGCCTTCAGCAGCGCGCGCACATCTTCCGGTAGATCGCTCGCGTCGCTCACGAGCGATGCGAGCCGGACACACTGACCCGGTGCGCGCAGACCGGATCGAGTTGAGGGACCGCGCCGCTCATCGGGAATACTTACCGCAACGAGCCTGCAGACGCAAGCGCCCGCCGCGGGTGCTCGAGCCGCGGCGGGCGCCTGCGATAGGTGGAGGCTGAGGTGAGCGTCAGGAAACGCTCTTGACGACCTCACAGTGCTGATGGGCCTTGCGCAGTTTCGCGCAGGCGGCCTTGGCATCGGACTCCGTCATCGGCGCGGAACGAACCTCGAGCAGTTTCGACTTGCCGCTCGGCGGAACCACCACGACATCCTGCAGATCGCTGCTGAATTTCCCCTTCAGGCGCGCTGCGAGTTTGTCGGCGAGTGCCTTCGAGCGGGTCGAGGCGAGCAACGCCTGATAGCCCGTCAGCGCCTTCAGCGCATCCTGTGCCTGAGAGGCCTGTGAGGCATTCGGATATTTCTGCAGGAAGTCCTGATAGGCGGCTGCGGTGTTGGTCGACTGCGCGCTCTGCCAGGCGGCATCCGCCTGCATGCTGTTGACTTTGTCCTGCGCATCCGTGGCGTGCATGCCGTTGGGCTCTTGCTGCAGATATTGCTGGTAAGCGTCGAGCGTGTTGGCGCTCTGGGCGGTCGTCCACGCCTGCTCGTCCTTCAGCGCATCGATGCGGTTGCGCGCCTGCTGTACCCGCGCGTCGTTAGGGTGCTGCTGGATGAACTGCTGGTAAGCGGCAGCGGTGTTCTGCTGATTCGCCTTCTGCCAGTCCGCGTTGGGATTGCTACAGGCGGCGAGCGCGCCGGCCATGATCATACAAAGGACGAGAAATGACTTCTTCACCGCAACCTCCGGACTGACAGGGCAAACATGAAACATGTAAGTTACCGCAAATCGTGAAAAATTTGCAAGCCTCCTTGAGTCAGTGCGCCACCATGGAGGCCGTCGCGCGGATCAAGGTCAGCAACGGCGCGGGGTGAGCGCCCGGCCGATGAGCAGCAAAACCAGGGCCGCGAGCACGGCATGAGGGAGCGCGAAGCGGCGAGCGGTGGCCCGGGTGAGGCGGCCCAGGCGGCCCGGCGCCGGGGACGGCGCATGGCTCGGCGAGCATCGCCGGGATGATGCGCAGGTGGCCGAGCAGCACCGGATGATCGGCATCGACGCCCGAGGCCACGGCCTGGAATTTTGGCGCTGAAGCCGATCGTGAGCGCGCTCCCCGCGAGCGACAGGAGAGCGAGGCGGCAAAGGCCAGGCTGAGGCCCGGACGGGCTCGAAGAGGCCCGAGGACGGCGACGCCTGCGGCTGCGCCACGGCGTCAAGTCGCGCGGGAAGCGCAGGTGCGCGCCCTCGTTCACCGCCGCGACGATCCCCGGCTCGAAAGGCTCCGCCGTAGCCCGTGCGTAGTGACGCCCGCCGAGCACCCGGGCGCACCCAGGCGCTGCGTCGCCGGCCCTGCATCGCCTGTGATTAACCGCCTCTGATGCGGCGGGTTCCCTGCTGCGGCGCGAACCCGCTAGAGCTCGAAGAAGCTGGGATCGACCGGCTTATGAGTCAGGATCTCATCGTGAGTCAACCCTAGGATCTCGTGCGGAAACACCAGCCAACTCTCCGTCTGCCGTACGAAGTAGTGTGGCGCGAGCGCCGTACGGTTCCGCGAGGGCTTGTAGTACGCGGTCGCAATTCGGATCGACTCCGGGAGATTGCGCCGGCACCGGCGCTTAAGCTCCGCCAGCACTGCCTCGATACTCTTCCCGGAGTCAAATACGTCATCGATGAGCAGCAGCCGATCCTCGAAGGTGAGGCGCGACACCAGATAATCGATGGCATGCACCCGCACCGTGTCGCTGCGCTCATCGATCCGGGCATAGCTACTTTCCGGCGCAGGAGCGATTCCGCAGAGACGAACACCTTCCCGCTCATGCGGTGCTCTCGGCGCTGTAGCGGGCAAGAAGCCCGGTGCGGACGGCGTAACGGAACACCCGCGCGAAGAAATACCCCGCGAGCAGGATATCGAGCGCCGCGATCGCGCCGGCTGCGGCCAGGTTGCTCGCCGGGAGGGCTCGTCCCGCCAGCACCGCCCGCATGCCCTCGAACACATAGGACGGCGGCAGGATGTGTCCGATCTGCTGCATCCAGCGCGGCAGCGTCGCGAGCGGATAGAAGACACCGACGAACGGCGACAGCAGCGCCGGCAGGGGCCACACCAGCCATTCCGATGCCGGCCCGAGACGCAGCACGAGCGCGCTCGCGAGGATGCCGAGCGCGATGCCGAAGCCAAAGAGCACCAGGAGGAAGGGGACGAGCAGGGCGCCCAGCGAGAAGAACGGAAGGCCGAACACCACGGTCGCGAGCACGAGCATCACCGCCAACCCGACCGCGCTCGTCCCGATGCTGGTGATGACGAGCCCGAGGATGTATTCCGAGATCGTGAGCGGGGTCGCGAACAGGTTGAGGAAGTTGCGCGACCACACGTCCTCGAGGAACGCCGTGCTCACCCCCTGCATGATCCGCGTGAAGAAGTCCCACATCAGCACGGCTCCGAGCAGGCTCGGCACGTAGTTGAAGCGGCCCGCGGCCATCGAGTTGAGATAGCGCGTGATGAAACCCCACATCACGATGTCGATCGCCACCCACGCGAACATCGGCAGCGAGCGCACCGGGCTGCCGCGGATCAGGTACAACTGGCGCAGCAGGATGCCCAGGACCGGCTTCATCCTCATACGGCGCTCACCCGGCGCGCCCCATCGGCTCTCTGAGCGGCTCGCGTGCCAGGCGGATGAAGAGCTCCTCGAGCGTCGCCGCGCCATGCTCCCGCGGCAGACGCCGTGGATCGCCCTCGAGGAGTATCCGGCCGCGGGAAAGGAACAGCACCCGGTCACAGACCTCCTCGACTTCGTACATGTTGTGCGAGGTCCAGAGGATGCCGCAGCCGGTCTCGAGCGCGAGACTGCGGATGCGCGCGCGGATGGTTTGCGCGGCGGCCGGATCGAGCGAGGCGGTGGGCTCATCGAGCAGCAGCAGCCGTGGCCGATTGAGGACCGCCTTGGCGAGGGCGACTCGCGTCTGCTCTCCGGAGGAAAGCACCCCGCACTTGGTGTCCCGCAGGCGATCGAGATCGAACTGGCGCAGGAGCTCCTCGACCCTGCGCCCGAGCTCGGGTATGCCGTAGATGAGCCCGAAGAACCTGAGATTCTGCGCGACCGTCAGATTGCCCGGAAGCGGTGCGTACACCGCCGAGAAGTTGGCCTGTGCCAGCGCGCGGGCGCGACCGAGCGCGAGATCGATGCCGCCGATGCGCACGCTGCCGGCGGTCGGGCTCAATACGCCGAGAATCATGTTGATGATGGTCGTCTTGCCGGCCCCGTTCGGGCCGAGGAGTCCGACCACTTCCCTTCGGCGCACATCGAAGGATACGCCGTCGACCGCAATGAGTGCGGAGTAGACCTTGCGCAGACCCGCGACGCTCAGGACCACCTGACCGCCTGCCTCTTCGGCGACACTCGCAGAATCGTCGTGCGGCGGACGGGGAGCGATGTCGGAGGACTGCGCGTACACCCGCGCACGATACCGTATCGTGCCCTCTGCGGCGCGGCGAGCGCGCCCCGCATGGCGAGCGCCGACGGTGCGGCACAGAGGAGCAACGGCCCGGCTTTCTGCTACAGTAGGCTCTTCTGGCAGTTTCCCGGTTGGCCCACGTGAAGGCGCGGCCCGCCCCCAAGGGGCGCGGCTGCTCGGAGCGTTTCGCGGCCCGTACCGGAAAAAAGGACCGGAGAGTCAGGAGTCGCGGTGAAGAGCATCGGTTGGCGGCTGGTCATCGTGCTGGCTGTCGTGATTTTTCTCGTGGGCGGGGCGGTCGGCTTCAAGATGTTCGTGGCCCGCAAGATCAGCGAGGCTATGGCGCAGAACGCCTCGCTTCCCCAGACGGTGAGCACGGCCACGGCCGCCTACTCCGAGTGGCAGCCCGAAGTCACGGCCGTCGGGAGCCTGCGGGCCATTCATGGCGTCGAGGTCACCACCGAGGTGGCGGGCCTCGTGCGCGAGGTGGATTTCAAATCAGGCTCTGATGCTCGCACCGGGCAGACATTGGTGCAGCTCAACGCCGATCCCGACGTCGCGCAGCTGCAGGCGCTGACGGCCGAGGCGAACCTCGCCGCGCTCGTCTACCACCGCGATCTCATCCAGTACCAGGCGCAGGCCATCAGTCGATCGCAGCTCGACACCGACTCGGCGAACCTCAAGAGCACCCGGGAGCAGGAGGCGGCGCAGGCGGCCCTGGTGGCGAAGAAGACGATCCGCGCGCCGTTCGCCGGTCGGCTCGGCATCACAACCGTCAATCCCGGACAGTACCTGAACCCCGGGGACCCGATCGTCACGCTGGAATCGGTCGATCCGATCTACGTCGATTTCCGGCTGCCGCAGGACGATCTTTCCACTGTCACCGTAGGACAGACCGTGCACGTGACGGCCGATGCCTTCCCCGGCAACGCGTTCCAAGGCAAGATCACCTCGATCGATCCATTGGTCGATCCCTCCACCCGCAACTTCGAGGCCGAGGCCACCATCGGGAATCCCGGGCACAAGCTGCTGCCGGGAATGTTCGTGCGCACCACCGTCGATGCCGGGGCGAAGGTGAGTTACCTCACGTTGCCGCAGACCGCGCTCACCTACAACCCGTACGGCGAGACGGTGTACCTGGTGCGCAAACCCAAAGGGTCCGGCGGACATCCGACGGCGGAGCTCACGTTCGTGACCCCCGGTCCGACCCGCGGGGACCAAGTGGCCATCGTCAAGGGGCTCAAGGCCGGCGATGTCGTGGTGAGCAGCGGTCAGATGAAGATCAAGAATGGCACGCCACTCGCTGTCAACAACAGCGTGCTGCCGCTCGAAAAGGCCAACCCGACTCCCCAGGAGCACTGAGGCGCCGGCGTGAAGTTCACCGACCTTTTCGTCCGACGTCCCGTCCTGTCGGCGGTCGTCAGCCTGCTGATCCTGGTGCTCGGCGTGCGCGCCATCTTCCAGTTGCCGGTGACGCAGTTCCCGCAGACGGAGAACGGCGTCATCACCGTCTCCACGACCTACTACGGCGCCGACGCGCAGACGGTGGCGGGTTTCATCACCCAGCCGCTCGAGGCCGCGATCGCCCAGGCGCAGGGCATCGACTATCTATCTTCCGTCTCGAGTGCCGGCAGCTCGGTCATCACCGCGACGCTGCAGATGAACTATCCCTCGAGCAAGGCGCTCACCGAGATCAGCGCCCAGGTGAACGCGGTGCGCAACCAGCTGCCGCCGCAATCGCAGCTGCCGGTCATCTCGCTCGCGGCCAATCAGACCATCGACGTCATGTACCTCAACTATTCGAGCAAGGTACTGCCAGCGAACGACGTGACTGATTACCTGCTGCGGGTCGTGCAGCCGAAGCTCAATGCCATCCCCGGCGTGCAGACCGCCGAGATCATAGGTGGACGGACTTTCGCCCTGCGCGCCTGGCTCGATCCCGAGCGCATGGCGGCGCACGGCGTCACCGCGGCCGATGTCTACGCGGCTCTCGCGGCCAACAATTACCTCTCCGCCGCCGGCGAGACCAAGGGCGACATGGTCAGTGTCAACCTGACCGCCTCGACGGACCCGCACTCGCTACAGGAATTCAAACGGCTCGTGATCCGCCAGGCGAACGGCGCGATCGTGCGCCTGGAGGATGTCGCCACGGTGGTCCTCGGCGCCGAGAACTACGACTTCGGCGTCTCCTACAGCGGTCTCGCGGGCGTGTTCGTCGGCATCAAGACCTCGCCCACCGCCAACGTGCTCACGGTCGCGCGTGCCGTCAGGGCGGCGCTGCCGCAGATCGCGCGCCAGCTCCCGCACGGCATCAATCAGGCGGTCGCCTTCGATGCCAGCACCTTCATCACCGCCTCGATCAGCGATGTCATCAAGACGCTGGTCGAGGCGCTGCTCATCGTCACGGCGGTCATCTTCCTCTTCCTCGGCAGTCCCCGAGCCGCCGCCGTGCCCGCGATCGCCATGCCGTTGTCGCTCGTCGGTGCCTTCATCTTCATGCTCGCGCTCGGCTACTCGATCAACCTGCTCACCCTGCTCGCCCTGGTGCTCGCGATCGGGCTGGTGGTCGATGATGCGATCATCATCGTCGAGAACATCGATCGGCACATGAAGGAGGGCGCCACGCCAATCTCGGCCGCGATCGCCGGCGCCCGCGAGCTCGGCGGCCCCATCATCGCCATGACCGTGGTGCTGGTGGCGGCGTACGCCCCCATCGCTTTTCAGACCGGCCTCACCGGGGCGCTGTTCACCCAGTTTGCCTTCACCCTGGTGGGGGCCATCACCGTCTCGGCGATCATCGCGCTCACGCTTTCGCCGATGATGTGCTCGCGCATCTTCCGTCCCGAGCAGGAAGAGAACCGGTTCGTCGTGCTGGTCGACCGCGGGTTCTCGCGCCTGCGGTCCGGTTATCAGCGCATGCTCTCGAGCTGGCTCGAGACCTGGCAGGTGCTCATCGTGCTGCTGGTGCTGATCCTGGCGGCGCTGCCATATCTTTTCATGACTTCGAGCTCCGAGCTCGCGCCGAAGGAGGACCAGGGCTTCGTCGGCTACCAGCTCATCGGACCGCCTGATGCGACCTTCATGCAGATGGAGACGTATTCCCGACAGGCGCTCGCGGCCGGGAAGACTCTGCCGGAGTATCAGGGGGCGTTCCAGATCATCGGCACGCCCTCGGTCTCCCAGGGTCTAGGCGGCATCGTCTTCAAGCCCTGGAGCGAGCGCAGCCGCTCGGCGAATGAGCTGCAGCAGGTGCTGCAGAAGCGGTGGAGCCATATCGCCGGCGCGGAGATGGCGGCCTTCCAGTTCCCGCCGCTGCCCGGTGCGCAGGGCTTGCCGCTGCAGTTCGTGATCACCACCAGCGAGCCGATCGGGAACCTCTACCAGGTGGCGCAGCAGGTGGTGAGCCGCGCGCGCGCGAGCGGAATGTTCGCGTTCGTCGAGTCGGATCTGAAGATCGACGAGCCGCAGCAGACGATCGTGGTCAACCATGACATGGTGGCCGACCTCGGCCTCACCAACCAGGACGTGGCCTCGGTGCTCGGCGCGGCCATGGGGGGTGGGTACGTCAACTACTTCACGATCGACGGCCGCTCGTACAAAGTCATTCCGCAGGTGCTGCAGAAGGATCGGCTCAATCCGCATCAGGTCCTGAACCTCCATGTTCGCGCGGCCAACGGCACGCTGGTGCAGCTCGGCACCATCGCGCACCTCGAGCGGCAGACCGTGCCGGAGTCGATCAACCATTTCCAGCAGTTGAATTCCGCGACCATCGTCGGCGCTCCGTTGGTCTCGCAGGGCGCCGCGCTCGCGTTCCTGCAGAAAACGCTCGAGGAGGTGGCGCCGAGCGGTTACACGGCCGACTACTCCGGACAATCCCGGCAATACATGCAGGGCTCCAACACCTTCCTGATGACGTTCGGATTTGCGCTCATCATCGTCTATCTCGCCCTCGCCGCGCTCTTCGAGAGCTTCCGCGACCCGGTGGTGATCCTGGTGTCGGTGCCGGCGGCGCTGTTCGGCGCGCTGCTTTTCATCAACGTCGGCGTGACCTCGATCAACATCTATACCCAGGTGGGGCTCGTGACCCTGCTCGGCCTCATCAGCAAGCACGGCATCCTGATGGTGCAGTTCGCCAACGACGAGCAGCGCGCCGGCAGACCGAAGCGGGTCGCGATCGTGGAGGCGGCGGCGGTGCGGCTGCGGCCCATCCTGATGACCACCGCCGCCATGGTGCTCGGTGTCGTGCCGCTCGTGATCGCCACCGGCGCGGGAGCCGCGGGACGGCGAGCGATGGGCATCGTGATCTTCACCGGCCTCTCGATCGGCACGGTCTTCACGCTCTTCATCGTGCCGGCCGTCTACCTCCTGTTGGCGGCCGACCACGAGAAGGAGCGGCAGGCGCTCGCCGAGCCGGCGATGCCCGCCGCGGCTGACTGACTTAGAACCTGCCGCTCTGGTAGTCCTCGAACGCCTGGATCAGCTCCTCGCGGGTGCTCATCACGAACGGCCCGTGCTTCGCCACCGGTTCCCGCAGCGGCCGGCCGGCCACCAGGATGGCGCGATTGCGCGCTCCATCGCGCGGCGGCTCGCGGCCCTCGAGCTGCACCGAGTCGCCGTCGGTCAATACGGCGAGCTCGTGTGCGGCCACGGTGGCCGCGGACTCTCCGGTACCGACGCGCAGTGCGCCCTCGTAGACGTAGAGAAAGGCCGAGTGGCCGCCGGGCAGCGGCTGCGTGAGCCTCGCTCCAGGCTCGAGCTCGACATCCAGATAGGTCGGATCGGTCGCGGGTTGAGCGATGGGACCTGTGATGTCCGCCACTCGCCCGGCAATCACCTTCACGCGCGCTCCGTCCCCGAGATCCGCGGCCGGAATTCTCTCCGGTCCGAATTCCTGATACTGCGGCGCCGTCATCTTGTCCCGGGCGGGCAGGTTGATCCAGAGCTGGAAACCGCGCATGCGGCCCTCCTGCTGCTCCGGCATCTCCGAATGCACGATGCCGCGTCCGGCGGTCATCCACTGCACGCTCCCCGGAACGAGAACGCCCTCGTGGCCGTGGTTGTCGCGATGGCGCATCTTCCCGTCGAGCATGTAGGTGACGGTCTCGAAGCCCCGATGGGGGTGATCCGGGAATCCCGCGATGTAGTCGCCGGGATTGTCGGTCCCGAATTCATCGAGCATGAGGAACGGGTCGAGGTCGGGCAGTCGCGGCTGACCGATCACGCGTGTCAGTTTGACGCCGGCGCCGTCGGATGTCGGCATGCCGCGCACGACTCGCGAAACGCCGCGTGTGGATTGCATGTTCATCTGGATCTCCCGCCCGCGGTACCGCGGGCCATCGAGTGGATCATACTCAGGCCGCAAGTCCCGCCACCTCCGCCGTGGCCGCAGCGATTGCGGCCTTGCGCTGATCCGGGCCGACATTGAGGCCTTCCGCGCGCACGAAGGCTATGTCGGTAATTCCGAAAAAGCCGAAGATGCCGCGAAGATAGGTCTCCTGGTGATCGAGGGGGGCCGTCGGCGTGTTCGGCCCGTAGAACCCGCCGCGCGAGGAAACCACGATCACCTTCTTCCCCGCGGCCAACCCCTGGACTCCTTTGTCCGTGTAGCGGAAGGTCTTGCCCGCGACCGCCAACCGATCGATCCATGCCTTGAGCTGCGACGATACCGAAAAGTTGTACATGGGTGCTCCGACCACCACGATCTCAGCACTCAGAAAATCCTCCAGCGCCCTCTGTCCGCGCGCCACGTCCTGCTGCAGGGATGGGCTGTGCGCCGCAAGGTCTTGCGCAGCGGCGAGGTGCGAGCCCGTCAGATGGCCGAGCGGCTCCGCGTCGAGATCGTAATAAGTCACCGCGAGGCCGGGGTAGCTCTGGCGGAGCCGCTCGACCACCGCTGCGCTCAGCTGCCGGCTGACCGAGCTCTGTCCGAGGATGCTGGCGTCGACGTGCAGGAGTTTCATGGCAGGCCTCGAGATTAATGGTATAAAATTGTTACCGAGGCTAATTATGTGAGCGGCGGGCGCCGATACAAGAAGGCACATGCATGCGACCGAGTAAAGCGGGTGTAACCGTCCCCGCCCGCCACCTGCCGAGCGGGGAATGCCCGAAGATCAGTCAAGTGTTGGCGAGGATCGGGGAGAAGTGGAGCGTGCTCATCATCATCATGCTGGCGGAGAGGTCCCGCCGGTTTTCCGAGCTGAAGCGTGCGATCGGAGGGGTCTCGCAGCGGATGCTCACGCTCTCCCTGCGCGGACTCGAGCGCGATGGGCTGGTGAAGCGCACCGTCTTTCCCGTAGTGCCGCCGCGAGTCGAGTACGAGCTCACGCCGCTCGGGCAATCGTTGCGGGCGCCGGTGAGCGCGCTCGGGGAGTGGGCACGCGGGCATCTCGCTGAAATCGATGCCGCGCGCGAAGCGTTCGACCGCAGGCAGGCTGCGCAAGCCGACAGGCCCTCGAATCCACGCGAATGGAGAGGCGTTTCGAGTTGAATGCGGCCCCGCAGGCGTGTCAGCCCCCTTGGCTGTTGGTCGGGCGTGGGTATGGCGGTCCCGGACGGGGTGCGGCTCCTCCGGTTCGGCGGCCGAATAGGTAACTCCTTGATCGGCCAGCTGAAGTTCCTCCGCCGGGATATGGACTCCCTCTACTTTCGGCGGGAACCCGTGCTTGAGTTCCCCCCGTTCGACCCGACAATGGGAACTGCGGCAGGAGCCAAGCGTCCATTCAATGGAGCAGAGCATGTTCCGCAGAGACACCCTATAGCGCGGAGGCCCTATGAATCGTCAGATGATTCTGTTGCGGGTCGAGCAGGGAGTCTGGGAAGGTTGGCAGTGCATGGCGCTGGATGACTTCCTGCAGCGCGTCCGCCTCGACGCCTGGAACGCGGGTGAGGAGTCCATGGTCGGAATGATCCTGCCGGCAGCGCGCCAGGGAAAGCTGAACTGAGCGTACGGGGGAAATCGCTCCCGGCGATTTTGGGGACGAGCGCGGCCGTGTGCCCCCACGGTCCTCTCGGGGAGGCGGTCATGAACGTCGGCTTCATTGGACTCGGAAACATGGGCAGCGCCATTGCCGGCCGCCTGCTCGAGGCGGGACATGCGCTGCGGGTCTGGAACCGGTCGCCGGAGCCGGCGCATCGGCTCGCGGAGCGCGGTGCGCATGTTGCCGCAACGCCCGAGGAAGCGTTCCGCGGCGATGTGGTTTTCTCGATGCTGAGCGATGACCAGGTGACGCGCGCGGTGTTGGTAGACAGCGGAGTCCTCGCACACGCCACCCCGGGCGCGACTCGCATTCACGTCAACCTGGCGACCATCTCCGCGGCGCTGGCCGATGAGCTCGCAGAGCGGCACGCCGAGCGCGGAATCGGTTATGCCGCCGCGCCCGTGCTCGGCCGTCCCGACGTCGCCGCCGCCGGCAAGCTGACCGTTCTGCTCGCCGGCCCGCGCCAGTCGGTCGAGGCCGTCCAGCCGCTGCTCGAGGGAACTGTCGGCCAGAAGGTCTGGCGCTTCGGCGAGCGGGCTTCGCAGGCAAACGTGGTCAAGCTAGCTGTCAACTTCATGCTGGCGGCCGCGATCGAATCCATGGGCGAGGCGGCCGCGCTCACTGCGGGCTACGGCATCGAGCCGCGGGAGCTGTTCGAGGTGATTGGCCAGAGTCTTTTCCCCGGGCCGGTGTATCAGGGGTACGGACGCCTCATCGCCGAAGCGCGGTTCGAGCCCGCGGGTTTCAAGGCGCGCCTGGGTCTGAAGGACGTGCGGCTGGCGCTGGCCGCAGCCGAGGCGGCCAGCACTCCGATGCCTCTCGCGAGCCTCATTCGCGACTCGATGCTCGAGGCGTTGGCGCGCGGGGAAGGCGAGCAGGAGTTTGGCGTCGTGCTCGGCCGGGCCGCCCTGCGGCGCGCCGGCAAATAGAGCGAGGCCGCTCGACTATAATCGGCCGATGCCGTACCCGCACCGGGCCGCATGAGCGCCAGCGACACCGTTCTCCTCACCGATTACGCCTGGCCTGATGTGGCCATCGAGTCGGCAATCATCGAGGGCGCCGGCTTGCGCCTCGTGACCGGGCCGGCGAAGCCCGCCTCGGCCGAGGCGATCGCGCGCCTTGCGAGCGAGCACCAGCCGGTGGCCATCATGACCAATTGGGCGCCGGTCAGTGCCGCCAGCATCGCCGCCAGCAGCCGGTTGCGCATCGTTACGCGTCTCGGCGTCGGCCTCGACAACATCGCGGTCGATGAGGCAACACGGCGCGGGATCTGGGTGACGAATGTGCCGGACTATTGCCTCGAGGAGGTGTCCGACCATGCCGTCGCGATGCTGCTTGCCTGGGCGCGTGGGCTGATGCACTTCGATCGGGAAGTGAAGGCCGGCCGCTGGGAGCCGGCGAGCGCGCGCCTGCATCGGGCGCGCGATCTGACCTGCGGCCTCATCGGATTGGGCCGGACGGGGCGGCGGACCGCGCAAAAGCTGCGCGCATTCGACATGCGCCTGTTGGGTCACGTGCGACAGCCGACAAATTTGCCGGCAGCGATTTTGGACGGCGCCGAGCGCCGGCCCCGTTGGGGCGAGGCCCAGCATGAGCCGAGCAACCTCGCGACGGCCGGCGTCGAGATGACCACGCTGGAAGAGCTGCTGCGCAGCTCGGACGCGGTGATCGTACATCTGCCGCTGACCTCCGCCACCCGCCATCTGATCGACCGCGAGCGCATGGCGCTCATGAAGCCGGGCGCCTTTCTGATCAATGTCAGCCGCGGTGCCGTGCTCGATACGGCGGCGCTCATCGATGCGCTCGAGAGCGGAAGGCTGTCGGGTGCCGCCCTCGATGTGCTCGAGGATGAGCCGAGGGTCCCGCCCGGGCTGCTGCGCTCGAACGTGATTCTGACTCCGCACATCGCGTTCTCATCGGGTGCCTCGCTGCGCGAGCTGCGGCGCAAGGCGAGCGAGGAAGTGGTGCGCGTGCTGCGCGGCGAGCCCCCCGAGCAGGCGCGGAACGAGCCGCGATCGCGGCCGGCGATGCGACCGGACCTAGCCGCAGAGCAGCCCTCATGAGGCCTATTCATGCGCGATCGACGCGGTTGCCGGGCTCGCGACTGCTCTTGCCAGCCAAGGCGCTTTGCGCCAGCCTCATCTGCCTGGCGATGATCGCGATGGCGCATGCGCGCTCGGCAACCGCTGCCCTCGAGGTGCGCGTGGATGGCGGCATGGTGCGCGGAGCGCTCGAGCGCAAGGTCATCGCCTACAAGGGAATTCCTTATGCAGCGCCGCCCGTGGGTGCGCTTCGGTGGGCGCCGCCGCAACCGGTGAAGCCCTGGAAGGGTGTCAGATCCGCTCTGCACTTCGGACCGGACTGCGCGCAGCTGCCCACGCCCGGCGATGCCGCGCCACTGCGGACCGTGTCGAAGGAGAACTGCCTCTACGTCAATGTCTGGCGTCCGCGGGCGGCCTCCGCCCACGACCTGCCGGTCATGGTCTGGATCTACGGCGGCGGGTTCGTGGATGGCGGTACCTCGCCCGCCGTCTACGACGGCACGGAGTTCGCCCGCGACGGCGTGGTGCTCGTCAGCTTCAACTATCGACTCGGCAACTTCGGATTTTTCGCCTTTCCGGCCCTCACCCGCCGGCAAAGAGGCGGGCTTCTCGGCAACTACACCTTCATGGATCAGATCGCGGCGCTCGAATGGGTGCGCCGCAACGCCGCCGCTTTTGGCGGCGACCCGCACGACGTCACCCTCTTCGGCGAGTCCGCCGGCGGCATGTCGGTCAACGCGCTGCTCATGACGCCGCTGGCGCGGGGGCTTTTCGCGAGGGCCATCATCGAATCGGGCGGTGGACGCGACAACATCTTTCACGCGCGGCCGCTCATCGGCTCGGCGGATTCCGCGGAAGCGGTGGGTGTCAGCCTGGCGCGGCATTTAGGGGTGGAAGGCGAGGGCGTCGCCGCCCTGGCGGCGCTGCGCGCGCTGCCGGCGGCAAAGCTGGTGGATGGCCTCAACATGGCGACGTTGCCCGACGATCGCACCTACGCCGGCGGTCCCATCCTCGATGGCAGGCTCTACCTCGGCGCGCCAACGGCGGTTTACGCGGCCGGCGGTGGCGCGCGCGTGCCGGTCATGATAGGCACCAACACGGATGAGATCGGGCATTTGAACGCAAGCTCGCTGCCGGCGCTTTGGGCGAGCTTCGGACCGGATGCCGCCGCCGCGCGTGCCCTCTACGACCCGGACGGGCAACGGACCTTGACGGAGGTTTCAAACGCAGCCGGCGGCGATCAGTGGATGGTCGAGCCCGCGCGCGCCATCGCGCGTCTCCTGTCCGCGCGTGGGCAGCGCGTGTACGAATATCGCTTTGGCTACATAGCCAGCTCGCTGCGCAGGAGTTTGTCCGGCGCCCCGCATGCCTCGGAGATCCCGTTCGTGTTCGATACCGTCGCCGCCCATTATGGGAGCGAGACCTCGCGCGCGGATGAGACCCTGGCGCGCAGGATGCACGCGTACTGGGTCGCCTTCGCGAAGACCGGCAGGCCCGATCCGCAGGGCTTGCCCGCCTGGCCCGAGTATCACGCGAGCACCGATCGCCTTATGCGCTTCACTGAGCGGGGCCCGGTGCCCGAGGCCGATCCGTGGAAGAGCAGGCTCGATCTCGCCGAGCGCCTCGCGAAGCGCACGGCCCGCTGACCTGGCTCATTCACTGGGCCGCTAACGCCGCCGTCCGGAGCCGATCGCCGAAGCCGGCCATGCCGCGGGCGGGTCGAGATGGAAGGTGTACTGCGCAAGGCACGCCCGCAGGAATCCAGCCGCGCTGTGACCGGCGCGGTGCAACACCCGACGGTGGGAAACCCAGACGGCACAGGCGGCGCCGCAGAAGAAAGCGCGGTGCAGGAGCCGAATCAGTGTCCGCAGCGCGGGCCGCCTGCGCGCCCGCAGCTCGAGGATGAGCTCCGATTCGTATCCGACATGCGCGAGCTCGTCGGCGAGGAGCGTACGGCAGATGCTCCTCAGCCGCTGACAGCCGGTCGCGGCCTCGAGCGCGCGATAGTAGACGTTGCCGATCAGCTCGGCGGTGATGAGAACGTGAAGGTAGAGCTCGAGCCCGGCGAGCCGGCGCAGGCGGCGGAAGATGCCGTCGGTCCAGTGGTGGCATCTGGCGCGGATGCCGTGCTCTTCCATGAATTCGCGCAGCAAGCGCGCATGGCGCTGCTCCTCGCGGATGAAGAGCTCGGTGATCCGGGGCAACAGATCATCGCCGTGAGCGAGCGCGAAGCGGTACGCGGCCCGCAGAAGCCCGCTGCCGTCGGATTGTTCCCCGAGTTGGAACACCGCGATGGAGCGGGCGATGAGCCGCCGCTCCTCGGGCCTCAGGACGCTGCTCGCGCCCCTCGAAAGGCCCCGCGGCTGGTCCGCGTGGTACTCGAAATGGTTGAGCCAGACCCTGAGATTCGTAAGCATGGTAATGTCCGCCAGCGAGCCTGGGGAGAGTCTCGATGCCAACCGGGACGAGGCCGTGGCGCAATTGTGGCGAATTCGGGCTGGGGAACCCTTTCCTGGCAGATAGATTACGTCCGATGGGAAGCGATGAGCCTTTGCGGAGGGCCCGGATGAGACATCTCGGTGACATTGCCGCGGCCGGGTGCGCGCTCGCGCTCGCGTGTGGTTGCGCGTTGGCGGGCGGCGCAGGCGGGGCCGCGACCCCGGGGGTGGCTCGCGCCGCGCTCTGGCGGACCTACGACCTGCTCATCGATCTGCAGAACCTGCCGCGCACCTACACGTGCGATGAGCTCTGGTACGAATTCCACGGCATTCTGTTGCGGCTGGGGGCGTGGCCTTACAGCATCAACATACTGCCCTACCACTGCAGCCCATCGCCGAGCGGCGCGATGAGCTCGCCGGACGTGCAGGTCCGGTTCCAGCTGCCGATCTTCCTACAGGGGGTTGCCCCGAAAGCGGCGCCGGCCCAGGCAGTCGAACGCACCATACGGCTCGCGCCGGGAGAGCCGAAAACACTCCATTCCTCCGACTGTCAGCTGATGCGGCAGATCAGCCGGAGCCTGCTGGCATCGGTACCGGTCCACCTCGATGAGGAGCACTTCGACTGCTCGGGATCCGAGGCGCAAGCCGCCCGCTTCAATGTCAGATTGACGCTGCCCATGGGCGTGAAGATACCGATCGTCGCGGCTACCGCGGCTCGGGGCCCTCACTGACTCTGACCAGATCCTGCGGGCGCATCCACTTGCGGAAGGCCGCTTCGATCTGCGCCGGGCCGAGCGCGATGTACCGGCGGGCGGCGATCGTCGGCTCATCCAGCGGCAACCCGAGATCGACCCGGCCGATGATCCCGCCCGCGATCGCATCCACGCTCGACTCCTCGAGCGGAATCTGCCGCACCATCAGCTCTTTCACGCGCAGCAGCTCCTCCTTGCCCACCGGCGTGTGTTCCATGTCGGCAATCTCCCGCCGGACGATGGCCGCGGCCTTCGTCACGTTGGGCGGATCGCAGGCGTACTCGACGAGATAGGCGCTGCGGGTCTTGCCCGCCTCGAGCATCGAGTCGACCGAGTAGACGAGGCCGCTTTGCTTGCGCAGCGCGATGCTGAGCCGCGTCGAGTAGAAGCTGCCGCCGAGCACGGCGTTGCCCAGCTCCAGCGGGTAGTAGTCAGGATTGCTTCGCGTGAGCGGCAGAGTCTGTGCGAGGACCACGATGTCCTGCACGCGGCTGGCGTCGGGAACGGCCACGATGTCCGGGCGGTTCGGTGGGACCTGCGGCAGTCGCGTCGGTGGCTTTGGACCGACTGCGCGCCACGAGCCGAAGTACTTCTCGATGATCGACTCGGCCTGTTGCGGTGTTACTTTGCCGATGACGACGATGGTGGTGAGGTCGGGGCGGTAGACCTTGCGGTAATAGGCCTGCACCTGCTCCGGGGTGAGTGCGCCGATGCTCGCCGGCGTCGCGAAGCGCAGGCTGGGGTCGGTCTTGGGAAACAGGGCCTGGCGCAGCGAGTGACGGGTGAGGAAGCCGGGACTCTGGTTGCGTGCCGCGACGCTCTCGGCGAGCTGACCGCGAAGGATCGTCATCGCGTTCACGGGCAGGTAAGGATCGAGCTCGTTCTGCGCGAGCAGCTGCACACCGCGGTCCAGGTCCTCGGGAAGAACCTGGACGCTGAAGTCCGTGCCCGCCTGCTCGCTCGCGCCGATCGCATCGAGCGCCTGCTGGAACTGCAGGCGGTGAAGCTGATGGCTGCCGAACATGAACATCCGGTCGAGCAGGTCGCCGACGCCTTCCTCGCCGTGCGGCTCCTCGAGTCCGGGCTCATTGCGGATGTGTCCGTAGACACTTACCGTATTGCTGACCTCTTCCGGCTGTACGATGAGTGTCAGGCCGTTCGGCAGCCGGGTGAGCACCGGATGGAGCGTCGAGGGCGGTACGCTCAGGCGCCGCAGCGCCGCCGCAGCCCACGTCGGGAGCTGCGTCGGCTTGGCGGCGCCGAGCGCGATCGACTCCTGGCCGCCGAAGCCCCCGCGCAAGGGAACCGGCCTGCCCGATCCACGCGGCAACATCACGGCCGTCACGGCATGGTCGAGATCGAGATACTTGCGGGCCACGCGATCGACGTCCGCCACCGTGACCTTTTCGATCCGGGCGAGCTCCTCATCGGGCGAGCTCACCTTGTAGAGCGCGAGCGCGTCCGACCAGTCGGAGGCGAATCCACCAATCGAATTCTTCTCGAATTCCGCCGCGTGCCGCTCCTGCAGTTTGGCCGCGGTGACGAGGTCGGCGGGAACGCCGTGCTTCACCACGTTCGCGAGGATCGAGCGCATGTCGCTCTCGAGAGCCTTGGGGTCCTGTCCGGCCGCGAACGAAAGGCTCGCATAGGCGATGCCCGCCCGAGGTAGCGGGTCGAGCGAGAAGTCCGCATCCAGCGCCTTGCCCTGGGGTACCAGGCCAAAGAGCGCGAACCGGCGGCTGTCGAGCACATCGGAGAGCACCTCGAGTGCGGCGAAATCGGAGCTGCCGAGACCCGGAGTGCGCACCGCGAGCATCGCCATGCCGTCCGGCTGATCGGTGCTCATGGTGAAGGAGGCGGCGTGCTGCGGGCCGAGCCGCACCGGCGGATACGCGGGCAGTTTCTTCGGGCGCAGGCCGCCGAACAGCCGCTTCACCTCGAGCAGCGTGGATTTCGGATCGACGTCGCCCGTGATCACCAGGATGGCGTCGTTCGGGGCATACCAGGTGTCATAGAACCGCTGCAGCATCGTCGCGGTGGTGGCGTTGAATGAGGGTCGGGTGCCGAGCGCGTCATGGGCGTAGGGGGTACCGGCGAACATCTGCGCGCGCATCTTCTCGTACAGCACGTAGTCCGGATCGGACAGGTCCTGCGCCACCTCCTGCTCGATCGCGCCGCGCTCCTGCTTCCATTGGCCGGCGGAGTCAAGCACGCCGCGCATGCGGATCGCCTCGATGTGCAACGCCACATCGAGATCCTCCGCCGGGACGGTGAAAAGGTACTGCGTCACGGTCTCGCGCGTGTCAGCGTCGAAGTTGCCGCCCATGATGCTGCCGATGTCGGCGAGCTGATCGGCGCTGAGGCCGGGACTGCCGCGAAACATCATGTGCTCCTGCGCGTGCGCCATGCCCGGGAACCCCTTCGGCGCCTCATCCGAGCCCACGAGGTAGTTGACCGACGTCGCGACGACTGGCGCCAGCGGATCCCGCGCCACCACGACCCGCAGGCCGTTCGCCAGAGTTTCCCGGGCGACCTGCGTCCCAAGCGGATTGGCCGGCGCCGCGGCGGCGTGAGATCGAGTCAGCGCAGCACCTGCAATGCAGAGTGCAAGAGCAAAGATCAGAGTTACGCGCATGTGGGTCTTCTTTCGGCGCAACGGGTCTCGGCGGGCACCTCGTTGCCGTGTTGGCGGTTCTCAGGACGCGAGTCGAAGTCGGTCAGAGGGCCGCGCCGATAAGAACGGAAAAGGGAGCCGGCCCTGTATGATCAGGACCGGCTCCCCGGCTCTCGATGCCGCTCTGCGACCGGGACCAACCCATGACGGTCGCCGCAAGCATCGCAGATGGGACCCATACGGCGCCCATAAGTTCACCGGGCTGGCACGCGGCCTCAGGCGGATTTCAGCTGCTGAGCCGCGAACTCGTAGTTCGCGAGCTTGGCCAGGAAGTTGTCGGTGAAGTCTGGCCGGCGGTTGCGGAAGTCGATGTAATAGGCGTGCTCCCAGACATCCAGAACGAGCAGCGCCTTGCCCTCACCCGTCGCGAGAGGCAGGCCGGCGTTAGCGGTCTTCGAAACCTTCAGGCGCCCGTCCTTACCGAGCACCAGCCAGGCCCAGCCTGAGCCGAACTGGCCGAGCGCGGCCGCCTTGAAGGCTTCCTTGAACTTATCGACGCTGCCGAAGTCGCCGGTCAGCTTCTTCTCGAGATCGCCCGGGATGCCGCCGCCCGTCGGGGAGAGGCAGTTCCAGAAGAAGCTGTGATTCCAGTGCTGCCCTGCGTTGTTGAACACCGGAGTCAGATCCTCGCGGCCGTGGGCGAGCTTGATCACCTCCTCGAGGGTCTTGCCCTTCAGCGAATCGTTCTTTTCCACCAGGCCGTTCAGCGCGGTGACGTATGCCTGATGATGCTTGCCATGATGAAATTCCAGCGTCTCCTGGCACATGCCGCGGGCGGCGAGTGCGCCGGGCGCAAACGGAAGCGAGGGTAGGGTGAAGGTCACGGGTGCTCTCCGGCAGTGAGTGGAACTGAGGGTTGGCGCAAAGTGCGATCCCGAAAGGCTAGGAAATGGATCGGAATTTGTCTACTTTTGTCACTATCTTGTTCAGCCTCCGCTCAGCGAGGGGCTGCGAGAATGCATAATTGCCTGTTCCGTTCCGGATCCGGACCCGCCCAAGGCGGAAGATGCACGTAAAGGCACGAGAGTTCGCACGCGTACCGCTGTCGCTGCTGACGCGGTTGCGCCTGATCCTGTTCGGGCATGAGGATCTCGCGAGCATCGTCTTCTGGGCGACGCTCATCGGAATCGGCGGAGCGCTCGCCAGCGTGATCTTCCGCGAGTTGATCCGGCTCTTTACCAAGCTGTTCACCGGCTTTACACCCATCACCGAGCACGGCTCGGGGCTGGTCGGCGCCGCCTCGAGCCTGGTCTGGTGGCACCGGGCGCTGGTGCCGATGGTGGGCGGGGTGCTCGCGGGCTCGGTGCTGCATTTCGTCGGCCGCACCTTCGTGTCCCACAAGGCCGTCGATTACATCGAGGCGGTGAAAGTCGGTGACGGGAAAATCGGCTTTCGAGCCTCGATCCTCAAGAGCTTCGGCTCGCTCCTGACCATCTCCTCAGGAGGCTCGATCGGACGAGAAGGCTCGATGGTGCAGCTGGCCGCGATGCTGGGCTCCAGGCTCGGCTTGCTGGCGCGCGCCCCGGTGCCGCGCCTGCGGCTGATGGTCGCCTGCGGCGTCGCGGCGGGCATCGCGGCCGCCTACAACGCGCCCATCTCGGGCGCGTTGTTCGCTTCGGAGATCGTTCTGGGCTCGACGAGCATGGAGAGCTTCGGACCGTTGGTGATCTCCTCGGTCATCTCCAACTCCACCATCCATCGGTTCCTTGGGTACGGGCCGGTCTTCGATGTGCCGCCGCACCTCGTGTTCGCCTCGAACTGGGAGCTGATCTTCTACGTCTTTCTCGGCATCCTGTGCGGCCACCTGGCGCCCCCGTTCCTGGCGCTGCTCGATTACGCCAAGTCCCAATTCGTGCGGTTGAAGCTGCCGCTTTACTGGCAGCTCGGCTTGGGCGGCGTGGTCGTCGGCTGCATCTCCGCGGGCGTCCCGCAGGTCTGGGGCAACGGCTACAGCGTCGTGAGCCAGATTCTGCAGGGGCACCTCGTCGGCCTCATGCTGCTCGTGGTCCTGCTCGCCAAGGTGCTCGCGACCTCGGCGACCGTGGGCTCCGGAGGCGTCGGCGGCGTGCTCACGCCCTCACTGTTCGTCGGCGCGGCGATTGGGGGTCTCGTCGGCGGCGTGTTCCATGGTCTGATGCCGCACATCGCCTCGGCCCCAGTCGCCTATGCCCTCATCGGCATGGGCGGATTCCTCGCGGCCACGACACAAGCCCCGCTTACCTCGATCATGATGATCTTCGAGATGACGCTCGACTACGACATCGTGCTGCCCCTGATGCTCGCCTGCGTCACGGCGCACTACACCGCGAAGGTCTATCGGAAAGGCCAGTCCGTCTATCACGCCACCCTCAGTCGCGCGCTCGTGGCCGAGCACGGCGATGACTGGCGCCTGCGGACGGTGGAGACGCTCGTAAAGCCGCCGGCGGCGGTCGTCTCCGGGACGACCAACCTGGCGGACATCTACGATCAGCTGCCGAAGCGGCCCCTGCAGCGAGTCTACGTCACGAGCGGCGATGACTTGGTGGCGTGGTTCGACCCGCGCAAGGTACTCGAGCGCCTGCAGAAGGGCGAGATCGACTGGGGCCTTCCGGCCGAGGCGGTTTCCCAGCCGGTGAATTTCGCGCTTTCTCCCGACATGCCGCTCTGCGAGGCGCTCGACGGATTCCTGCGCGAGCAGGCCACGGCGCTGCCCGTCACTCCGGGACAGTGGCGCCATACGCTGCTCGGGGAAGTTTCGCGCAGCGACGTGCTGCTCGCCATCCAGGACCGCCTCACCTATCCCAAGTAGATCCCGCGAGCTCGTCTGCCAGGATTCGCCACGAAGAATCAGCATCCTGGCCGGTTTGTGTCACGACCGGACCGCTGGCATCCCTTGTACTGGTCCTCGACGGCGCCAAGCGCCATATCACATCGAGAGGGTCAGCATATGAGCATCCTGAACAACAAAGTCCGTGTGGGAACGGTGGGCATCACGGTGGCGGCGCTGGCGCTCGCTGCTTTGCCCGCGGCGGCTGCGGCCTCATCGGGCCCCACCGCAAGCCGGCGGCCGGCGTCCAAGCAGGAAAACATCGGCGCGTTCACCGGGCTTGCGATTGGAGCGGCCGCGGGCGGTCCGATCGGCGCGATGGTGGGTCTGACGGCGGGCGCGTGGCTGGGCGATCGCTATCACCGGCAGAGCGTCGACAATCACGAGCTCGCGGCGAATAACCACGATCTCGCGGCGGACAACCGCGCGCTCACCGCAAGCCTCAGCCGCAGTGCGTCGGCGCGCGACGGTCTGGCGGGAAAGCTCGATCTGCTCACCCAATCGCTCGCCGCCGTGCAGGCGCAGCGTGCCGAGCTCGACCGGACGGTGCAGTTGTCCGATGACCTCGAGACCGATGTCGCCTTCAGGACGGACGACGCCTCGATCAACGAGCTCCAGCGTCCGGCGCTGCGCAAGATCGGAGCGCTCGCCGCCTCGCTGCCGCCCGGGGCGAAGGTCCGCATCGACGGCTACGCCGACCCGCGGGGGTCCGCCAATCTCAATGACGATCTGTCGCTGCGCCGAGCGGAGACCGTAGCCCTCGCGCTGGTGAAGGCGGGTTGCCCACAGGACAGGTTGGTGATCGCGGGGCATGGCTCCTCGCAGTCGACCAGCCCGCGGGGCGATCTCGATGCGTACGCATTCGATCGGCGCGTGACCGTACGGCTGCAGGGGCCGGCGGTTGCGCAGGCGAGTGGGAGTCAGACGGATACGCGGACGGCGCTCGCCGCGCGCCGCTGAATGAATCGCCGGGAGCGATCTGCAACGTCAGGCGAGTTAGCGCTTGACGGCCCCGAAGGGGCGAGGCTCAGGATGGGCCGAGCACATGCAACATAAGCCGCGGGCGGGGTGAAGAACATCGCAAATCGGCGCACCGCCGCTTCACCCCGTCCGCGGAGAGTGGCAGCGTACGGCACGGGCAAAGCTCCGCTTGCATGGAGAAGTGTCATGTTGCCGACCATCACCATAGAATCGACTCGACTCGTCTCGACTTTCGACGTGGGCGCCCTGGCGGGCATCGTCGCCCTAGCTGCGGTCGCCTGGATGGCGATGACCCGCTTGCGCCACCATCGTCACCGCTGATTGCGCAAAGCCTCCGAAAGCGTCGCGAACATCTGATCGATGTGCGCGCGCTCGAGAACGAGCGGCGGCGAGAGCGCGATGACGTCGCCGCTCTGGCGTATGAGCAGGCCGCGCTCGAAGCACTCCAGATAAACGCCATGAGCCCGGGCGCCGGGCCGGCCCGCAACGGGTTCGAGCTCGAGCCCCAGAATCAATCCGTAGTTGCGCACGTCGATGACGTTCGGCAGTGCGCGCAGTGAATGCGCGGCATCCTCCCAGTACGGGGCGAGCGACTTCGCGCGCGTCAACAGCCCCTCACGCTCGTAGATACCGAGCGTCGCGAGCGCGGCGGCGCAGGAGACCGGGTGCGCCGAATACGTGTAGCCGTGGAAGAGCTCGATCGCCCCCTCGGGGCCCGCCATGAAGGCGTCGTGGACGGACCGTTTCACCAGCACTGCCCCCATCGGTATGGCGCCGTTCGTCAGGCCCTTCGCCGTGGTGATGATGTCGGGGGTTACCCCGAATTCCTGCGCGGCAAAGGGAGCACCGACACGTCCGAAGCCGGTGATGACCTCGTCGAAGATGAGCAGGATGCCGTGCCGGTCGCAGATCTGGCGCAGGCGCTCGAGGTAGCCGCGCGGCGGGATCAAGACCCCGGTCGAGCCCGCGATCGGCTCGATGATGACCGCGGCGACGGTCGAGGGGTCGTGCAGCGCCACCAGCCGCTCGAGCTCCTCGGCCAGCTCCGCGCCGTGGGCCGGCTGGCCGCGTGAGAACGCATTGCGCTTCAGGTCGTGGGTATGGGCCAGGTGATCCACGCCCGGCAGGAGCGAGGCCGACCACATCTTGCGGTTGCTGACGATGCCGCCGACTGAGATACCGCCGAATCCCACGCCGTGATAAGCACGCTCGCGCCCGATGAGTCTCGTGCGCGCGCCCTCGCCCCGCACCCGGTGGTAGGCGAGGGCGATCTTGAGCGCGGTATCGACCGACTCCGAGCCCGAGTTGGTGAAGAACACCCGATCGAGGCCCGCGGGCGCGATGTTCGCGAGCGCGTTGGCGAGCTCGAACGCGGACGGGTGGGCCATCTGGAACGCGGGCGCATAATCGAGCGTCGCAAGCTGTCGCGCGACCGCATCGGTGATCTCGCTGCGGCCGTGGCCGGCGTTGACGCACCAGAGTCCGGCGACACCGTCGAGGATCTGCCGGCCCTCGGGCGTGAAATAGTGCATGCCGCTTGCGCGGGCGAGCATCCGGGGCTTCGCCTTGAACTGGCGGTTAGGCGTGAAGGGCATCCAGAACGCCGCGAGAGCATCGCGGGAGAGGGAGTCGGAGGCGGCCATGAGGTGCTCGTGGTGGTGGCTGGGGCGCGTGGGAGCCCCTTATCATAAGGAAATGCCGTACCGGGAGACAAACTGCGGGGTTCGCGCGCGCATTCCGAGCTGCGCATGGTGATGTCCGGTCGATTCCTCGCGAGCGCGCCGCGCGGGCTCGCCGATCTGCTCGCGAAGGAGTTGGCGACCCTCGGCGCGACCGATGTGCGGGAGCGGGCGATCGGAGTGGCATTCTCCGGCACGCTCGAGACGGCGTATCGGGCCTGCCTCGAGTCACGGCTCGCCAACCGGGTGTTCCTCGAGCTCGCCCGCTTCGAGGCGCCGACCGCCGAGGCGTTCTACACCGCGGCGCGGGAAATCGACTGGCCGCAACATCTCGCCTCGCGGGCGACGCTCGCCTGCGATTTCAGCGGCAAGCATCCGGCGATCACGCACAGTCATTTCGGGGCGCTGAAGCTCAAGGACGCCATCGTCGACGCGTTGCGTGATGCCACCGGCGCACGTCCCGACATCGTGTTGGATCGGCCGAGCGTCCGGGCGCACGCGCATGCCCACGGCGCAGAGATCACGGTGTCGATCGATCTCTCGGGTGAGAGTCTGCACCGCCGCGGCTATCGCGGTGCGGCCGGCGAGGCGCCGCTGAAGGAGAACGTGGCCGCGGGCTTGCTGGCGAGGGCGGGGTGGGCGGAGCGTGCAGCCGCCGGTGCGCAGTTCCTCGACCCGATGTGCGGTTCCGGCACACTTGTCATCGAAGCGGCGCTGATGGCCGCGGGTTGCGCACCGGGACTGCACCGCGCGTATTTTGGGTTTCTCGGCTGGCGCGGACACGATGAGGAGCTGTGGCGGCGAGTGCGCGAGCAGGCACGGGCCCGCTGTCTTGCCGACGGCCAGCCAACGGCGCTCATTCGCGGCCAGGATCGTGATCCGGCCGCCGTGAGGGATGCGCGCGCCAATGCCGAGCGTGCCGGGATCGCCTCGTGGGTGCAGTTTGAAGTTCGGCCGCTGGCGCAGGCGGCGCCCGCAAGCCAACAGGCGGGCTTGCTCTGCACCAACCCGCCTTATGGCATCAGGTTGCAGGATCTCGAGGCGGCCCGGGCCGTTCATCGCGAGCTCGGCGAGGTCCTGCGCGAGCGGTTTCAGGGTTGGCAGGCGGCCGTGCTCACCGGAGCGCCGCAGCTCGGCATGGAGCTCGGCATCCGCGCGGCACGCACCCACACGCTGTGGAACGGCGCCATCGAGTGTCGGCTGCTTCGGATGAGCATCGATGCTGCGAGCCTGCGCCGCCCGGGTACCCTGGCGCGAGAGCGCTCACCCCTGCGCGATACGCCGGGCGCGCGCATGTTCGCCAATCGCCTGGCGAAGAACCTGAAACGCCTGCGGAGCTGGGCCGACAAGGCCAGCATCTCATGTTACCGGCTGTACGACGCCGACATGCCGGAGTACGCGTTCGCGATCGATCTCTACCGCAGCGTGAGTCCGGATGAAACCTGGCTTTACGTGCAGGAATACGCGGCACCCGCGGATATCGAGGAGGAGGCGGTTCGGCGGCGGCGCGGCGAGGCCCTGTCGAGCATGCCGGAGGTCACCGGCGTGCCGCCCGAACGCATCAAACTGCGCACACGCCGCCGCACCCATCGCGGCGAGCAGTACCGCAAGCTCGCAGAGCAGGGGAGCTCTCACACGGTGCTGGAAGGCGGGCTGCGGTTTCTGGTCAACTTCGATGACTATCTGGATACGGGTTTGTTTCTCGATCATCGGCTCACCCGCGCCCGGCTGCGCGAAGCGGCCGCCGGCCGGCGGTTCCTCAATCTCTTCGCGTACACCGGGACGGCAACCGTGTACGCCGCGGCCGGCGGCGCCGCGGCAACCGTTTCGGTGGATCTTTCGCGGACATATCTTGATTGGGCGCAGCGCAATCTCGCCCTCAACGCGACCGCTCTCGAGACTCGGGCGCACGAATTCATCCAGGCCGACTGCATGGAATGGCTGAATGACGGCGCTCGGGCGCGCGAGCGCTACGACCTCGTCTTCCTCGACCCGCCCACCTTCTCGAACTCCAAGCGCATGGAGGGCGTGCTCGACATCGGGCGCGATCATGGGGGACTGATCGATGCCTGCATGCGCCTCCTTTCGCCGGCCGGCCTGCTCATCTTCTCGACCAACGCCCAACGCTTCCGCCCCGATCCGGCGCTGAGTGAGCGTTATGTCGTCCGGGATGTTTCCGGGGCGACGCTGCCGCGCGATTTCGAGCGAAATCCGCGGATTCACCGCTGTTTCGAGATTCGCCCGCCGGCTTGAGACACGCGGCCGCAGACCCCTTTACAGCCGGTTACGCTTGCGATAGGGTCGATGGAGGCCCCGTCGGCGCCGCCGTCGGGGCCTCGTTCGTTCTGGAGTCCATCATGCAGTCTGGTGGTTCAGCCGTCCCGGCGCCGGTGGTTGCGATCGTGGGCGCCACCGGCGCGGTCGGCGTCGAGCTCATCCGGTGTCTCGAGGAGAGGCGCTTCCCGCTCTCGGAGCTGCGCCTCCTCGCCTCGGCGCGCTCCGCGGGCAAGACACTGCCCTATCGCGGTCAGCCGCTGCCCGTCAGGGAACTCGAGGAGGGGAGCTTTCGCGGCGTCGATGTCGCGCTCTTCTCCGCCGGCGGCAGCATTTCCAAGCGCTTCGCGCCGCTCGCCGTGGAGCGGGGCGCGGTGGTCATCGACAACTCCTCGGCGTTTCGCATGGAGCCGGGTGTGCCGCTCGTGGTGCCGGAGATCAATCCCGAGGCGGTCAGGGCTCATCGGGGCATCATCGCCAATCCCAACTGCTCGACGATCATCGCCATCACGCCGCTCTGGCCCGTGCACCGCAAGAACCGCATCCTGCGGATGATCATCTCCACCTACCAGGCCGCCTCGGGCGGTGGCGCCGCCGCCATGGAAGAGCTGCGCGAGTCGACCCGTGCCTATCTCGAGGGCAGGCCGTACGAGAACCGTGTGCTGCCGCATCCGTACGCGTTCAACCTCTTCAGTCACAACTCCAGGATCGACCCGCAGAGCGGCTACAACGAGGAGGAGACGAAGGTCATCCGTGAGACCCGCAAGATCTTCGGCGACGACTCGATCCGCATCGCCGCGACCTGCGTACGCGTGCCGGTGCTCCGTGCTCACTCCATCGCGATCAACTTCGAGTGCGAGCGCCCCATCGACCCGCAGCAGGTCCGCGACATCATGCAGACCGCGCCGGGCGTGAGGCTGGTCGATGATCCGGAGGCGAACTACTTCCCGATGCCGAAGGACGCCTCCGGGCAGGATCCGATCCTCGTCGGGCGCATCCGTCGCGACGTCAGCGACCCGAGCGGCCGCTCGATCGCGCTGTTCGTCGCGGGCGACCAGCTGTTGAAAGGCGCGGCGCTGAACGCGGTGCAGCTCGCCGAGCTTCTCTAACCCGACCCATTCAGTGCGCCGTGCAAAGGCACGGCCTTCCAGTGGGTGCGAATCCCACCCGGCAACTGTCGCTCCAGCCGGTAGTAATCGGAGCAGTCGCACAGGAGCGATGTGGCTGAAGAGCTCTTCGGTGTAGAGGGCCACTTGGTGGCTCGACGAGTATGCAGGCCGTAACGCGAGTGAACGTCGAGCAGGCCTCGAAAAGGGTAATGCGGAAGCCGACCCGCCTGAATTTCGGGGAAGGCTGCTGCTTCTGGGGAAGCGAGCGATGGGTGCACCCAGGAGTTCCGCCGGGGTAGTGACGATGGCATGCATACAAGAGGAAGGCTGGTGCAACACGGGACAGGTCGCCGAGGTGGTCGGAGGACCAACCGGACTCCCGCGAGGGACAGGCCGGGCCGAGGGACCTGCGGAGAGGCCAGTATTACCTATGAAGTCGGGTAACGCCGATGGAGGGAAGGGGCCTCAGTTCAAGACCAACGCAAGACGTAGCGAGGAACGGGAGATTGGGTAACCTAGCAACTCCGCTGAGTGTTCAGAAGCTACAGGCGGCGTTACATGCGAAAGCGAAGGATAAGCCGAGCTTTCGGTTCTATGCCCTGTACGACAAGCTGTATCGAGCCGATGTATTGCAATACGCCTACACCTTGGCCCGCGCTAATGGGGGTGCCCCAGGGGTGGACGGAAAGCGGTTCGAGGACATCGAGGCGTACGGGCTGGAGCAATGGCTCGGGGAACTGGCGCAGGAACTCAGGACGGAGAAGTACGAGCCGGAAGCGATCAGGAGGGTGTACATCCCGAAGCCGAATAGCAATAAGCTCAGGCCGTTGGGCATTGCGACGATCCGGGACCGTGTGGCGATGACGGCGGCGGTTGTGGTCTTGGGGCCTGTCTTCGAGTCCGACCTGCCGAGCGAGCAATACGGGTATCGGGTGGGGCGCAGTGCGCTCGATGCGGTGCGGCAGGTCCACAGCCTGCTGAATACCGGTCACACGCACATCGTGGACGCGGACTTATCCGAGTACTACGAGACGATCCCGCACAGTGAACTCCTTCAGTCCGTGGCCCGCCGCGTCGTTGACCGGCGGGTGCTGCATCTGATCAAGATGTGGATAACGGCGCCGGTGGAGGACACTGACGAGCGAGGCAAGAAGAAGCGCACGACCCGTAACCGGGACGAGAAGCGCGGTCTGCCACAGGGTTCTCCTCTCTCGCCGCTGCTGTCAAATTTGTACATGCGGCGGTTTGTGTTGGGATGGAAGCGCCTGGGGTACGAGCGGCTGTTCGGCGGATGCATCGTCACATATGCGGACGACTTGGTGATCTGCTGTACGCGCAGCGCCGAGGAGGCGCTGTTTGCGATGCGACGGATCATGCAGCGGCTGCGGCTGACGGTGAACGAGGAGAAGACCCACCTCTGTCACGTACCGGTGGAGCACTTTGACTTCCTGGGATATCAGTTCGGACGCTTCTACTCGGCGGCGACGGGCAAAGCCTATCTGGGCACGCGTCCGTCGAAGAAGAGTGTGAGGCGGCTGATCGGATCGATCCATGAGTTGACCGCCCATAGGACGTGTCTACTCGAAGCCGAAGTTCTGGTGGACAATCTGAACCGCAAGCTTCGTGGCTGGGCCAACTATTTCAAGTTGGGTCCGGTCAGCAAGGCATACAAGGCGGTAGACAAGTGCACCACCACTCGGCTGCGCCGGTGGCTGCGACATAAACACAGGGTCCGCAATCGCGGAAACAGCTGCTACTCTGATGAGTACCTCTACGAGAGTTTGGGCCTCATCCGGCTGCCTTCGTTGACGCGCAACCTTCCGTGGGCGAAAGCATGATGTCTTGTCCGAGAGCCGGATGCCCAAATAGGGCCTGTCCGGTTCGATGAGCGGGAAGTGGAAACGGAGTTACGGAGCGGCTACACGGGCACCGGCGCCGAAAGGACCGGAAACAGCCAAGCCATACTCCTACGGCCACCGCGCCACTTCTCGACTCCAC
>JBAUOO010000097.1:0-11777 GCA_049579785.1 Steroidobacteraceae bacterium
GGCACGATCCGAGAGCATCGAGGGGGTCAACGCGCATGCGACTGCTGTACATCGACATCGACACCCTGCGGGCCGATCACCTCGGCTGCTACGGCTATCACCGCCGCACGACTCCCAACATCGATGCCATCGCGGGCGATGCCATCGTGTTCGAGAACGTATACGCCTCCGACGTTCCCTGTCTGCCGAGCCGCACGGCGTTCCTCACCGGACGCTTCGGCATCCATAACGGCGTGGTCAACCATGGCGGCACCGACGCGGATCCGGCGATCGACGGGCCGGGGAGAGGGTTCTTCTCGCGCCTGCACCTCGATTCCTTCCCCAACCGTCTGAAGGAGGCGGGGCTGCGAACGGTGACGATCAGCTCCTTCGCGCACCGTCATTCCGCCTTTCACTGGCACGCGGGGTTCGATGAGACCTACAACGTCGGCAAGTGGGGGATGGAGAGCGCGGAGGAGGTGTATGTGATTGCCGCCGACTGGCTGCAGCGCCACGGCCGGGAGGATGACTGGTTCCTCCACGTGCATCTGTGGGATCCACACACGCCGTATCGCGCGGCGGCTTCGTACGGGGAGCCCTTCCGCGACTCGCCCGCTCCCGCGTGGCTGACCGAGGAGGTGCGAGCCCGGCACTGGCGGGGCTGCGGTCCGCACAGCGCGCGAGAAGGCCGCGGCTTCCGGCCGAACGAATATGACCGCGCGCACTATCCCCGCCAGCCGCAGGAGATGGTGGACCTGGCGGCGGTGCGTGCCATGTTCGATGGTTACGATGTCGGTGTGCTCGCCGCCGACCGCTGCGCGGGCCAGCTCATGGAGCTTCTCGGGACCCTCGGGGTGGAGGGCGATACGGCGATCATGATCTCCGCCGATCACGGCGAGACTCTGGGCGAGCTCAACATCTACTGCGACCATCAGACCGCGGACGAGCACACGACGCACGTGCCGCTCATCCTCAGGTGGCCGGGGCTCGGGGCCGGGCGGCGCCGCGCCCTGCACTATCAGATCGACGTCACCGCGACCCTGCTCGAGCTTCTCGGGCAGAAGGTTCCGCAGCGTTGGGACGGGCAGTCATTCGCCACGAGTCTCGAGCAAGGAGGCGATGCCGGCCGCGATCACCTCATCGTTTCGCAGGGCGCGTGGACCTGTCAGCGGGGCGTGCGCTTCGATGACTGGATGCTGATCAGCACGCTGCACGGCGGCTATCACCTCTTCGACGATGTGATGCTGTTCGACCTCGAGCGCGATCCCTTCGAGCAGGTGAACCTCGCGAACGAGCGGGCGGATGTCGCCGGCCGCGGGCTCGAGCTGCTCGCGCAGTGGCACGCGGCGATGATCCGCGACGCGGCACGCGGCCGCGATCCGCTGGAGAATGTCGTGCGGGAGGGTGGCCCGTTTCACGTGCGGGGCGAGCTGCCGGCGTACCTCGAGCGGCTGCGAGCCACCGGAAGGAGCCCACTGGCGGAGGCGCTCGCCGAGAAGTACCGGTAAGCGGCGGCGCCGCCGCTCGGGCGCGCAGGGGACCCTTCTGGGTATCCGCCGAGTCGAGACCGTATCGCAGCGGGCGATGCTGACTGATGTAACGCTGGCGTCATGAAAGAGCATCGGTCGGCGCTCGTTGCCCAGCTCTCGGCCATCCTTCGCGCAACAGCGCTCGTTTCGCTGAGCCATTCCGCCTTCGCCGCCCCGGCGGCGGCCGCGAGGAGATCCATCATTACGATCCGCGATTTCTCATTTCATCCCGGCGTCCTGACCGTAGCAAGCGGCACGGTGCACGGAGAGACCGTGTTGCAATAGGACCTTGCAGCGCCTCGCTCGCCCGGGGCGCCGCGTTTCGCGATGGCTCATCCGCCCCAGCGATCGCGGTCGGCATTTTCGCGAGCGCTGCGGCGCTCGAGGGTGGTGGTTTGTGTCTTCAACGGGCGCGGTCGCAATCGCCGTGATTGCACTGGCGGTTTACGGCATCGATGACGCCGCGGTCCGAACAGCCTGACGCCCCGCGGAACCGGGTGCCAACCAGTTCGCCATGGCCGAGTCCTCCGACGATGTGCCCAAGATCGCTCACCTCGAGCCCGGCTTGCACGAGTATCAGATCGACCTGGAGGCTGAGCACCGCCGCGAGATCCTCGGGAGACCCGGCAAGATCGACCTCACTGTCTTCGAGAGTCACGGGCGGATGGCGCGTCTCGCCGACGCCATTGCTTATGCCGAGGCCACCGGCCTGCCGGTCGATCCCTCACCCGTGCGGCGCTACCGCCAACGTGACGGAATTTCGCTCAATCTGGACCAGCAGCTCACCGGTGACCTCGGCCTGTTCGCGCGCATGGGCGATGCCGGA
Organism: Steroidobacteraceae bacterium; assembly: GCA_049579785.1. Lineage (GTDB taxonomy): Bacteria > Pseudomonadota > Gammaproteobacteria > Steroidobacterales > Steroidobacteraceae > 13-2-20CM-66-19. The sequence continues at coordinate 2,335 of JBAUOO010000097.1, forward strand.
GGTAACGTCGAGATCTATGAGTACACCGAAATCGACCGCACCGTATCGGCTGGACTGTCGCTGAGCGGTGGCAAGTGGCGTCGGCCAACCGATACGCTGGGGCTCGCGACGGTCGTGAACGCGATCTCCAAAGCACGCCAACACTATCTGGCGGCCGGCGGCCTCGGCATCCTGATCGGAGACGGCCGGCTGCCCCACCCGGGTGACGAGCACATCTGGAGACCTACTATGACCTCGCCGCCACGACGGCCGTGCACATCACATTCGACTATCAACGCGTCGACAATCCGGCATATAACCGCGACCGGGGCCCGGTCTCCATTTTTGCATTGCGGGTGCACCTCGAGCTCTGAGCAAGCGGACCGCGGAGAGCCGACGCGTACCCCGCCCTTGGAATGGCAATTCCGCAAGGTACTGTAATAGAATGGGAATTACAGACTCCTGGGCACACCGCGGGACACGACCATGGCGGAACCGATCGGCGACCGATCGCTCGACCTGCTCACGGTCGGCCGGTCGTCGGTGGACCTGTACGGCGAGCAGGTCGGCGGCCGACTGGAGGACATGGGCTCGTTCGCCAAGTACGTGGGCGGCAGCCCGACTAACACCGCCGTCGGCGCCGCCCGGCTCGGGCTGCGCGCCGCGCTTCTGACCCGCGTCGGGAACGATCACTTCGGGCGCTTCATTCGCGGGGAGCTCGTCCGTTGCGGCGTCGACGTCGCGGGCGTCATCACCGATCCGCGGCGACTCACGGCGCTCGCGGTGCTCGGTATCCGCGATGAGCGGCGGTTCCCGCTCCTCTTCTATCGTGAGCACTGCGCCGACCTGGCGCTCTGCGAAGCGGACGTCGATGCCACCTTGATCGGCCGAGCCGGCGCCGTGCTCATCAACGGCACGCACTTGTCGCAAGCCGGCGTGCGCGGCGCGAGCCGCAAGGTAGCGGCGCTGGCGCGCGCGGCCGGCGGTCGCGTCGTGTTCGATATCGATTACCGGCCGGTCCTCTGGGGACTGACGGCTCAGGATGCGGGCGAGAACCGCTACGTCACGAGCGCCGCGGTCACCGCGCAGCTGCAGGAGGTGGCACCCCTTTGCGACCTCATCGTCGGTACCGAGGAGGAGTTTCATATCCTCGGAGGTACGGCAGACACGCTGGCGGCTCTGCGCGCCGTGCGCGCGCTGACTCCAGCCCTGCTGGTCTTAAAGCTCGGAGCGGACGGCTGCGTGGCGTTCGAAGGGCAGATCGGCCCGCAGCTCGAGAGCGGACTGAAGGTACCGGGGTTTGACGTCGAGGTCTGCAACATCCTCGGCGCCGGCGATGCCTTCATGAGCGGCTTCCTGCGCGGTTGGCTCAAGGCCTTGCCGCTCGGAACCTGCTGCCGTTACGGCAATGCCTGCGGTGCGCTCGTCGTCTCGCGCCACGGCTGCGCGCCGGCGATGCCTACCTGGACGGAGCTGTCCGCCTTTCTCGAGCGGAAGTGGCCGCGACGGCTGCGCGAAGCCGAGGAGCTCGAGCACATTCATTGGGCCACCACCCGTGCGCCAAGACCCGCGGAGCTGTTGGTGCTTGCGATCGATCACCGCGGTCCGCTCGAGGCCCTGGCCGCCGAGCTCGATGCGCCGGCATCGGCACTCGAGGCATTCAAGACGCTGGCGGTCGAGGCGATCGACCGCGTCGCGCGTGGCGATCCCCGGTTCGGCATTCTGCTCGACGGGCAATTCGGCCGTCGTGGGCTCGAGCGCGCCGCCGATCTTCCCTACTGGATCGGGCGGCCAATCGAGCGCAGCGGCTCGCGCCCGCTGACCTTCGATGGCGTGACGGACGTGGGCTCGACCCTGCGGAGCTGGCCGCAGAGCCACGTGGTGAAGTGCTTGGTCCGATATCACCCCGAAGACCCGCCATCGCTGCGGCAGCAGCAGGAGGAGCAGGCGCTGCGCCTCTACAGCGCCTGCCGCGAGACCCGCCACGAGCTACTCCTCGAAGTGATCGCCTCGCCCTACGGTACGGTCAAGGAGGATACGACCGCACGGGTCCTCGAGCGGCTGTACGATCTCGGCATCCGCCCCGACTGGTGGAAGCTCGAGCCGACCGAAGACCCCCGGGCCTGGGCCGCGATCCAGGACACGATCCGCCGGCGCGACCCATGGTGCCGCGGTGTCCTCGTTCTCGGTCTCGCGGCAGATGCCGATAGTCTCGCCGCGGTGTTCCGGGCCGCGGCGCCCTTCGAGCTCGTTCGCGGCTTCGCGGTTGGGCGTACCATCTTCGCCGAGCCCGCCCGCAGTCGGCTCGGGGGCGAGCTCGGCGAGGCCGAGACGGTGGCCGCGCTCGCTGCCAATCTGCAGGCGGTCGTGGATGCCTGGCGCCGGGCCAGACCGAATCCGCCGGCGTGAATCTCGGAGCAAACCCTTCATGACGCGGACTCGCCTCACCGCCGCTCAGGCCACCGTGCGGTATCTGGCCAGCCAGCGCATCGAGGATGACGGCAAGCCGGCGCGCTATTTCGCCGGCGCATGGGCCATCTTCGGCCACGGCAACGTCGCCGGACTCGGAGAGGCGCTGCAATCGGCGGGCGAGGCGCTGCCGACCTTTCGCGCGCACAACGAGCAGGCGATGGCCCACGCGGCGATCGCGTTCGCCAAGGCTTCGCGCCGGCGCCGCGCCATGATCTGCACCAGCTCCATCGGACCCGGCGCCCTCAACATGGTCACGGCCGCCGCCGTGGCGCACGTCAATCGACTGCCGGTGCTCTTTCTGCCGGGCGATGTGTTCGCGAGCCGCGGCCCTGATCCGGTGTTGCAGCAGGTCGAGGATTTCGCCGACGGGACGGTGAGCGCGAACGACTGCTTCCGGCCTGTATCCCGTTACTTCGATCGGATACAACGCCCCGAGCAGCTGCTCGAGGCGCTGCCGCGAGCCATGGCGACCTTGCTCGATCCCGCCGCCTGCGGACCGGTCACGCTGGCGTTCTGTCAGGACACCCAGACCGAGGCCTGGGACTTTCCTTCCAGCATGCTCGAGCCCGTGACCTGGAGCATCCGCCGTGCGCCTCCGGCGGCCGCGGAGTTGAAAGTTGCCGCCGAGTATCTGCGCAGTGCCCAGGCGCCACTCATCATCGCCGGCGGCGGGGTGCTCTATTCCGCGGCGGAAGCGCCACTCGATCAGCTGGCGCGGACGACGGGCATCCCGGTGGCGGAAACGCAGGCGGGGCGAGGGGCGCTCAGCTGGGAGCATCCGCAGTCGCTCGGCGCGATCGGGGTGACCGGCACGAGCGCGGCCAACGCCGCCGCAGCCGCCGCCGATGTCATCATTGCCATCGGCACCCGCCTGCAGGATTTCACGACCGCGTCCCGGACGCTGTTTGCGCGGTGCACCCGCCTGCTACAGGTCAATGTCAACACCCATGACGCCTTCAAGCACGGCGCAATCGCGATCATCGGCGATGCGCGCGAGGTGTTGAGCGGCTTGCGGGATGCGCTCGCCGGCTACCGCGTGCCGCAGGCCTGGAGCGACTCGGTCGCCGCCGAGCGTATCGCCTGGGAGCAAGCATGGGTGCGCGCGGTGCGTCCCGCGACGAAAAGCGGACTGCCAACCGATGCCCAAGTCATCGGCGCCGTCGGCCGCTGGGCGCGCAACGACACCATCGTGGTGTGCGCAGCCGGGGGGCTCCCGGGCGAGCTGCACAAGCTGTGGCGGCCCGCGCGCGCGGGCGGTTACCACGTCGAGTACGGCTTCTCGTGCATGGGGTACGAGATCGCGGGCGGCCTCGGCGTGAAACTCGCCGCGCCCGAGCGCGAAGTCGTGGTCATGGTGGGCGACGGCAGCTATCTGATGTTGAATTCCGAGATCGCGACCTCGGTCATGCTCGGACTCAAGCTCGTGATCGTCGTGCTGGACAACGGCGGCTTCGGCTGCATCAATCGCCTGCAGCAAGCGACCGGCGGCACCCCTTTCAACAACCTGCTGGCCGATAGCCGGCGACAGAGTCTCGTGCCGATCGATTTCGCGGCTCACGCCGCCGCGCTCGGCGCGGCGAGCGAGAAAGTGGCGGACATCGAGACCCTGTCCACGGCCCTCGAGCGAGCACGGGCGGCCGAGCGCACCTGCGTCATCGTCATCGACACCGACCCTCGGGCCTCGACCAGCGCCGGCGGCGCCTGGTGGGATGTGGCCGTTCCCGAGGTGTCGGAAAGGGATGCGGTGCGCGCGGCGCGCGCGGAATATGAGACGCGCCGCAAGGCGCGATGGGAAGGGTAATGACCGTTCGCTTCGGAGTGAGCCCCATCGCCTGGATGAACGACGACCTGCCGGAGCTCGGCGGCGATACGCCGGTCGAAACCGTGCTCGGCGATGCCCATGCGCTCGGGTTCGAGGGTATCGAGCTCGGCGGAAAGTTCGCGCGCGATCCCCTGACGCTCGGCAGACAACTTGCCGCGCACGAGCTCGCACTCATCGGCGGCTGGTGGTCGGCGGCGCTGCTCACCCGGCCGGTGCAGGAGGAGATCGAGGCCTTGCAGGAGCACCTGCGACTGCTCGAGGCCCTCGGGAGCGAAGTGTTCATCATCGCCGAATGCAGCAACGCCATTCATGGCAATCCGCACCGTCCGCTTGCCGAATCACCGCGGCTTCCGGCCGAGCAGTGGCCTCGGTTCGGCGAGCGCCTGAGCGCGCTCGCGAGCTACCTCGAGAACCGCGGGCTGCGTCTCGCCTACCATTTTCATCTGGGCACCGTGGTCGAGCGTGAGGAGGACATCGAGCAATTCGTCGCCCACACCGACCCGCGCGTGGGCTTCGTGCTCGACACCGGACATGCCGCCCTCGGTGGCATCGATGCCGAGCGGCTGATCCGCAATCACCCGGATCGCGTGCTACACGTGCACGCGAAGGATGTGCGCCGGCGGGTGTTCGCGGACATCCGGCGGCGCAACCGCAGCTTCCTCGATGGGGTGCTCGCCGGCATGTTCACCGCGCCAGGGGATGGCGACCTCGACTTCCAGGGTGTGGCGACGGCGCTCATCGCCCGCGGCTACGATGGCTGGGTCGTGATCGAGGCGGAGCAGGACCCGGCGCTCGCCGACCCGCGCGCCTACAGCCGGATCGGACTGGAGACGGTGCGCCGGCTGCTCACAGCGGCGAGTCGGATCCCGGGAGCGGCCCGATGAGCCTGCGGGTGCGGCCCGGTGCGCCGGATGCGGAGGGCCGCGTGCTCGCCATCACGCCCGAGAGCGCGGGCTGGAAGTATGTCGGTTTCGAGCTGCGCCGGCTGCTCGCCGGGCGAAGAGCCACGCTCGCCCCCACGGGCAAAGAGATCTGCGTGTTGGTTCTGACAGGACGGGCGAGCGTCGAAGTAGGCGAGCTCACGTTCACGGACCTCGGCGGCCGCAAGAGCGTCTTCGAGGACGCACCTCCGGGGGCGGTGTACGTGCCGCCCGGCCGGCGCATCGGCATCCAGGCGAGCACCGATGTCGAGCTCGCGCTCTGCAGCGCGCCCGCGCAGGCCACGGGCGAGCCGCGCGCCATCCCCGGCGCGCGCATGCCGCAGGAGGTGCGGGGCGAGGGAACGAATCGCCGCTTCGTACGCAACGTGCTGCCGGAGACCGAGGCCGCCGAGCGGCTGCTGGTGGTGGAAGTGATCACCCCGGGAGGACACTGGTCGAGCTATCCGCCGCACAAGCACGATACCGACAGCCCACCGGCGGAAACGCAGCTCGAGGAAACTTACTACCACCGCTTGAATCCCCCGCAGGGCTTCGCCTTCCAGCGGGTCTATACCGATGACCGCGAACTCGATGAGACCGTGTGCGTCGAGGATGGGGATGTCGTGCTGGTGCCACGCGGCTATCATCCCGTCGGTGCGCCGCACGGCTACGATCTCTACTATCTGAACGTGATGGCAGGTCCTGTGCGGCGTTGGATCGTGCGTGAGGATCCGGCGCACGCCTGGATCAAACACCGCAGTTGAGCGCGATCGGCCGTCCGCTCGCCTGGGAGCGCCCTGCCGCCTCCGCCAGCTCGAGCGCGCGCACGCCGTCGGTGAAGCCGATCGCCGGTTCCTCGCCACGCAAAATGGCAGCGAAGTGGTCCATCTCCAGCCGGTAGGCTTCGGCGTAGCGATCGAGAAAGAAGTTCTGAAACGGCGCCCGCATCGCGCCCTGCTCGCCCCAGACCGCCACCGTCGTCGTCGCGACGTTGTCGGCGCGGACCGAGCCCGCGGAGCCGAACGCCTCGATGCGCTGATCGTAGCCGTAGGCGCTGCGGCGGCTGTTGCTGATCAGGGCGATCCGCCCGGAGGCGGTGCGCAGCAGCACCTTCGCGGTGTCGACGTCGTCCGCGGCGCCGATGGCGGGGTCGATGAGGCACGCGGCCATCGTATAGACCTCGACGATCGCCTCGGCGAGCAGCCATCTCGCCATGTCGAAATCGTGGATGGTCATGTCCTTGAAGAGGCCGCCGCTCACCTTGATGTAGCTCACCGGCGGTGGCGCCGGATCGTGGCTGATGATGTGCAGTGTTTCGAGATTGCCGATCTCGCCCGCCTGGAGCTTGCGACGCAGAGCACGAAAGTTGGGATCGAAGCGCCGGTTGAATCCGAGGAGGAGGCGCGCCTTCGCGAGCGCCCCGGCGGCCGAGCGCGCCCGCTCGAGGCTCAAATCGAGCGGTTTCTCGCAGAAAATCGCCTTGCCCGCGGCCATGGCCAGCAGGCATTGCGCGAGATGCTGATCCGTGGGGCTCGCGACGATGACGCCGGCGACGGCGGGATCCGCGAGCGCGCGCTCGAGAGTGGTTGCCGCCGCGCCGTAGCGCGCGGCAAGGGCTGCGGCGCTGTCCGTAAGCGGATCGACGACATACTTCAGCGACAGCGCGGCATGCACCGCCGCATTGGCCGCATGGATCCTGCCGATGCGCCCGGCGCCGATCAGCGCGATGGCGGCGCGGGTCTCGTGTTTGGATTGCACGCTCAAGTGCGCTCCCGCGTCCCCTGCGGCCGCCGGCTGCCCCCGCGGCGTTGCGAGCGCGGCCGGCGGGTGCTGCGGAAGGCATAGCCGATCACCAGCGTTTGGGCCAGACACATCGATGCGGACAGCGAGCGGAAGCCGCGGATCTCCGCCTCCTGCACCCGCAGTACCGTGTCGGCCTCCTTGGCGATCTGGCTGATCTCGCTGTCGGTGATGGCGAGAATCGCCGCGCGCTGGGCGCGCGCGGTGCTCACGAGCTGTATGGTCTCCTCGGCGTAGGGCCGGTAGCTGACACCGATGAGCAGATCCCCCGAGGCGATAGCGGCCACCTGTTGGTGCCAAAGACCCGCTACGCCGTCGACGAACACCGTTCGCTTGGCGCTTTGCTGCAGGGAATAGGCGAGATAAGCGGCGACGGGAAAGGCGCGCCGAACACCCACCACATACACGGTGTTCGCCTGCTCGAGCAGACGGAACGCCGACGCGAGCTCCGCCGCGCCCACGGTATGAGTGAGCTGCCGCAGCGCGAGGTCCGTACCCTCGGCAAACTCCCGCAGCAGGCTCGCCGGATCGTCCGACCGGTTCTCCAGCCGCTCCAGGGTCTGGCGGACCCGCTCGCCATAGGCAGCGGCCGGATGGGCGGCGAGCAGATCGGCGCGAAATATCCGCTGCATCGGACTCGCCCCGTCGAAGCCGAACTGCTTGGCGAAGCGCACGATGGCGGAGGGCTGCACGCCACTGCGCTCCGCGATGACGGCCAGTGTCTCGAGCGCGACCTCGTTCGGCGCATCGAGAACGTAGTGGGCGAACTGCCGCAGCCGGCCGCTCAAGGAGTCATAGCGCGCCAGGATCGCCTCTCGCAGCTCCGCCGCCGTCGTCGGCGCCGTGACCTGTTGCGGGGTGCGGCTCATCGGGGCTCGAGGACCGCCGGTTGCTTTATCTTTTTCACGTTGACAGAAAATAAAATAATCATACCATCGGTCGGCGGGAGGTGACAGCCATGCTCCGCGGTGCCCTCGAGTCGCAAGGGGACTTGCCGGCCGTCCCGACGGCAATCAGCCCGCAGCTGCGACGGCGGCTCATTCTCATCAGCCTGACCGCGAGCATCGGGGGCCTCCTTTTCGGTTACGACACCGGCGTGGTGAACGGCGCACTCCTCTACATGGGGCGCGATCTGCACCTCACCCCTGCCGATGAGGGCTTGATCACCGCGACATTGCTGTTGGGCGCGGCGCTCGGGTCGCTCTTCGTCGGGCGGCTGGCCGACCGCACCGGCCGTCGGCGCACGATGTGGCTGCTCGCGGGAACCTTCGTGCTGGGCGCGCTCGCCTGCGCCGCCGCCCCCGACCGGATGGCGCTCGCCGGCTCCCGGTTCCTGCTCGGACTCGCCGTCGGCGGCGCCTCGGTCGTGGTGCCGACCTATCTTGCGGAATTGGCGCCGCCGCAGATCCGAGGGCGGCTGGTAACCCAGAACGAGCTGATGATCGTCTCGGGGCAACTGCTCGCCTTCGCCGTCAACGCGGTGATCGCTCAAATGTGGGGTGAATCGCACGCCATCTGGCGTTGGATGTTGGGCGTGGCCGCGGTACCGGGCGCCATGCTCGGGGTGGGCGCGCTGTTCCTGCCGGAGAGTCCGCGCTGGCTGATCGCGCACGCCCGGCCCGAGGAGGCCGCGGCGGTGCTCGAGCGGCTGCGGCCGCCCGCCACCGCGGCGGTAGAGGCGCGGGCCATCGCCGAGCTTGCGGCGGCCGAAGCCGCCTCCGACATCCGCGGCTGGCCGGCGCTGCGCATCCCGTGGGTGCGGGCGGTGCTGCTGGTCGGCATCGGCATCGGCATCGTGCAGCAGGTTACCGGCGTCAATTCCATCATGTACTACGGCACGCAGATCCTGTCGCGATCCGGCCTCGGCATCCGGGGAGCGCTCGTCGCCAACGTGCTGAACGGAGTGGTCTCGGTGCTCGCGACCTTCATCGGGATCGCGCTCGTCGGCCGCATGGGACGGCGCCCGATGCTGGTGATCGGACTCATCGGCACGACCTCCTCGCTGCTGCTGCTCGGCGTGGTCTCGCTCCTCTTCCAGCCCTCGCCGTCGCTCGCGTATCTGGTCCTCGGTGCCATGGCGCTCTTTCTCTGCTTCCAGCAGGGCTTCGTTTCGCCGGTGACCTGGCTGCTGCTGTCGGAGATCTTCCCCCTCAAGGTGCGCGGTCTCGGAATGGGTGCCGCCACGCTGGTGCTCTGGAGCGCAAACTTCGTGGTCGCGTTCTCCTTCCCGCAGCTCGTCGCGGGATTCGGAGTCTCCTCCACCTTCTTCGGCTTCGTCCTGGTCGGAATCGTGGCGGTCGCGTTCTCTTATCGCTACGTGCCCGAAACGGGTGGACGGACGCTGGAGCAGATCGAGGCGCTCCTGCACCGGCGCTACGCGGGGCACGGCGCGCCGGAGTGAGGCCACAGGGGCCCTCGAACCCGGGCGCCGCGGCGATCATGCCTCGCCG
>JBAUOO010000098.1:0-5541 GCA_049579785.1 Steroidobacteraceae bacterium
GGCCTCGAAGCGGCCGGAGAAGGTCTCCGAGTCCGTGACGGTCCGCGAGATGACGCGCGCCACCGTGACTTGCGGCGCCGGCGGCGGCGCGGCGGCGTGCTCGGCCCGCGCCTCGCGGGAGCAGCCCGACAGCGTCACGATGGCCACGGCGGCTGCGGCCGCGAGCGGGATGAGCGAAGCGAAAGCGATGGATCGGTTGCGCACTAGACCACTCCCCTGGGTTCCCTGAGCTAAACGGAGTCGCGCCGTGCGGTTCGACGGCGCTGGGTAACCATTTTGCGTTGGCAAGCCGTTTCCGGAATGACTCGCGCGGAGGGGAGGCCGCGTGTCCGGCGACGGGTGGCAACCTCTCCCCAATGAGGGAGAGGCGTACGGGAAATGACTACAGGGTCGCCGAATGGACGTCGCCGACGAGCGGGGGCGGGCGGATTCCGGTCCGTCCCCCCGCTTGCGGCTGCTGCGCAATGGGAACCGCGCTCTTCTCGCGGCGCCGAATGCGCCTCCGAATCAAGGGCTTAGGCTCGAGATTGCTTGACGGGCGCCACTGGGACCGCTCTAATACGCGCCCTTGCCCGACGGCGGCCAGGTAGCTCAGTTGGTAGAGCAGCGGACTGAAAATCCGCGTGTCGGTGGTTCGATTCCGCCCCTGGCCACCACTAAAAACAAACAGTTAGACGCAGGACGAGCCTGATCTCCAACACCGCCCGCCGCGCCTCGTTGCAGTTACGTTGCAGTAGCGCACGACCCTGCCGGGCGCCGCGACGGCGCACCGGCCGTAGCCGCGCGGCACCCTGAACGCGTGGCGAGCGACCATCACTCCGCAGCCTCGCCCCGGCTCGCGAGGTCGGAGCGCAAGTCTTCCGGAGAAAGATCCACCGCCAGCCCCCCTCGGCCTGGTGGCGCATCGAGCTCGAGAGCATTGCCCGCGCGTATCGCACCCCGCGGATCCTCGATCAGACGATCCCGCTTCGATGCCGTCGGCGATGCCGTTCTCGATGAGCATGCGATGGGCGTAGCGGCCGATCAGGTGCACTGCGGAGCGGCGCAGTCTGGTTGGCCAGCACGAGGGTCGGCTCCTCGTGACCGAGGTCGGTGACGGTGATCTGGCCGATCGGTCCCCGGTAGTCCCGCCACAACCCTTTGCTGCTCGCGGCCGGCTTTGCCAGGAGCAAGGTGCGCGCGCCGTGGCTGGGAAGCAAGCGCCTACAACTACTGTTTGGGTAGCTCTGCGCTTGCACATACCGCCGACTCCTGTCGCGACTCAGCGCAGCACTGGCAGCGATTCAGGCGGGACAAGCAGCTCGATGCTGCGAGCGACGCCCGGCTTTCTTCGGATCAGACCGATCCGTTCCAGAGTGATCAACATCTGATGCAAGTCGGCGGGGTCACCCTGAAGTATCGTTGGATGTCCGCCTCAGCAGGCGGGCGGCCCTGCACCCGACCATAGGCGTAGATAAAGGCCAGATACTGCCCTTGTTTTGGCGTAAAACGCTGAGGTTGCACTGAAGCTGGCATGAGCGCGAGACTGACGTACTCAGTATCGCTCAACCGATCAATCGCCTCCACGAGATACTGCAATGCGCGCTCGGCGCGTACTTCCAGTAAAACTGCGCGCGTAAGGCGCTTCCGGCCAGGTCCGGTCAGTCGCCGGTGTCGCGTGATTTCCTCCGAAGCGGACCTTGCTGAACGCCACTCCCCTCTTGACTTTACTTAGCAGAATGTAATAACATTGTTATCACTATGAAGGCACTACCAGTCACTGTCCGTCGTATCGGGAACTCCCTCGGCGTTGTGATTCCCAAGCCTGTCTTGGCCCAGGTCGGCCTAGCGGAGCAGGCGGAGCTGACTGTCGAGCGCGGAGCAATTGTATTGCGCAAGCCTCGCAGGGCCGCTCGGTCGGGGTGGGCCGAGGCCGCTCAGACAGTCGCCGACCAGGGCGAGGACGGGCTACTGATGGGAGAGTTTGCCAACGCTGGGGATCTGGAGCTTGAGTGGTGAAGCGCGGCGAGATCTGGCTCGTCGCTCTTGATCCGACGGTGGGGAGCGAAATCAAGAAGTCCCGGCCGTGTGTGATCGTCTCACCCCCTGAGCTCAACCAGCATCTGCGTACAGTGATCGTCGCCCCGATGACCAGCAAGGGGTTCGCCGCACCCTTCCGCGTGCCCGTGACGCACGGCGGAATAAGAGGCACGATCGTCCTCGATCAAATCAGAACTGTGGACAAGATTCGCCTCGTCAAGCGTCTCGGCACGGTTTCTGCGAAGATTTTGTCGGCAGTCCTCACGACCTTACAAGAGGTATTTGCGCAGTAGAGCTGCTGGGACAGCCTAAGGACGCAGCCGGCCAGGAGCGGAAGTTGCCGCGTGGCTCTATGTGCGACAACTCATCGGTTCGAAGGGGTCATTCAACGCTGAAGTCAAAATGCGCGCACAACTGCGCACCTTCCGGCTGAACCGGCTGAATGCGGTCAGAGTCCCCTACAGAATGGTCCAGATTAACCCGACCGTCAGAAGATCAGGATGCTCGCCCAAGGCGTCGAAGCGCTCGTACTCGCCGCGGACGGCCCAGTCACCGAGCTTCCATTGCACGCCGGCTCCGGCGGCGAATGTTGTCTCGCTCGTGTCGAGGGTTCCGCGGAACGGCGACGGGATGGGCGGCGAACAAGTTGGGCAGATGATCAAGGGACACTCCGAGCCGGGCGGACATGCAGCCGTATTGCCTGAGGCGTTGAGGTCTGTCGTGAGGTGAGCGATTCCCGCCTTCAGGTAGAGATTGATGACAGGCACGGGCAGGTATAGCACGGCAAAGGCGGCCTCACCCTTCTGGGAGATTCTGGCGTCCGTGACCGCGCCGAGTCCCGACCAGCTGGGAGAGACACCGCCATTGCCCAAATTGAAATAGTCGATTTCGGCACCGAGCAGGTACAACCCACGCACGCCGGCCATGACTTGGTAGGCGAAATCGCCACGATCGAAACTGCCCAGTGAACCGCGGTAGGTGGCGGCGATCAGGCTGGAATCCTTTGCCTGGAGGCTTGCATGTCCCAGGCTGGCGCCGACGTAGAGATTGAGCAGATTAGTCGATGCATGTGCGGGGACAGCCAACGGTGCGATCAGCAGCGCAGCGAGCCCTGAAAGGAGTCGGAAGGGGGACTTGCGCTTTATCATGCTGAGATCCTCCTGCAGGCCACTCATGACGAAGTCCGCGTTCGCTAGAGCCAGTGGGCGTGAACCGCGCCCGCCGTGGTCTGAGCCAGAGAGGGTTATGGTTGCTCTTTGGGTCGTGAACGGCTGAATCTCGCTCCCGCTGACATTCTAAGGAAAATTCTCAGGTGACTCATCAGAGATCCATCCAGCCAAGGTAGCGGAGAAGCCCGATCGGCCGCTGGTCGGTGAGAAGCGGAACTACGCAGCGTTGGTCCGGACTTCCGCTTTGGGTCGGGAGCACCGCAGGCGTCCTGCTACATCTCTGCCGATGGAGCCCTTGAGGACCTCCGAGCGTTCGCCATGCGTCTCTTTTACGGGTCGCGATCGCGATCCGACCGCGCATGGCGACCGGCAATATCCGCCCACAGGACTAAACCGCTCGCGCGGTAGGGGTGGCTTCGATCGGGGGGATGCCAAGGAGTGAGCTTTTTGGCTTTGTTCCGTAAGTTCGGAGTGGAGGCAATCCGCCTTTTCTCTCGACCGGAGCACTGCCATGAGCTCTCAACCCAAAGCCGTTTCCCCTCTGCGTCAGCGGATGATCGAAGACATGCGGATGCGCAAGCTCGCGCCGCACACCCAGGCCGGATACATCCGCGCCGTACGGAAATTTGCACGGTACCTGAACCGCTCGCCGGACAGCGCCACCGTCGAGGATTTGCGCAACTTTCAGCTGTACCTGGTCGATCATGGCGCCTCGCCGATCACGCTCAATGCCACCATCACGGGACTGAAGTTCTTCTTCGGCGTGACGCTCGATCGTGGCGCGCTGATGGCGAAGATGCAGCACGTGTTCGTGCCGCGCACGTTGCCGGTGGTGTTGAGCCGCGATGAGGTCAAGCGGCTCATCGCCGCCGCCGGGAACCTGAAGTATCAGACCGCGCTGTCGGTGGCCTACGGGGCGGGCCTGCGCGCGAGTGAAGTCGTCGCACTGAGGATCACCGACGTCGACAGCCAGCGCATGGTGCTACGTGTCCAGAAGGGTAAGGGCAGCAAGGATCGTTACGCGATGCTCTCGCCGGTAATGCTCGAGCGGCTGCGCACCTGGTATCGAGTCGCCCGGGCCCAGGGCAAGATGCCGGACGGCGGGTGGCTCTTCCCCGGACAGAACCCGATTGACCCGATGAGCACGCGTCAGTTGAACCGCGCCGTGCACGCGGCGGCCCGAGAGGCAGGGCTCGACAAGCGCGTCTCCATGCATACGCTGCGACACAGTTTCGCGACGCACCTGCTCGAGCAGAAGGAGGATATCCGCGTCATCCAGGTGCTGCTTGGTCACAAAAAACTTGACACAACAGCCTTGTACACCCAAGTGGCCACGGAGACGTTGCGCCAGGTGATCAGTCCTCTGGAGGTGCGCCGCTCCTCGTAGGACGGCGCCGTGGAGCGTCCGGCCCTTGAGGTCGCGGATATCTTCCGCGCCCACGGGCCCGCTTGGCGATTCCGGGAACGGGGTCACCTGAGCCTCGGACAGCTGAAGGTCATGTCCGCCATCGAGCGCTGCCGCAGCGCCGCGCTCGGCGGACACCAGCTGCTGTGTTCGAGCTGCTCACAGCCGCAGATCGCCTACAACTCGTGCCGTAATCGGCACTGCCCGAAGTGCCAGGGCAGTGCCGCTCAACGCTGGCTACAAGCCCGGCAGGCCGATCTCTTGCCAGTGGAGTACTACCACGTGGTCTTCACGCTCCCGGCACCGATCAGCGCCATCGCCTACACCAATAAGGAGCGCGTCTATGGGCTACTGTTCGACATCGCCGCCGAGACACTGCGCACGATCGCCGCCGACCCGCGACATCTGGGTGCCCGCATCGGCGCGACGCTCGTGCTGCACACCTGGGGATCGCAGCTCACTCATCATCCGCACGTTCATGGCATCGTTCCGGGCGGCGGAATTGCCGTGGATGGGGATCGGTGGGTCCACTGCAGGCCGGGGTTTTTCCTGCCGGTGCGGGTGCTCTCCCGCTTCTTCCGTCGGCGCTTCCTCGAAGATCTCGCCGCCGCCCATGCCCGAGGCGAGCTGCGGTTCTTTGGCGAGCACGCCGAGCTCTCAGATCCCACTCGATTTGCCGAGTGGCTCGCGCCCCTGCGCCAAATCGAGTGGGTCGTCTATGCCAAGCGGCCCTTCGCAGGTCCCTCCGCGGTCCTCGCCTATCTCTCCCGCTATACCCACCGGGTCGCCATCTCCAACCGCCGCCTGATCGCCCATGATGAGCGCGGCGTCACCTTCCGCTGGAAGGACTACCGGGTGAAGGGCCGCACACGCTACAAGACTATGACCCTCGCCGCGGAGGAGTTCATGCGGCGCTTTCTCCTGCACGTACTGCCGCGCGGCTTCCAT
>JBAUOO010000099.1:0-8158 GCA_049579785.1 Steroidobacteraceae bacterium
GCCCGCGTCCGCCGCCCGCGCCCCGGCCTGGCGCATAGCCGCGCCCGACGTACGCATCGAGGATACGCGGGTGTCTTTGGAGGACCGTGGCGTCAGGCCGCCGGCGAGTCTCACCCTCGGGCCAATATCGGCTCGCATCAGCGGATATGACAGCTCGCCGCACCGCCGGATCACGCTGTCCCTGCAGGCGGCTGTCAACGGTCGGGGACAGTTGCGGTTGACCGCCGCCGGGACCCTCCAGCCGCAAGCGCTGAGCGCCAAGGTGGCTCTGACCGGCATCGACCTGCGGGCGCTGCAACCCTATCTCAACAAGTACACCGCGCTCACGCTCACCAGCGGATTCCTCGGCAGCATGCTCGATATCGACCGGGGCGCCGACGGACAGCTGCGCGCGTCAGGTCGAATCGACGTCGCCCAGCTGCGTACGGTGGACGACGCTCTGAGGCTGGATTTCATCAAGTGGCGGGCCCTGCATGTCGAGGGTTTGCGGTACGTCTCGAGCCCCCGGAGTCTGCATATCGAGCGCATCATCGCGGTGGCACCCTATGCCCGGGTCATCATCGAGCCGGATCACGCGAGCAACATTTCCGAGGCTCTGCATCCGCGCGGCTTCCATGCGAAAGCGGTCGCCGCGAACGGCGCGCAGGTGAAGGCCCTGCCGGCTGGCGGGCGGACCCCGCCGGTGAGCTCCCGATCCGGGGGCGCATCGATGCCGATGAGCATTGGTCTGGTGCGCATCGCAAACGGCACCACGGACTATGCCGATCTCTCGATGCAACCGAATTTCGCGACCGGCATCCAGGACCTTCATGGAGAGATCAAGGGTCTTTCGTCCGATCCGAGCTCGCGAGCCACGGTTGATCTGCGGGGCAAAGTGAACAGCCACTCGCCGGTCGACATCAGCGGCGTGGTCAATCTCCTCGCCGCCTCCACTTACAGCGACATCAGGATGAGGTTCCGAGGCCTCGAGCTCACGCAGATGACTCCCTACGCCGTGCGTTTCGCCGGCTACAGGATCGCAAGCGGCACCCTCGACGCCGATCTTCACTACAAGGTGGACAAGGGCCAGCTCAACGCCGATCACGAGTTCGTCATCGACCAGCTGCAGCTCGGCGAGCGGGTCGAGAGCCCGCACGCGATCAAGCTGCCACTGCGGCTCGCGATCGCCCTGCTCAAGGATCGCGACGGTGTCATTCGCATCGGGCTGCCGGTGAGCGGCAGCCTCAACAACCCGCAGTTCAGTCTCGGACCGCTCATCGGCAAAGCTTTGCTGCACGTGCTGGAGAAGGCGGTCACGGCGCCATTTACCCTGCTGGGGCGTCTCTTTGGGGGTGGCCCCGACATGAATCGCATCGAGTTCGCCCCCGGGAGCGCGGCCCTCCTGCCCGATGCGCGGGGCCGGGTCTCGGCGCTCGCCAAGGCGCTCGCGCAACGCCCGCAGCTGCAGCTGCAGGTGCCGGCGGTGTTCGCGCCCGAGGTCGATCGGCCGGCGTTGGCGCGGCGCCGTTTGCGCGATGAATTACTCGCCCTCGCGCGCAGTGGGGCGGCGGCTCGCGCCGGACACAAGAGAGCCGCCCGGCAACCGGCGGGCGTCGCGCCGGTGGGCCGGGAAGTGCTCGAGCTTCCCGCGGTGCACTTCCGCCTGCTGCGTGCGGCTTACCAGAACACCTTCGGGCCCAAGGCGCCGCTTCCCCCCGCGGCGCAGAAAGTTCCACCCTTCGACGCCGCGATCCTCGAGATGCAAGCCGCTTTACTGAAGCGCATGCCGGTGTCCGATGCCGACCTGCAGGCGCTCGCAGAGCGCCGGGCGCAAGCCATTCGCGCGGCGATTCTCTCGGTCGGGGGCGTGGCTGCGGGACGAGTCGCCATCACAGCGGCCACGTCGCAGCCCGCGGCGGCCGGCAAAGTCGCGGCCAAGCTCGGTTTAAGATAGCGGCAAGCCCAGGCGCTTAACGTGCTGAGTCGCGAGCGCAGGCTACAGCGAACGAGGGAAGAGTTGATGCATCGACGTCAGTTTTTGCGCACGAGCGGCTCCACGATGGCTGGGTTCGCCCCCTGGCCGTGGGTGTTCCGCCGCAAGCCCCCCGCGCCACCCGCCAAGGGCGTGACGCTGACCGGCAAACCCGAGCCCTTCAGTTACGCCGGTCTCAAGGGGCTCGCACGCTCCATGGGCATCGCGCCCTACCGCGAGTCCTACAACCCGCTGCCGCCCGCTCTGCAGCACCTGACCTGGGACCAGTGGGAGTCGATCACCTACAGGCCCGACCGGGCGCTCTGGTACGAGGATGACCTTTTCTTTCGCATCCGCTTCGATCATCTCGGCTATACCTACAGCAAGCCGGTGCGGATGCACCTCGTCGAGAACGGCCAGGCCCGGGAGATTCTCTTCGACCCGACGATGTTCGATTACAGCAGGTCGGGCCTGAAGCCGGCTGAGGTGCCCAAGGATCTCGGCTTCTCGGGATTCAACGTGCTTTTTCACAGCGACTGGGCGAGCGACCGGGCGGTGTTTCAGGGCGCCTCGTATTTCCGCGCGGTGGATGGCGATGGACAGTACGGCATGTCGCAGCGCGGCCTCGCAATCGATACCGGTATGGCGCAGCCGGAGGAGTTTCCCGACTTCGTGGCGTTCTATCTCGAGAAGCCGGCCAAGGAGTCGACGCTGCTCACGGTGTACGCGCTGCTTGACTCGCCGAGCGTCGCGGGCGCCTATCGGTTCATCATCGACGTCGCCAATACCCTGGTGATGGACGTCGATACGGCGCTCTACCCGCGCCGCGAAATCCAGCGCCTCGGCGTCGCCCCCGGCACCAGCATGTTCCTGGTCGGTGAGAACGATCATCGCGTGGACGATGACTGGCGGCCGCAGATCCACGATTCCGACGGGCTGCAGATGCACACGGGCGCCGGCGAGTGGATCTGGCGCCCGCTGGTGAATCCGCGCGTGTTGCGCGTAAACACCTACGTCGACGAGAATCCGAACGGCTTTGGCCTGATGCAGCGGGAGCGGCGCTTCTCGCAATACCAGGACGATGGAGTCTTCTATAACAGGCGTCCGGACTGCTGGGTACAGCCCAAGGCGCCCTGGGGCAAGGGTGGAGTCATGCTCGTCGAGATTCCGACGAGCGATGAGACGATGGACAACGTCGTCGCGTTCTGGACTCCGGCGGAGAAAACGGTGCCCGGCCGGGAGTATCTCTACGGCTATCGTCTGTACTGGTGTCGCGAGAATCCGTTCAACTCGCATCTCGCCCGAGTGCAGATGACCCGCGATGGCCTCGGCGGGGTGGTCGGCCAAAAGCGCACCTACTTCTCGTGGCGCTTCGTCGTCGACTTCGTGGGCGGTGACCTGAGGATGCTTGGGCCCGACGCCAACGTGGTGCCGGTCATCACCGCCTCGCGCGGCAAGGTCGAGATCACCTCGGCCCGACCGCTGCTGCCGATCAAGGGCTGGCGCGCGATGTTCGATCTCGTGCCGGATGAGGGCGATCAGCCGATCGACCTGAGACTCTACCTGTCGCTCGACGGTCAGGCGCTGACCGAGACCTGGATGTATCAGTACGCTCCGCCGCCGCTTGCCCAGCGTCAGCAATACCTGTAATGCGGTAAACGCGGAACCCAGTTCGCGCGTTTATGTCAGCAGCAAGTAACGAAGCCCGGCAAAAGCCGTCTTTTGCCGGCGGGATCCATCGAAGGGAATCGGTTCGCCAATTTACGCAGAGGTTGCCATGAGCCTCCTTCGATTCGTCTCCCGATTGGCTGCAGCGGCAGCGGCGATGAGCCTCCTTGCGGTCGCGCCCACCTGGGCCGCGGCTCAGGATAGCGTGGCGGCCGTGTGGGTGCCGAAGCACGTCCAATTCCTCTACCAGGGCTTCACCACCTACTACTCCTGCGATGGGCTGCGGGACAAGATCAGGACCATGCTGGAGAAGCTCGGCGCTCAGGATCTCAAGGTCCGCGAG
Source organism: Steroidobacteraceae bacterium (assembly GCA_049579785.1). GTDB lineage: Bacteria > Pseudomonadota > Gammaproteobacteria > Steroidobacterales > Steroidobacteraceae > 13-2-20CM-66-19. Next base: position 3,963 of record JBAUOO010000099.1, read on the forward strand.
TACGCGTGCGTCAACCCCTCGGGCCCCTCGCTCTTCCCGGGCGTGAGGGTCGACATGCGCGTGCTGGTGCCGGCTTCCTCGGCCGAGGCGGCCAAGGAGAAAAACGCCGGACCTGCGGTTCAGGCGCACTGGACGAACGTGGTGCTGATGCCGGAGGACGCACCCGTCGAGACCCAAGGCAATTGCGAGCTGATCGAGCAGTTCAAGGAGACATTCCTGCCGCTCTTCACGACCCGGCACATCAAGTACGAGTCGACCTGCGTTCCGCATGAGGTGACCCTGGGAACGCACCTCAGTGCCGAGGTGCTGATGCCGCCACCCAAGGACGCCAACGGCTCCTCGGGCTGAGGGAGGCCTACGCCGGCGCGCGGGCGCGCCGTACTCCGTGCGCATCTACATCCGGTAGGAAGCCCGCGAGCAGCCCGATCAGCGGCAGGAAGGCGCAGATCTCGTACACGAGTCTGATGCCGAATGAGTCGGCAACCTCGCCGAGCACGGCGGCGCCAATGCCGCCCATGCCGAAAGCGAGGCCGAAGAAGAGTCCAGCCACGGTCCCGGTGCGGCCGGGGAGCAGCTCCTGCGCGTAGACGATGATCGCGGGGAAGGCCGAGGCCAGGATCACGCCGATCGGGACCGTCAGCAGCGCTGTCCACAGCAGGTTGGCGTGCGGCAGCAGCAGGGTGAAGGGCAACACCCCGAGGATCGAGCCCCAGATCACGTACTTGCGGCCGATGCGATCTCCCACCGGTCCGCCCAGGATCGTGCCCAGGGCCACCGAGCCGAGGAACACGAACAGATAGATCTGCGAGGCCTGTACGGACACGTGGAAACGGCTGATGAGATAGAACGTGTAGTAGCTCGTGAGGCTCGCGAGATAGAAGTATTTCGAAAAGATGAGCGCGAGCAGCACGCTCATGGCGACGGTCACCTCCCGCCGGGTCGGAGTGGCATTCGTCGCGCCGGCGTCGGTGGCACGCGGCTTGAGGCGCTCGATGCCGTGGTGCTTGTACCAGTGGCCCACGTTGAAGAGCACGAAAATCCCCACGAGCGCGGCGCAGGAGAACCAGAGGACGCTCGACTGGCCGTGCGGCAGGACGATGAAGGCCGCGAGCAGTGGCCCGATGGCGGTGCCGAAATTACCGCCGACCTGGAATACCGACTGTGCGAGTCCGTGCCGGCCGCCGGATGCCATGCGCGCCACGCGCGAGGATTCCGGGTGGAAGACCGATGAGCCGGTGCCGATCATGGCGGCCGCGACGAGCAGCAGCGGATAGGTGCGCGCCGAGGCGAGCAGCGCAAGCCCGAACAGCGTGAAGCTCATACCGGCGGCGAGCGAGTACGGACGCGGCTTGCTGTCGGTGTACCGGCCGATGATCGGCTGCAGGAGCGAGGCGGTGATCTGATAGGTGAAGGTGAGGATCCCGATCTCGCCGAAGGTCAGGGCGTAGGAGCTCTTCAGCATCGGATACAGCGCCGGCAGCAGCGACTGCATCATGTCGTTGAGCAGGTGGCAGAAGCTGATCGCGGCCAGCACCGAGAAGGCGGTGCGGCCGGCGGCGCTCGCCCGGCTCATGTTTGCTGCGGCTTCGCTCAAGGGTGTCTCCCGGGATCTCCGGGGCACCACTTTGCCGGATTATGGCGGGGAATCCCATCTCTCCTTCGGCACGGCCTCAGCGCCGGGGATGGGATGGGCGGAAGAAACAGGCTGGGAGGCGACCGGAATCGGCGCCTCACCGGCCGGAGAGGCTTCTAGTTCGGGGGATTGCCGTTCGGGTTGCTGCCGGGGTTGGCGTCCTGCAGCGGGAACGCCTGCGCCGCAGGTCCCCGCGGCTTGACGGGAGCGGCGGACTGCACGTTCCCGGAGGGAGCCGCGGCCGAGCTCGCCATCGAGGAGGACTCGAGGCCTGCACCCTGCAACACGGCCGTCTCGAAGCGGCCCGCCGCATAATCATCCGTGCGCACCGCGCCCGAGATGATGTCGGTAGTCAAGAGACCGGGGCGGTGATACAGCTCCGCATTCGCGGCGTCATCGATGGTGAGCGCGGCGCCCGAGAGCGCGACGCCGGCGAAGATACCGCGGCTGTGGGAGTAGGAATAGACCCCGGCGTTGAACGCCTGATCGGTGGCCGCCGATGCCTGACGACCCACCGGACCTGCCGCCACGGAGACATCGGCGCCGAGCGTCAGCTTGCCGCCTTCGATGCCGACGACGCCCTTCGGCGAAGCGAAGATCAGCACGAGATCGGTCTTCTGCACGCCCCACTGGAAGCCGAAGCTGCCGCCCGTGAGCGTCACGAAAATCGGGTCGGAGAAGTGACCGGTGCGATCCCTGACGACCAGCACGCCATGGCCGCGCGAGCCGCCGAGGAAGAACGCGACCTTGGTGAAATCGGGAATGACGGCGATGCCATAGGCGCGCTCGAGCAGCCGATCCGGAATGCCCTGGTCGCGCGCAGTGCGGGCGTCATTGAGCACCTGTGTCGCGAGGAGCAGGCGCCCTTCCTCCAGCGCCTGCGCATGCGCGGCGATGGCCGTGAACGTGAGCGCGACGCCGGCAAGGGCGGTGAGTAAGCGAGTACGGTTACACATGCCTGAGATCCCCTTCTGCTGTCGCCGGGGACCGACAAGCCGGAGCCGGCGGCAACGAACGCGCGAAGCTTACCGCAGATCGGCAGGTTGGAGGGAGTCGGCGCCGATGAAGTTCCCCAGAGAGCTCAGGGGGCTTCCGTTCAGGCGGCGTTCAGAACCAGAGCGACACGTACGCCTGAAAGATGCTGGCATCGAGCGCGTAGAGCGGCTCCTCGCCCGCCTTGATCACGCCGGGATCGAATTTCGAGTACAGCGCGTTACGGTAATCGAGGTAGTTGATCATCATGCGATCGAAGCTCAGCGTCGCGCTGCTCTTCTGTATCCATGACGCGCGCGGGATGGAGAACGCGTACGACGCCTCGAAACCGAGCGTGATGCTGTGGAACGCCGCCAGCTCGCGGTCACGCGCCATGTAGTTGGAGTAATTGGCGTACGGAAAGAGATCGCTGTAGAAGCTGGCCGCGCCCTGGCGGTAGTAGCGGACGTTGCCGTCGAGCGTCCAGTGATGCCTGATCGGCTGCACGTAATCGAGCTGCAGCGTGTGCGCGATGATGCCCCAGGAGTCGGTGAAGTAGCGGTACTTGCCGGTGAGCGCCGCGCGATACGGAAGATAGTACTTCAGCGAACCCGACAGTGCGTCCATGGTCCGCGTGTTGGGATAGACCTGGGGAGCGAGCGTGTAGCCGACGGGATTGTTCGGATCCACGTAACGGATCAATCGATAGGGACTCGCGAGGTAGCCCTGATCGCTGGAAAACTGGTAGTTGAGCGTGCCGATGAGACTGCGCGTCAGGATCTGGCTGAGGCTGAGTCCGTAGACGCGGTGATCGGCCCGCTGGTGAAAGGTCGGGTCGTTGACGATCACGCCGTTCACCTTGATGTCCCGGAAGATCTGGTCCCAGCCGCGACTGTAGCTGAGCGTGACGGTGGTGAGGTCGCCGAACATGTCCTGGCTGATCGAATAGTACGAGGTATTCGCCTTGTAGTCCGGCTCGACGCTGTTGATGAATCCCGCGCTGTAGGTCGTCTTGCCGTGCAGGTACTCGGCGCCGACGCTTTTCTGCGTGCGCGTCTCCTTGTACGGGCTCGCCGACAGCAGCACGTCGATCGAGGCGCTCGAGATCATGTCCTGGTAGTAGTTGGCATTGACGGCGAAGTGATCTCCGATCCTCTTCTGGACGAGGATCGAGGGTCCCTGGACGGTGATGCCGCCGCCCTGATAGCGATGGTAGAGCACGTCGACGCGGTCTTCCGGCAGCACGCCGGCGAGCGCGGGGAGACCCGCGAGGCAAAGCGCCGCCAGAGCGCGTGCCCACCAGCCGCGTCCCATCCGGGCGCGAGCGCGCACCCGGATGCCTCGGCGAGATGGCGGAATCAGTTGCATCCGCAGCCGCCGCCTACCGCGCCCGTGGCGCCACGGGCGCCCTCACGAGTCTCGAACACGTGGTCGAGATAGGTACTCGAGATCGGGTTGCGCTCGAGCGCCATGATCGGATCGGCGAGGTGCTCGCGCTCGTAGGGCTTCACCCACGGCTCGATGGGCGCGCAGCCGCTCACCAGGGCGAGCAGCGCGGCGGCGAGCAGCAGGCTGATGGTACGGACCGCTC
>JBAUOO010000100.1:0-1520 GCA_049579785.1 Steroidobacteraceae bacterium
GCCGATCGCGAGCATCGCCTCACGGCCCACGCTGATCATGTCGCAGCCCAAGGCGAAGGCGAACAGCGCCGAGTCCGGGAACCCGAGCCGGCCGGAGCCGATGAACACCACATCCTCGGCCAGCCCCCCGCGCGCGAAGGTGCCATAGACGCGCGCGAAGCCCAGCTTGAAAGGCAGGGCGACGTGGTCGGCGAACGAGAGTGGCGCGGCGCCGGTCCCACCCTCCCCGCCATCGACCGTGATGAAGTCCGGTCCGCCGCCCGTGGCCGCCATCCGCTCGGCGAGCGTTTCCCAGAAGCCGCTCTCGCCGACCGCGGACTTGATGCCGACCGGCAGACCCGTGTCGGCCGCGACAAGCTCGACGAACTCGATCAGCTCATCGACGTCGGAGAATGCCGAGTGCGCGGAAGGGCTGACGCAGTCCTGGCCGGCGGGTATGCAGCGGATGGCGGCTATCTCAGGGGTAACCTTTACCCCCGGGAGCAGTCCCCCGAGCCCAGGCTTTGCGCCCTGGGAGAGCTTGACCTCGATCGCGCGCACCGGCGCCTGCGCCACGCGCTCGCGCAGTCGCGGCAGGCTGAAGCGTCCATGCGCGTCGCGGCAGCCGAAATAGCCCGTGCCGATCTGAAAGACCAGCTCTCCGCCGTGGCAATGCGCTCCCGCAAGGCCACCCTCGCCGGTGTTCTGCAGGCAGCCCGCGAGCTCGGCGCCGCGGTTCAGCGCCTCGACAGCGACGGGAGAGAGTGAGCCGTAGCTCATCCCCGACAGGTTCACGAGCGAAGCGGGGCGGAACGCGTGACGTCGCCTGTGGGCCGCGCCGAGGACCTTGGCGGCGGGGATGCTGTAGCCCGGCGGCCCGCCAGACTCCCCCGCTGCCGGCGCGGGCGCGGGGAACGGCGAGTGCTTGATGATCAGCAGGCTCTCGACGGCCTCCATCTCGTCGTCGGTTCCAAACCCGAATACGTTCGGTTTGCCCTCCGAGGACGCATAGATCCAGCGCCTCTGATCGCGCGAGAACGGGCGCTCCTCGTTGTTGGACGTGACGATGTACTGACGCAACTCCGGGCCGAACGCCTCGAGCGCGTAGCGAAGGTGCCCGAGGATCGGGAAGTTACGCAGGATCGCGCGCCGGCGCTGTAGGAGGTCGTAACCCACGACACCCGCAAGTGCGGTGGCGGCGGCGCGAGAGCGAGAGCTATTGAGTATGGCCACGGTCCGTGCGACAGCCTCGCAGCGTGGGCGGACATCGCCATCGGCCGCTTACCTACGGTGCGGTAGCGTTGGCTTGGTGCGCGAGGTTCTGCCCGGCGTCTTCCATTGGCCAGCGATCCATCCGCGGATCCACACCGAGGTCTCGTCTTACTGGCTGCAGGACGGCGGCATCCTCATCGATCCACTCGTCCCACCCGATGTCGGGCTTCAGTGGTTCGAGTGCCGCGCGACGCTCCCGGCGGCGATTCTGCTCTCAAACCGTCACCACTATCGCGACAGTGCGCGCTTCCAAGATGTGTTCGGTTGTC
>JBAUOO010000101.1:0-2498 GCA_049579785.1 Steroidobacteraceae bacterium
CACCTCCGCCATCCTCGATCGGCTCCTGCATCGCTGCGAAACCGCCGTCATCGAAGGCAAGAGCTACCGCGCCAAAGACCGGGTCGAAGACCTCTGAGAACCCAGCTTATGCCGGCCACGGCCGCCATTTTGCACCACGGTTTTTAAACCGCCCAATCTCAACGGTTTTGGAACCGCCGGTAACATCGTACTCGCAAACCTTGGAACGATGCTGGCGAAGTCGGGTCGCGAGGGCATTCCGTCTGGACCTCAGGGCGAGGTCTACGGTGAGATGATCCGTCGGACTCGCGCCGAGATCGCGACCCTCGAGCGGCGCGTCATTGACCTCGCCAAGGCCGCTTCTTATCGCCTGGGAGACGCGCTCGTGACACGACGCATGCTCCGCATGCCCTCGAAGGACCGGCCGCTCCTCGAAGTCTTCAGCGCGGCCAGGCGAGGACCGTCAGAACGCCTGAGCATCGCCCAAATTGAGCAGATCCGACGCACGGCGCGACGCACGCCGGAGGTCATGGTCAAAGTCACAGGCGGGGCACGGAGTCTTCGCGCCCTTACCGCCCACATCGCTTACATCAGCCATGACGGGGAGGTCGAGCTAGTTTCCGATCACGACGAGCGTATTCGGGTGGACGCGCAGAAGGAGTTCCTCGAGAGCTGGCACCTGGAGCTCTCCGCAGGCCAGTGCCGCTCAAAACCCACCGCGCTATCTGCCGCATCCGGTATCAAGCTGGTGCACAACGTCGTACTCGCCATGCCCGCGGGTACTCCGCCCGCTAAGGTGTTCGCGGCCGCGAAGAGCTTCGCGCGTGAGAAATTCAGGGGGCATCGCTACGTCATGGCGTTGCACACCCATCAGCGGAACCCGCACGTGCACCTGGTCGTGAAGGCGGAGCGCGAGATCGAGCCCGGGCGGTTACACATCGACAAGGGGATGCTGCGCGAGTGGCGGGAGGACTTCGCCCGCCTCATGCGCGAACAGGGAATCGCCGCCAACGCGACTTCGCGCGCAGCGCGTGGACAGACTAAGCGCGCGGAGCGAGATGCGGTGTATCGGGCCAAGGCTCGCCGCCGTTCCTCGTACGCGTTTCGAGAGGAGGTTAAGAGCATTGCTCAGGAGCTCTCAGCGACCGGCACCGTTCGCGATCCCAAGCGGACGAAGCTCGTCGAGACCCGCAAGGCGCTGGTCGCAGGCTGGCTCGGCATCGCGAAGACGCTCGAAGCCCAAGGCGAGAAGAGCCTCGCGGCGGATGTCCGCGAGTTCGCGCGAGCGCTACCTCCGGTGCGGACCGACCGGGAGCGGCTTGCGGAGAACTTCGTCCGCTTCCTCAAGCAACAGCGGAACTTGGAGCGGCCGGCGCGGCAGCGCGAGCGTGACATGGAGCTGACGCGGTAACGAAGCGATGTCGGACGACAAAGGACAATTCGAGCTGCCGTTGGCGCAGACGACTCACCAGGCGGGGAGCTCGCCCATTCGTGCGCCACAATCTCAGAGCCGGCGGGCAAGGAAGTCGCTCGCGGCCACTCTGCCCTCCTCTACGCCGCGCCAGGATCTTCGCCCTCCTCGCGCCTCAACCGCGGATCTTCCACCGCTCTACACCGCGGAAGAAGTGGCCCGGCACCTGCGGGTCAGCGTGCGGACGGTGAAACGCTTCATGGCCTCGGGTAAGCTCGAAGCGACCCGATTCGGCCGTACGCCTCGCATCAGCGAGGTAGCCCTTCAGACTTTCTTGGGAGACGGCACATGCACGACAAAGACGGGGACCGCGCGGGCCGGTTTTTTCTCAAGCAGCGGGGCCGGCAGGGTATCTGGTACATCTGCTGGTACAACCCGAGCACTGGACAGGCGGACCGTGTTTCAACTGGCACGCGAGACCGCGAGGCGGCGCGCACCGCCCTCTACGAGCACGCGCTCACCCAGGAGCGACCCGCCGGCGCCGCCGATGCCCCACTCGCCACCGTGATGCAGAGCTGCTGGCTGCAGTACGCGCGCCATCTACCGAGTGCCGACACCCACCGCGCCGCACAGCGCGATGCGCTCGAGATCTGGGGCGACATCAGCGTGCGCGAGCTCGATCGAAGGAGACAACTCGAGTTCGTGGCGGCGCTGCGCGCGCGGGGACTTTCCGACTGGACGATCAGCACGCGACTTGCGCGCGTTTGGGCGATGATGAACGGGTACAAGCGCGACAACACCGAGCTCGTAGTCCCGGAGCCGATCACGGCAGCCGATTGGAAACCGACACTCAAGGACAGCGATCACACCTTCACGCTGGAGGAGCTCGCCGCGCTCTTCGATGCCTGTACTGAAATTCGCCCCGCGCCGGATCCGATTCCTCCGGCTGGTGCCTATGGCCACGCGATGGCCGTCGTGAGAGCGGCGCTACGGGAGATGCCGGATCCCTTCTCGATTGATGACTTCGATCGAGAGCTTCAAGCGCGGGGCCTCACGCTCGCTTATAAGCCGCTCATCAAGGCGATCACCGATCAGCTCGCCGCCGGCA
>JBAUOO010000102.1:0-2516 GCA_049579785.1 Steroidobacteraceae bacterium
TGTACGAGTACTACGGTGGGGTGCCGGCGGTGACGGTGCCGGACTGTTTGAAGCAGGGCGTGCTCAAGTGTCACATCTACGACCCGGATATCAACCCCGGCTACGCGCAGATGGCGGCGCATTTTTCCACGGCAGTGGTACCAGCGCGTCCAGGTCGCCCACAGGATAAATCGATCGCCGAGGGACTGGTGAAGCTGCTCTCCCGTTACATGCGCTTTCGGCATCGCCATCATCGCTTCACCTCGATCGGGGCGATCAACCGCGCCTTGGCCGAGGGCATCGAGAGGATCAACGACCGCCGCCACACGCGCTTCGGCGTCTCGCGGCGCGAGCGCTTCGAGCAGCTCGAGCGGGCGGCCTTGAAGACCCTGCCCGCGATCCGGTTCGAGGAGGCCGAGTGGACGCGGGCGAAGCTGCATCCGGACTGCTATCTCACGGCGGATCGCTCGCTTTACTCCGCCCCGCACATCCACCGCGGCAAGCAGCTGGATGTGAAGCTGACGGAGAACCAGGTCGAGATCTATCTCGACCTCGAGCTGCTGGCGATCCACCCGCGTGATCGACGCCACGGCGGCTACCGCACCAAGATCGATGCACACTTCCCCCCGGCCTCTCAGGCGTACAACGAGGCCACGCCGCAGAACCTGCTCTCTCAGGCGCGCTTCATCGATGCCTCGGTGCACGCGCTGGTCGATGAGCTGTTCCAGGCCGACGTCTACGGCCACATCCGCCGCGTCCAGGGCCTGGTGCGTACCTGCACGAAGGAGATCCGCGAGTGCGGCCGCGAGCCGGCCCTCGAGCACATCCGCGGCGCGATCGCCATGATGCGTCGGTTCGGCAAGGTGCGCGTGCCGTACTTCAAGCAACTGCTCGCCGATGCGCGGCGCAAGAAGGTCAAGCCCGACGCCGGGCGCGAGATCGTGCGCCGCCCCGGCAATCCGATGCTGCGCCACGGCGCAGAGTCCATCGCGACCGTTGAGCCGCTCGCCGCGGCGGCCAACCAGGGGAGCCTGCCACTATGAGCACCGTTCTTTCCCGCAACCTCATGGCACAACTGAAGCTCGCCGGCATGGCCGCCGCCTTCGACCGCGCCGTCAAGGACGCCACCGAGCAACAGTGGGGCGGCACGGAACTGTTCAACGTCCTGCTGCAGGCCGAGACCGACTACCGGGCCGAGCGCAAGGTCAAGGGACTGATCAAGGCGGCCAGGTTCCCCGTCAAGTCACGTCTGGAGGACTACGACTTCACCGCCAAGCGCTCCCTCACTCGCTCCGACATCAAGGATCTCTCGAGCCTCGAGTGGTTGCGTCAGGGTCGTCCCGTCTTGCTGATCGGCCAGACCGGAGTCGGCAAGAGCTTCCTCGCCCGAGCCATCGGCATGCACGCCTGCCTCGCCGGCCAGAGCGCGCTGTTCTGGAGCATCACGCAGTGGCTGGAGGAGCTGGCGCTCGCCCGCTCGACGGGTCGGTACCTCGAGTGGCGCGAGCGGCTCACGCGCCCGGCCGTCCTGGTGTTGGATAACTTTGGCTCCCGCAAGCTCACCTCCATGGAAGCTCAGGACCTGTGCGAGATCCTCGATGCCCGCACGGGCGAGCGCTCAACAGTCTTCACTACGCAATTGCCCCTGCCGCACTGGTCGGAGGTGCTGGGCGATCCTGTCATCAGTGACGCGATCCGCGATCGTCTCGATCACGTCGCCATGAAGTTCGAGATCAAAGGCGAGAGCTACCGGGCGGTCCTCGCCCGGCAACTCGGCAAGCGCGCCGCGACGGAGGACCGGTCATGAACGACATCGAGATTGCGGCAACACACATCCGCGCCAAGGTCCGCATGGTCGCCGCCGACGCAGCATCCTTCGGCGTGCTCTCCTCAGGCGAACGCATCGCCGTCGCCCTCGTTCTCGACCGCTACGATCTGCTGCAGAGGGCCTGGGGAACCATCGCCGAGTCCGTGCATCGCCTCGGCCCCGAGTGGACCGCGGCCGTCCTTCGCGTCCAGCGCCACGGCTGGCTGGAGGACAGCACCCGATAACCGCTGACCCCTCCCGACACACGGACGTGTCGGGAGCTTCCTCTGCGCCATCGACCCCACCCTACCGCTGCCTCGCACCCGGGCCCCTTCGCTTCCGCCTCCTGCGTTCCTGCGTCGCCTATCGGCTCCGAGAGAGCCGCCCTTCGCTCAAGCCCGCCGCCTGTTATCCCCGTGCGTCCACAGCCGCTCGCTGCGCTCGCCCGTCCGCTTGGCCCGGCTGCGCGAAGCGCCGGGCGTCGGCCGGCTACGGGTCTGTGGACGACGGGGATAACTGAACCGCCAATTTGACCCCGCCGGCGCGGATCGGACATGATCGTCGCCTGCGGCTCCGCCGAGACCCACCTCAGGTGGTCTCACTCGGGAAACCGGGTGGTCCTATACCAGAGAAATCCGGCGGTCCTCTTCGGAGGAAATCGGGCGGTCCTCGATCAGGAAATTCTGCAGTCGGCGCAGAGAGGCAATCTCCTCGCGCAGCGTGACGTTGC
>JBAUOO010000103.1:0-41735 GCA_049579785.1 Steroidobacteraceae bacterium
GGGAGCCCGCCACGCGCGCCCGTGCCGTCGGAAGGACTGGCGCATGCACCGTACCGACCATCATGCAAAGCACGGTATCACGTAGTCGGTCCGGCCGAGGCGCCGAGACCGCGCCTCCGCTTGCGCCCTCACCCAGCGCGGCAGCCACCCCGCACACCCTGCCCGAGGCGCGCGGCCACGGCGTACCGAAGGTCATGGACGCGATCTATTACCAGGGAGACATCATCCGGCCGATCGTGGCAGCGGTGAAGTCTATCGCCTCGGCCATCGCGATCGGCACCGGAGCGTCGGTCGGCCGGGAGGACCCGATCATCCAAATCGGCTCGGGGCTCGGCTCGACCCTAGGGCAGCTCATCCGCATGCCGGCGGGACCGCGAATCATTCTGGTCGCCGCCCGCTCGGGGCCGGGATCGCCGCCACTCCGATTGGCGCTGTCATGTTTGCCCTCGAGCTGAGGATGCCGGAAGTGAGCGCTCGTTCCCGAGGCCGCAGACGTGCGCCGCTCAGCTCCCTTTATCTTGCACCGGTCCTCCGCCGCCTCCGAAGGCGCCAGCGGCGGATAGCCAGATTCAGCGCCAACCATGCGGCGAGCGCTGCGATGGGCCAGCTGATCGAGGCCGGCCAGAGGGCGGCGATCACTGCCACCGCGGTAAGCGTCAGTGCTCCAAGCAATAGCGGACCGCCGGAAAGTTCGCCGAGCACTCGATGATTGACTAGTGTGGCGCCGACGCTGTTGGCGATCCGCAATGCGCTTGCGGCGGCGCGGCTGGAACTGCCGCCGGCGCCCCGTACTCTAGGTGGCCGTGGCGCGCTACTCTGAATACGCTCCCCGGCATGATAGCGGCGCGGGGCGAGCAGGATTTCGGTGGAGTTTTGCAGATCAAGTTCGTATTGCGAGGCCAGCAGACTCGCGAAGCCGGCATCCTCTACGGCCACATCGATCTCGCGGTTGCCCAACCAACTGGCGATGTTGAGATTCGAAGAGCCCACTCGTGCCCATTGGCCGTCGGCCACTGCCGTCTTGGCATGCAACATCGAGCCGTTCCACTCGAACACCCGGATACCTGCTTTCAACAGCGACCGATAGCCGGCGCGCGACAGGTTAGCTACCAGCGGTGTATCGCTGGTCCCGGGCACCAGCATGCGCACGTCCACGCCATCGCGCGCCGCAGCGACCAGCGCCTGCACATAGGGTGCGATGCCGACGAAATAGGCATCGGAGAACCAGAGCGTCTTGCGTGCAATCGAGGCAATCAGTTGATCGAGGCGGTAGAGGTCGGTGTGGACCGGCTCGGTAGCGATCACGCGCAGTGCAACTGAGCCGGCAGGTTCGCGTGGCTCGGGTGCGGGCTGCAAGGTGGCGAGTGCTTGGCCGGTGCAACTCCAGCTTTGCACGAACGCTCCCTCGAGCTCAGCCACTGCTGGGCCGCGCAGTGCCACGCCGGTATCACGCCACGGCGGTACGTTGTGCGCCGGATCACCGAGCCATTTCTCGCTGATGCAGACGCCGGATAGAAACCCGCAGATCCCATCGACGACCAGTAGCTTGCGGTGATCGCGGCCGATCCAGCCGAACGGCTCTCCCAGCTTCGGGGGATTGTATACGCGTACTTGGCCGCCGGCGGCGCGTAGCGGCGTCCAGAAGGATCGGCGCGACTGGCCGAGGCACCCCATCCAATCGACTATGACGGCGACCAACACACCCGCCTGCGCGCGTTCGACTAGTGCGTCTCGAAACGCGCGCCCGACTTCGTCGTCGCGAACGATGTAGTTCTCCAGCAGCACGCGGCGTTGCGCACTGCCAATCGTCTTCAACCAGACCTCATAGTGCGCGGCTGCATCGATTAACAGTTCCACGGAGTTCCCAGCGAGCAGGGGTGCGCCGGCTGCGCGGCTCAACGCCCGCTCCGCCAGCGGGCGATCGGCTATCAGGGATGGGGGCGGTTTGGCAGACAAATTGAGATCGGAGGGGTGAAGTCGCAGCACGCGCTTACGAGTTAGATCGGTGGACGCTCCGCAGATATGAACGACGGAATGACTCGCCAAATGTACGTGAGGCGCGCGCGGCGGGCAAATCAGCGTTGACGATGAACGCACAGCTGGTATCGGATGCATTCGACCGGGGAGCCGTCGGGGACCCTCATCAGGTTGGAGCCGAGAAAGCCGACGACGAACGTGAATGTCGCCGGCAAGCGCTGGCGGCCGCGCTCGCGCGCGAGCGATTACACAAGTTCGTTTCCGGGTCCGGGCGCGGAGATTCCTCGCAACGAATCCGCTTTGTCCATGGAAATCCGCATAACGGATCGGGCCCACGAAGATCTTTGCACTCGTCGAACGCTGCGCATGTGACGATCGCGGTACACTCGGTTTACTTACCAGTCTGACGCCTGAAAGGAGCGGCTCATGGCTACCAATCCATCCAAAGATGTTCAGCAACTGCGCTCGGTCTTCCGGGAGACGGTCGGCCACCATTGGGTTCTCTTCTTGTCCGAAGGAATTGCGCTCCTCATCCTCGGTGCCCTTGCGATCATCGTTCCAGCCCTCGCCTCTGTTGCGGCTACCTTGGCCCTCGGCTGGATCCTGCTGCTGAGCGGTATTGTCGGGCTAATCGCCACGATTCGCGCCCGCCATGCTCCCGGCCTCTGGTGGTCGCTGATATCGGCGCTCATCGGAATCGTTGCCGGAGCCCTACTGCTCGGCTGGCCGCTACGGGGCATGTTCTCGCTGACGGCGGTGCTCATCGCTTTCCTGATCCTCGAGGGGGTCGCGTCGATCCTCTATGCGCTCGAGCACCGCAGGGGTCTCTCCGGACACTGGGGCTGGATGCTCGCAAGCGGCACCCTCGATCTCGCCTTGGGCGGCATTCTCCTCGCAGGACTGCCCGGCTCGGCCGTGTGGGCCCTCGGAATCATCATCGGCATCAACATGATTTTTGGCGGCTGGGCACTGATCGCCATGGCGCTCGCCGCCCGAGGGCATCCCTCCGGATCGCGCGCCTGATACCGGCACGGGTAGTTAGATGCTCGTCCCGTACCCGCTCGCCGCGCGCGCCCTGCGCCATGCAGGAAATGCTCGGAGGCGTACCCGCCGAATATCCGGCGGGCGCTCGATCGGATGTTGCGCCGGCAGCGACTATCGCATTCTGTAGCGGAATACATTGCTGCTGCATCCTTACGTCGGCGAGGAGGCACTAGTCACGCCTCCGGATTGTTGCGACGATACCCCCGGGTGCAGCGAACCTACGCCGCCCTGCGGCCCGCTTCTGGCTTCGCATCGGCGCGCTGCCCGCTGAACTCGCCTCGCGGTGAGCTCACCTGGGTTGCCGACGCCCTCGGATCTTCGTGTGGACGCAGGAGACGCTTCAACATCGACTCGAGGTGCGCGGGTGATAGTCCGGACGGCGGCAGCGAGACTCGGAGGCTCGCGTCGGTGATGATGCAGTTGGCGTGAAGTACGGCCAATGCGCCCGCGCGGCGGCCAAAGTGAAGCGAGCGTCCGAGTGGTGTTGCCGGCTCGGATCCTGAGACCATCTGCTCCTCGAGAGCCGCCAGCATTTCCTCGGAAAGCCGCCAGTCGGCGCCAATGTGCCAGGCGAAAGACGCCGAATGCGAATCGAGTATGGAGGCGATCACCGGAGGATCGACCGCGTCTCGCCCGGCTGAACGCGGGCAGTGCTCGAGCACCGCGCGAAAGAGGACGATCTCCGCGAGCCCGCTGATGAGGGTGAGCAGCTCGGCCGCAAACGGATTCGCCCGTTCCGCCAGGGCGGCGTGCGGGATGGCGGCGTGGGCTGACCGGACCGCGTGTTCCCAGACAATCTCCGGAAACCGCGAAGCGCCTCCTGCACCGGGAACGTGGAAGATCGGCTGCATCAGGGCCGCCGCCATCACCGAGCGAAGACCGTCGCTCCCGAGCACCACGATGGCCCGCTCGATGGTCTCCACCGCGCGCTGAGTGACGCGATAGTACGAGCTGTTCGCGACCCTGAGGAGATTTCCGACGAGCGCGGGATCGCGCGCCACGATGGGCACCAGTTGCCGCACGGAGACGCCCTCGTCATTGATGGCGCGAATCAGCTCGGGCAGGAGATTCGGACGCCGCGGGAAGTACTTTCTCTGGCTGACTGGATCACCGATCGCCGCCAGGGCGGCGGTGACGATGGGCTCATGAACGCGGTCCCGCGGCCCCGACGGGGCGGGGAGATCCGCTCCCAGCTCGAGTCCCCGTAGCCTCCTCAGCGCCTCGGCGGAATCGAGGCTCGGTACCTGTGGGACGTCCGGGACCTGGACTTCGACGACCGGCACCTCGGTGGCACCTTGTAATTGCACCGGGGCCGCCTGCAGTAGTGGGGGCTCGGGCAGGTGCCGCAGCTCGAAGGGAAGGCCGCTCACGGTTTCAGGTCCGCCCGCCCGCGCGGTGCCGAGAATGGCCAGCCAGCGCAGAGCGGGCCACCCCGCGAATCCGCAGGCTCCAATGAGCAGCAATGGCAGCAACCAAAACACGCTATGGCCGACCCCGCCCACGATGCTGGACGTTACTCACCGCGGTGGATGGTTTTCGGCCTGCAGCTGCAAAAGCCGACAGCGCCCAATCGATTTTGTGATGGGCAGCACTATTGCGGACCGGCCGGCGACGGTGCCTGGTTGATTGGGTATTCCCCGCCCGGGGCATCGCGATCGCATGCCCGGCACGCGTCCGTCGCGCTCGCGCGAGCACCGCCAAGCTCACCGGCGCGAACTGAGGCGCTCGCATGCCCGCAAGGAAGGTCGCCGCTCTCGCGGCGCTCCCCTCGACACCGCGATGCAACGCCGGCCGCACTGCATCGCGGACATCCTGGCACATATTGACTTTTCGTCTAATATCGTAATATCGTACCTTTCGTGAAGACTCCGCAAGTCATCGAAGCGCTCGGAGCGCTCGCCCACGAGCATCGCCTGAAGGTCTACCGGCTTCTCGTACAGCGCGGCTCCCAGGGGCTGCCCGCCGGTGCGATTGGAGAAGGCGTTGGACTGCTGCCCTCCTCGCTCACCTTCCATCTGCAGGCTCTGCATCGAGCGGGGCTCATCCTGCAGCGCCGCGAAGGACGGCAACTCTTCTACAGCGCCGACTTCGAGGCCATGAACGCACTCGTGGGCTATCTGACGGAGAACTGCTGCGCGGGTAGCGGTGAGGCCTGCACGGGCGCTTGCGCGCCGAGCGCGGCCCCAAAGTCGACCAAGCGCAGTCGAGCCGCCTGAAGCACCCCACTGACCGTGATCGGTGGAAGTGCGTTTCCGGTAAGTCCCCCCATCAATTAGCATTCTGACTTGAGTGATACCCCCATGATGCGCATGCACGTTCACGTGAGTGTCGGCGATCTCCATGCCTCGATCCGATTCTACTCGGCGCTTTTTGCCGCCGAGCCTACCGTGCGCAAGGTCGACTACGCCAAGTGGATGCTCGATGACCCGCGGGTGAACTTCGCGATCAGCCAACGCGGGGCCAAAGCCGGCATCGAGCACCTGGGTATTCAGGTCGAGAACCCCACCGAGCTCGAGGAGGTCTATGCGCGATTGAAGCGCGCCGATCGCCCCGTGCTCGAGGAAGGGGCGACCACATGCTGCTATGCCGAGAGCGAGAAGAGCTGGATCGAAGACCCGCAAGGCATTCAGTGGGAGACCTTTCTCACCACGGGCGAGAGTACCGCCTACGGCGGCGATCCGGTGAGAGCGGTTGCCGCTGACAGTTCTCAAGCGACGTGCTGCGCACCCACTTGTTGCGCACCGCGTGCGGGTTGACCTCCATGTCAGAACATCCATTCAACGTACTTTTCCTGTGCACCGGCAATTCCGCGCGCAGCGTCCTGGCCGAGGTGCTCATCAACCACTGGGGTCGCGGGAAGTTTCACGGCATGAGCGCCGGAAGCCACCCGAAGGGCGAGGTGCACCCGATCGCACTCGAGCTTCTCAGGCACATGAAGCTGCCGACCGATGGCCTGCGCAGCAAGAGCTGGGATGAGTTCGCGGCTCCTGCCGGACCCCCGCTCGACTTCGTGTTCACGGTGTGCGACAACGCAGCGGGCGAGGTCTGCCCGTACTGGCCGGGGCAGCCGATGACCGCCCATTGGGGCGTGCCCGACCCGGCGGCCGTGGAAGACTCCGATACCGAGAAGTGGATCGCCTTTCGAACGGCGTTCACGATACTCGAGAACCGCATCAAGATCTTCACGAGCCTGCCGATCGCGCGGCTCGACCGGGTGAAGCTGCAGGCGCGCCTCGATGCAATCGGCAAGACCGCCCCGCCCGAGCAGCCGCGATGAGCCTGCTGCAGCGGCTCGCGTCCGAGCGATTTGCAAGGGTTGATCATGTCCACGTTTGAACGCTATCTGACCCTCTGGGTGGCGCTGTGCATCGCCGCCGGCGTAGGTCTCGGCCACCTGTTCCCAGGCCTCTTCCAGCACATCGGTGCCGCCGAGATCGCGCACGTGAACCTGCCCGTGGCCGTGCTGATCTGGCTGATGATCATCCCGATGTTGATGAAGATCGACTTTCGCGCCCTGAGCGAGGTCGGCAAGCACTGGCGCGGCATCGGCGTGACGCTCTTGGTCAACTGGGCGGTGAAGCCTTTCTCCATGGCGGCGCTGGGCTGGCTATTCATCGGGCACGTGTTTCGTCCCTATCTGCCGGCCGGCCAGATCGACAGCTATATCGCCGGGCTGATTCTGCTCGCGGCCGCGCCCTGCACGGCGATGGTCTTCGTGTGGAGCAATCTCGCAAACGGCGAGCCTCATTTCACCTTGAGCCAGGTGGCCTTGAACGACCTGATCATGGTCTTTGCCTTCGCGCCGATCGTGGCCCTGCTGCTCGGCCTGTCCTCGATCACCGTGCCCTGGAATACGCTGCTGCTCTCGGTGGGTCTGTATGTCGTGGTTCCGGTGATCCTCGCCCAGCTCTTGCGACAGCGGCTGCTGGCGGGCGGGCCTGAGCGCCTCGGTGCAGTCTTGCGTCGAATCGGTCCGCTGAGCCTGAGTGCACTACTCATCACCCTCGTGCTTCTCTTTGGCTTCCAGGGAGAGGAGATCCTCGCGCAACCGCTCGTGATTGCGCTGCTTGCGGTTCCTATTCTAATCCAGGTGTATTTCAACTCCGGTCTCGCCTATCTCCTCAACCGCGCCGCCGGGGAGGCGCACTGTGTCGCAGGCCCCTCTTCCCTCATCGGCGCCAGCAATTTCTTCGAGCTCGCGGTCGCCGTTGCCATCAGTCTCTTTGGCTTTCAGTCTGGCGCCGCCCTCGCAACCGTGGTCGGCGTTCTCATCGAAGTGCCCGTCATGCTTTCCGTGGTGCGCATCGTGAATCGCTCGCGCGGCTGGTACGAGAGAGGTCGAGTGTTGGGCAGAACTTCCGCACACGCGAAGGTGCAGACGACCAGAGAGCTTCCATCTCAACATTAAGGAGCTCAGTCACCACCGGCTCCACCCGCACGTCCGTAGCCCCGAGAGCGCTCGGATCAGAACCGCATTCCCGGTCGCGCCTCAAGCGACAGCCACGATCTATCACACAAGCCTGCCGGGTCAGCCTTCCTTCTTCTGCTTTCCCAGCTCATCGATCCGGCGCTGCTCATCATCTCCCTCATGCGCGCCGCGGGAGTTCCCCACCTGGGCTCATCGGATGCGTCAGTGCACGCCGTGCATGAGCTTGCGGATCTTGGGCGCCCCGAGCAGAAATGCGATGCTGACGGCGAGACCGGCAAGAAAGAGCCGCTGATAGACCACACCATAGACACCGATCCCCGTGTGCGCACTCGAGGCGGTGTAGGTCGCGATCCAACCGGATAGTTGACAGGCGAGCGCGAGACCGAAGAACCACCCGCCCATCGCGAACGAGGCCTCCTCCGGGGCCGCTAGCAGACCGACCAGCGAATACCCGATGGGATTGATCGCAAGCTCGCCAATGGTCTGCAGCCAATAACATGCGGCGAGCACCCACCAGGCGACCTTGCCGTCGGGGGCCTGCCCATGGCGGATGGCCCACGCCGTCACTCCGTAGCTCGAGGCGATCAGCACGAGCCCGATGCCGAACTTGCGGGGCGTGGAGGGATCCTTGCCGCGGCGACCGAGCCAAGGCCAGAGCATCGCGAGCAGCGGTGCGAACAACAGGATGTAGAGCGGGTTCGCCGACTGGAACAGGGCGTAGTCGAAAGGCTCGTTGACGTAGTCGCGCGCGAAGAAATTGAGCGAGGTGACCCCCTGGAAACTCAGGGTCCAAAAGAGCACCAGGGCGATGAACAGCGCGAGCAGCGCGAGGTAACGCTCGCTCTGTACCCGATCGCCGCGCCGAATGGAGCTCAGGACGAAGTACACGACGAGCAGTCCCATGAGCGCGTACATTCCCGCGCTCAGGATGGCAGGATGAGAAAGCAGTAGCGCCATCGGCAGCAGCAGGACGCCCATCGCTCCCACCACGGCGATTGCCGCACGCGTGCGGGGCCCGGTACCCACCTGCGGCACCAGCGGTTCCAGCCGTCGCCACCGCCACTGCAGGACGAGGGCCGCAAACGCCATTCCCACGGCGGCGGCGAGAAATCCCATGCGGTAGCCGAACCGATGTCCCACCCAGTCCGCACAGAGGAACGGTGCGATGAAGCCGCCGAGGTTGGTGGCGAGATAGAAGAGCGTGTAGCCGCCGTCACGCCGCGGATCGGACTTCGGGTAATTGCGGCCGATGAGGACGGCGAGCGGGACGCTGAGTCCGACGGACAGCGAGCAGGCGGCCATGCCGATCTCGAAGCCGAACAGGCTCGGCAGCGCCATCAGGAGAAGTGACAGCGTGAGCAGCCAGAGCGACAGCAGCAGTGACAGCGTCTCCCCCAGCACCTTGTCGGCGATATACCCGCCCACGATGGGCGTCGCGTACATGAGCGCCAGAGAGCCGCTCGTCAGCAAATCGGCGTGGCGCTGCGCCGCCGCCGGATCGAGCCCGGAATAGAAGCTTTGCGCGATGTAGGGTGCGAGGAAGGCCCGAACGCCGTAGAAGCCGAAATTCATCCCGACCGTGACCGCGAGCAGCATCCACAGCTGACGCGGATGTCCCCATCGATCGGTGATTGGGTCGGCTTCGCGCTCGAGCGCGATCTGCGCACTCATCTGTTCAAGATGCCCCCGCCCCTGCTTGAGAGCGCTTGCTGCGTTCGCACCGGCCCGATGCAGGAACTGGGCGCAAGCTCAGTCTGTAATCGCACGTTCTGTGGACTGTACCACACAGCCCAGGGGCGGGACTTCCGCCAACGCACGCACGTCAGGGATCTGACCGGCTCGCACGCCGCGCACCGAGATGATGGTGTCGCCGGGCGTCCTCGACACCAGGACGAAGTCACGCCTCCAAGTAGGGTTTTGCAATTCGGACATTAATTTCCGATACTGCGAGCCGTGCGGGGCAATGAGTTCATCCTGTGAGAAGCGGCGCTCGCGGCACTCGGGCGACAGGTTCGGATGGAGCTTGCCTAGCACCTCCCCCAATAGGCGGCGTGTGTTACCCGTCGACCGAGCGAACGGGCGAATTATCTGCCCGTGCTGCGCCCCTTCGCCGATTTCTTTATAGGAGACACGGCATGAGACTGCTCCGTCCGCTGATGATGGTGGCGCTGACTGCACTCGGCGGTATCTGGCTCGTCGCCGCCGGCACCCAGGCCCAGACCTACGGCCCCGGCCTGTTTTCGCAGATGCGCTGGCGGCCGATTGGGCCATTGCGGGGCGGCCGCGGGCGCGCGGTGACCGGCGTGCCGAGCGAGCCAAACGTGTTTTATATAGGCAACGACGACGGTGGGGTTTGGAAATCCACCGATTACGGGACCAGCTGGGATCCGATCTTTGACCAGGAGCCGACCGGCTCAATCGGAGCCATTGCGGTTTCGGTCGCTGACCCGAACGTGATTTATGTGGGCACCGGAGAAGGCAACATACGACCTGACCAGGCAACTGGCATGGGCATGTACAAATCCACCGATGCCGGCAAGACCTGGCGTTTCATAGGATTGCGGGAAACCGAGGATATCGCGATGATCGCGGTGGATCCGCACAACTCCAACCGGGTATTTGTCGCCGCCCTTGGTCACCTATACGAGCGCAACAAGGAACGGGGCATCTTCCGCTCACTGGATGGTGGAAAGACCTGGGAACGAGTGCTCTATGTCAATGAGTACACCAGTGGGGATGACGTCGAAATGGATCCGCGCAACCCCAACATCCTCTACGCGACGCTGTGGCAGCAGCAGCAGGCGCCTTGGGAGAACGGGCAATTTGGCGGCACCGACGGAGGCATCTTCAAGTCTACGGACGGAGGTACTACCTGGAGCAAGCTCACCCAGGGCTTGCCGGCAGTCCAACAGGCGTTGCTGCGAATCGCGCCGAGCGATCCAAGCGTCTTGTACGCCTCGGTGTCGAGCGGGCCGGGAGCGCCCGACGGGACGGTGGGGATTTACCGGTCGAATGATGCCGGCGCGAGCTGGCACAAGGTGACCAGCGACCCCCGGCCAGCCGAGAGAATTGGCGGCGGAGACCTGCCGGTACTGGCGATCGATCCCAAGAATCCGGACGTCGTTTACAGCGACACCCCGGTTTTGTGGAAGTCCGTCGACGGTGGCAAGACCTGGTTCGGGTTTCGGGGTGCGCCGGGAGGCGACGATTACCAGCAAACCTGGATCAATCCCAACAGCCCGGAGATCATGGCGGTCAACAGTGATCAAGGCGCGATTGTCACGGTCGACGGCGGTAGAACCTGGAGTTCCTGGTACAACCAACCGACCGCCGCCATGTACAAGGTCGGCATTGACGATACCTGGCCGTACCGCGTGTGTGGTGGGCAGCAGGACAGCGGCTCGGCTTGCGTTCTGGAGCGTGGCAATGACGGTGAGCTTACCGCTCACGATTGGCACCCTGTGGGCATTGAGGAATACGGCGGCGCTGCACCCGATCCGTTGCACCCGAATCTGATCTATGGCGGGAAGGTGACGGTGTACAGCCGCGACACGGGTCAGATCGCGGAGGTTGGCCCGCGGGCGACGCGTGGCGGCGATTACCGCGTGCTGCGCACCATGCCGCTCACGTTCTCTCCGATCGATGCGCACCGGCTGTACTTTGCCTCAAACACGGTGTGGCAGACGGACAACGGCGGGCAGAACTGGAAGCGAATCAGCCCGGACCTGACCCGCAAGAGCTGGAAGGCTCCCGCGAGTGTGGGCAAGTACCGAAACACGGCCGAGGCCAAACCAACAGATCGTGGCGTGGTGTATGCTCTTGCGCCCTCGCCGCTGAACAGCGACCTCATCTGGGCGGGCACCGATGACGGATTGATCTGGGTCACGCACGATGGCGGTCAGCACTGGAACAATGTGACGCCGCCGCAGATGAAGCCTTTCTGGAGGGTATTCAGCATGGAGGCGAGCCACTTCAATCCGAACGAAGCGTATGCGGCGATCAACACCCTGTTTCTGAATGACATGCGTCCGCACCTGTTCCGGACCGAGGACGGCGGCAGGCATTGGACCGAGATCAATGGCGGTATCACGCCGGATGCGACGACCAACGTGCTCCGGCAGGACCCGGAGCGCAGGGGTCTGTTGTTTGCCGGAACCGAGACCCAGGTGTGGGTGTCCTTTGACAATGGAGATCACTGGCAATCGTTGCGGCTGAACATGCCGGCGGTGTCGGTGCGTGATCTCAAGGTGCATGGCGACGATTTGGTCGCGGCCACGCACGGACGAGGGTTCATGGTGCTCGACGACATTACGCCGCTGCGGCAGATTGATGCCGAAGTCGCGCAAGCACCAGTAACGCTGTACGAGCCCGAAACGGCCATACGCGTGCGTTGGGACACGAATCCGCCGACGCCGTGGCGTATGCCATCGCTGCCGAATCCGCCTCCGGGGGCGATCATTGATTACTATCTGGCGGGCGATGTCAGTGGACCGGTGACACTGGACATCATCGACTCGCATGGCAAACTGGTGCGGCACTACTCGAGTGCCGATCCCGAGAAGCCGCTCGATCCGGCCAAGCTGGATGTACCGGATTGGTGGCCGCGTTCGCCGATGAATCTCTCGACTTCGGCGGGCATGCATCGGTTCGTGTGGGACATGCACTACCCGCCTATGCCGGAGGCACCGCGGTTCCTGGACGCCGATCAGGCGGTCAGGCACAACACGCCAGTCGTCCCGAGCGCGCCGTGGATCATGCCGGGCAACTACACAGTGAGACTGACGGTGGACGGCCAAAGCCACACGCAGCCGTTGACAGTGAGGCTGGACCCACGGGTGCGGACGCCGGAGGCCGCACTTCAGCAGCAGTTTGATGCTTCGATGCGGGCGTACCGGGAAGCGATAGCGGCAAACGCGGCGCTTCGGCAGGCGCGGGATCTGGAGAAGCAGATTGCCGCGCGTAAGCCTTCGGCAAAGCTGACGCCCTATCGTAAGCGGCTGCAAGAACTCTCGGGCCCCGAGGCGACTTCCCCATTTGCATTCTTCTTCCACCACGGTCCGCCGACGCTTGCCAGCGTCGAGGGCTCTTTGCTGATGCTCATGGGACGGATGCAGGGAGCCGACAGAGCACCGACGGCCGCCGACATTGAGGCGCTTGACCAGATCAGTTCCCAATACAAGTCACTGATGGCGCGTTGGGAGAAGCTCCAGGGCCAACCCCTTGCCGGTTCGTAGGCGGGCCCACTTCCTCGAGCGCCCAGCGAAGACGCATGTCACGCGCCAGTCCCCTGCCACGATCGGGCGCGCGCAACGGCATCCGCCAACACCTCCACGCCCGCGCCCGGACGTCGTGCGCCCTCGCTCAAAATGCGCCGGAACTCGTGCGCGCCCGGCTCGCCCGCGTACAAGCCCTGCACGTGCCGAACGACGGCGGACAGCTTTTGCCCTCGCGCCAGCTGACGCTCGGTGTAGCGCTGCATGCGCGCGATCGCGCGCGCGCGCGCACCCGCGTCGAGCGTTTCCGGAGTCGAATGAGACTTGTCCGCGCTCGGCGCTGCGTCGAACACGAGCGCATCGAGCCGGGCGAGGAGTATCGGCCGATGATACGCCTCGCGCCCGAGCATGATGCCATCCAGGCCCTCGAACGCCCTGAGAATCGCGCCCGGGTCGCGCAGGCCGCCGTTGACTACCACCTGCAATTCGGGAAAGGCTTCCTTGATCTGGCTCACGATGTCATATTGCAGCGGGGGAATCTCCCGGTTGTCCTGCGCCGAGAGGCCACCGAGCACCGCTTTGCGCGCATGGACGATCACTGCGTCGCAGCCGGCATCGCGCACCGCGCCGACGAAACGGTAAAGCGCAGCTCTCTCCGGTTCCTCGAAGCGGCGGCTGGCCTCGATGGCCGCCCTGCCCCGGCCCTCGATGACTCCGATCCGCATCTTGACCGTCACCGGCACGCGAACGGCGGCACGCATGGCAGCCACACAAGCCGCGACGGTTTCCGGCCGCTGCATAAGGTAGGCGCCGAACACGCCGCCGGTCGCCCGGTCGCTCGGGCAACCGCAGTTGAGGTTGATCTCGTCATACCCCGCCTGCTCTGCTCTGTGAGCCGCGGTCGCCAGCTCGTGCGGGTCACAGCCGCCAAGTTGCAGCGCAACGGGGTGTTCCTCGGGGTCGAACTCGAGAAGTGAAGCGCAGTCTTCGTTTAGCAGGTCGGCAGCAGCGATCATTTCCGTATAGAGGAGCATCCGCGCCGAGAATCCACGAAGGAAATAGCGGCAGTGGCGATCCGTGCGCCCCATCATTGGTGCGATGCTGATTTTTCTATCTATTCCCAATGCGAGTTCACGGTTTGGACGAATCGCGCACGGGCACCGGCACCGCGCAGATGCCGACTCTATCGGGGGGTGTGACATAGAAGGCGTCATGCCGGTTGCGCGTTGCCTCGAGCAGTCTTTGGAACGTCGGGCTGCGGGTCCGAAGAATCTCGATATCGGGCCGCTGCGCCGGCGGCAGATCAGCGGCAACCCGGATATCCAAAATGGGCGTGCGATGCCTTGCGTGGACATAAAAGCCGAGCGCACCATGCCCACGAGGGAGTGCGGAAAGCCGGTCCATGCCCTCGAGGACTCGTCCGACCACGGTTAGATTCCGATCGAGGCGCCGCGGCGCCTGGCCAATAGCGACGTAAAGAGCGCTGCCGTTGCCCGAGTCCGGCGCATTGTCCCGGGAGACGGCCAGCGTCCCGTAACAGTGGACCAGCCAGGTCTCCTTTACGGCCGGATCGCGCGCAGCGGGAAAGTCGTTGGAGTATCCCACCTGAGGAGCATAGACGTCGCCGTCTGGAAGACCCACCCAAGGAAGCGAGCCCGCCATGGGCCGGGTAAACTCAGGGGGCAGCGTGGCTTTGGCCCTTCCGAGGCTTCGGATTCTGCGCCGGTCACCTCCAGCATCCGCCTGAGGATCATCCCATTGGGCGACGAAGTCGTCCTGCACCCGAACGATCGCCAGACCGTCGAAGTAACGTTCTCTGACCAAAGTCCTGATATTGGCCACGTGCAGTGGCGCGTAGGCCGGCTCGAGCTCCATGACGACGCGCCCCGAGGGAAGACGCATCACCAGCAGATTTTCGGGATCGGGCCGGCGCCATTCCGAGCGCTTGGACTGCGAGAGTATCTGCGCGAAGGATGGCGTGTCCTTGCTCTTGGGTGGGCTGCCACTCAGAGGGCCCGCGAGCGCCGGCAGCCACAGAAGCAGAGCCAGAAGCGCAACGATCTTCATGATTTTATGCATGGATAATTTACTTAGCACCCCGCGCGAGGAGCAGACCGCAACCGACGCCGATCAGGAGGGTCCCGCTGATGCGGCTTTGCAGCCGACGCCGCTCGGGCGATGTGAACCAGCCCCGGGCGCGTCCGGCAAGCAGCGCATAGGCGCTGTCGGAGAGCAGAGCCATGACGATCATCGTCGCAATCATCACGGTAAGCTGCCGCGAGGCCGGCAGATGCGAATCGACGAACTGCGGCAGAAAGGCGATATAAAAGACGATCGCCTTGGGGTTGGTGATCGCAACCAGGAATCCCTGCAGGAACAAGGCGCGCAGCGACCGCTTCTCCGCCGGCGCGATCGCCATGCCTTGTCCGCCGTGGACCCTCCACGCCCTGATTCCGAGCCAGATGAGATAGAGCGCGCCGGCCCAGCGCACGAGCTGAAAAATCTCACTCAGCAGGGCGAAGAACGCAACGAGCCCGACCGCCGTCGCCCCGAGGAGAATTGCATTGCCGATGCTCGCGCCCGCGACGGTAGCGAGGCCCGAGCGGCTGCCTTGGCTCAGCGAATTGGCGACCACGAGCGTCACGATCGGTCCCGGCAACAGGACGAGGATCGCGACCGCGAAGCAATAGGCGAAAAAGAGGTGAAGATTCATTCAGTACTGATTCTACCCATGAAGCGCGACTGACAGAAATTGATCGAATTGCACACGCCGATGAGCCACACGCCGAGGCGGATCGATCACGTCCTGTTCGCCGTCCATGATCTCGATGCCGCTGCAGCCTTCTACCAGCGGCGGCCCTCTGTCGCAAACGCGGTATGGCAGGAAAAGCGGCGGTGGGCCGCTCAGGACGGACTAACCGGCAAACCCCGCATACGTGAGGAACAACGACGCCCGCCGGCCCCTGGTACCAGTGCGCACAGAGTGATCCCCGAGATCGGCGATGCGATTCAACAGATAACCGCGATAGCCGAGTTCCTCGCCGAATGCGGCATATGTCCAAACGATTCCGAGCCAACGCAGCAAGCCCATGGCCCCGTGCAGGCCCTCCATGGGGTTTGCCGCCGCGGCGTAGCGTAGATAGGGCCTCGCAAGTGGGTCTACGACCCATTGATCCACCGCTTGTTGCACCACCACCGCAACCATCGCCACCAAAATGGTGCGCGTCCAGTCCTTTGGCAGCCTCAATCCGCTCGCGCTCCAATTGCCCTCCCGCAATCGAAAGGAAATCAATGCCATCGCACAAAGAAGGGCGACCGAGTTGGGTAATACGCGCCAAACGTCGTCTCCGATGACGACGAAACTCCCGAGGATCGCCTCGAGTAGCGACACCCATGGCCCTCGCCGCCATGCCTCGCTGACGGTTACCGCGAGCCTCAGTAGGATCGGCGGGCAAAGGAGATTGAACGCCTTGATGGCCAACCTCACGGGATCGCGGCGGCCCACGAATCGCACTTTGCGAACTCTTGCCGCCCAGCCGGGGATCGGTCGATGACCCCGATCCTCCAGCGCTCGCGTGTCAGCTCGTGCCTGACCCATCGCCCGACGTTGCGTACCAAGGCCGCGGCAAGCAGCGCGCGAAGTCCGATCTGCGCCGCACGAGTGCGCGCCGGCAACTCGACTTCATTTCCCACCGGCGCCGCACCGCTGCGTGCACACTCTCGCAGGCACTGCGCGGGCCAGCGACTTGCGACTTCGAGCAGGCGCCTGCGTGTCCTTGACAGGGAATGGGTGACCGTCTTGACCGATCCCTCACGCAGGATCGCGGCCCTGCCATCGGGAAGGAGCCGCGCAAGCCGAACGAAGGCAGCCCGCTGGCCGCTCAGGATCTCCATCAGCCCGGGCGCGGTTCGCTCAGCTCTCTCACCATAGAGAAAGGTCCAGTAACCGAGCCGGGGGGCGAGAGTATGAGCCGGCTCGGCCGGCGGGGAAGTCAGATTCAAAATCACATCCAGATCCTGCATCGAGCCGGCTTCATCCAGCCGCCGGATCTCGACTCCCCCCAATCCGCGCAGCGCATCCAAGCAGCTCCCTTCCGACCACGCGCCACTGAGCACGCGCACGGCAACCGACAGCGGCTTAGCGGCGCAGGGGTCCTGCATCAACGCGGGAGCTGAGCAATAATCGGGCCCGAGGGACTCCGGAGGTCGACATATCCGTGACGAAGCCTGGATTTCGGGTCTTAAGACATGCAACCTATCGCGCCATGCCGTGGCGCAACGGACGCGGCTCCACTCGCGAGATCGCCCGCGAGCCAGCCACCGGTGAGGAATTCGCTTGGCGCTTGAGTCTCGCGGACATCGAGTCGGACGGCGACTTCTCCTCCTACCCGGGCTACAGCCGGGCACTCGTTCTGGTCGCCGGAACCAGACTGCATCTGCAGTTTCGGGGACGTGGCCGCTCCTTGCTCAGCCCGGCGAAGCGTGGCACTCGTTTTGAGGGAGATTGGAAGACCCATTGTGCGGCCCCGGATGGGCGTTGCACGGATCTGAGCCTCATCGTCCGCAAGGGATCAGCCGCCCGGCCAGCCTCCATTGTTCGTGCGCCCCGCGTGCTGCGCCTCGAATCCAGCCGCCGTGTCGAGCTCTCCGGCGAGCTTTACGGTGCCCTGTATGCCCTTGACGGATCCGTCGCGATTACCGAATCAATTCGCGCCCGAGCACGCATCCTGCGCGCCGAAGACATCGCTCTCTTCCCTCCCGGGCCCCGGCAGAACCTGACGCTCCGCAATCTCGGGCGATCTGCGGCGCAACTTATCCTG
Source organism: Steroidobacteraceae bacterium (assembly GCA_049579785.1). Classification (GTDB taxonomy): domain Bacteria; phylum Pseudomonadota; class Gammaproteobacteria; order Steroidobacterales; family Steroidobacteraceae; genus 13-2-20CM-66-19. The sequence continues at coordinate 17,484 of JBAUOO010000103.1, forward strand.
CTGCGCTGGCGTCCCGGTCGCCCGCGCGACCTAGGCTGCTGATCGGTCGTCAGGTTTCGGTCCGAAGGACCCGAGCGCTGCCGCGCGCGACCCGATGGATGACCATTCGGTCGTGCAGTCGCGTGACTGCCTCGCTGCCGGTGCGGACGAAGAGCGCGGGCACTATTGCATGCGCGCAACAGGCGAGCGCAGCCAGGAATAACGAGAACCCGAATCCGAGAGCGTGGCGTTGATGCTCCAGATAGGACTCTCCAATGGAGCGCGGATGCTCGAGGAAAAGGCGAGTGAACACTATGCCCCCTGCGTATCGACGCCGCTGTGGAGAACGATACCCAAAGTAGCATCGAATATCTTCACCATTTACACTGTGCAAAGCGCCTTTTGCGGGAAAATTTCCCATGGCCGACCTCGACGGTACGGATCTGCGCATTCTCGATCTATTGCAACAAGATGCCTCGCAATCGGTCGCCTCGATTGCCGAGCAGGTGCACCTTTCCACCAACGCCTGCTGGCATCGGATCAAGCGCCTGGAGGAGGCCGGCATCATCCAGAGGCGCGTGGCGCTCCTCGATGCGGCCCGAGTCGGGGCCGGATTGACGATGTTCGTCCTCATCCGGGCCGCCGAGCATTCACAGACGTGGTTCGAGCATTTCGCGGCCACCGTGCGGGCGATCCCGTCCGTCACGGAGTTTCATCGCACCAGCGGAGATGTCGATTATTTGCTGAAGCTGCAGCTCGCGGACGTGGCCAGTTACGATGAGGTGTATAAGCTCCTCATCGGCTCCATCCGCTGCGCGGAGGTTCGAGCCGTGTTCTCGATGGAAGAGCTCAAGCGCACCACCGCCGTCCCGCTCCCGGCGAATCCCGTATAGACGCTCGTGTCCGAAGACACCAACGCTGATCTCACCGCCCCCCTGGTCGTCGATGCGAACTCCCTGCCGTGGACGGCGAGTCCCAGCAGAACCGTCCGCCGTCGGCGTTTGCACCATGTCGGCGCCCCGGAATCCGGCCGGGTCACTTCGATCGTGCGTTACGAACGGGAATCGAAATTCCCGCTGCACGATCATCCGGACGGGGAGGAAATCCTCGTGCTGGAGGGGGTGTTCTCGGACGAGCATGGGGACTGGCCGGCGGGGACCTACCTGTTGAACCCGGAGGGCTTTCGCCATGCGCCGTTCTCGCGCGAGGGATGTTTGCTCTTCGTGAAGCTCAGACAGTTCCCGGGCCTGGATCGCAAGCACCTGGCGATCGACACTCATGCCGTGCCGTGGGTCCTGGAGAGCGGTCGCGAGCTCAAGCGCCTCTATTCCCAGGAGGGCTACGCGGACCGCACCTACCTCGAGCGCTGGGGGGCGGAGACGACGCCCGGTGAGCGGGTCTATCCGTTCGGCGCCGAGCTGCTCGTCCTCGGGGGGTCCTTCGAGGATGAGCGCGGCCGCCATGGCCCGCACACATGGCTGCGCCTGCCGCCCGGGTTCCACCTCATCCCGAGGACCACCGCGGGCTGCGAGCTCTACGTGAAGGAGGGAAGCTTCCCTGATTGAGCCCCTTGTAGGCGAGTGCGCTACCGAGCATGGGCAGTGCGAAAATCAGCACGGCGTTCGGTGAGAACAAGCCGGCAGTCGTCAACAGACCGGGGATCGCGACCGCGATCGAGAAGCCGGGCGCGCTGCCGGCGACGCCCATGATGATCGACTCGAAGAACGAGAGGGAGTCGGCTTTCAGCTTATCGGGCATTGCGTCAGGGTGATAAGCCGATTTCCGCGAGGATCGCCTCGGTATGCTCTCCCAGACGTGGAGAGGGTTGGCAGAGAGCGAGCTCGGCGCCGGAAAATCGGATCGGCGTGCGAATGGATGGCACGAGACCGGCTGCCGCCCATGGAGCCGCGAGCTGCAGGCACATCTGCCGATGAAGCACCTGAGGATCGCCCAATACCTGCGCCACGCTATTGATCGGTCCCGCCGGTATTCCCTGATCCTCCATCGCTTGCAGCAACTCGCTGCGCGTCAACTGCTGCAGCCGCGCGGCGACTCTCCCGATGAGCTCATCCCGATGCTCGACCCGCGCGGCGTTGGTCGCAAACCTGGGGTCGCTGGCGACCGCGGGCTCATCGAGGTAAGCGCACAACCGCTCGAACTGCGCATCGTTCCCTACCGCGATGATCACATGACCATCCTGCACCGCGAACACCTGATACGGAACGATGTTGGGGTGCGTATTGCCCATGCGCCGTGGCGACTGACCACTAACCAGGTAGTTGAGCCCCTGATTGGCCAGCACTCCGACCATGCAATCGAGCAGTGACATGTCGATGTGCTGCCCGCTCCCCGTGCGCGCCCGATGCGCGAGGGCGGCAAGCACCGCAATCGCCCCGTAAGTGCCGGTGAAAATGTCGGCGAAGGCGACCCCGATCTTCTCAGGCGGTCCGTTCGCCTCCCCGGTCAGATCCATGATCCCGCTCATTCCCTGGATCGTGAAGTCGTACCCGGATCTGTGGGCATAAGGACCGGTCTGCCCGAATCCGGTCACGGAACAGTAGATGAGCCGCGGATTGATGCTCGCGAGACTGGCGTAGTCGAGCCCGAACCTGGCGAGTGCCCCGGTTTTGAAATTCTCTATCAGAACATCCGAGCGCCCCGCCAGCAATTTCACCGCCGCGCGGCCCTCCTCCGTGCCGAAGTCAGCGACGAGTGAGCGCTTGCCGCGATTGCAGGCGTGGAAGTACGCGGCATCCAGCTCCTCGCCCTGCCGCCCACGCACGAACGGTGGCCCCCACCTTCGCGTGTCGTCACCTTCGGGCGACTCGACTTTCACCACATCGGCGCCCAGATCGGCCAGGATCTGACCCGTCCATGGACCGGCGAGAATGCGCGCGAGCTCCAGAACACGCAGACCGGAAAGCGGAGCGTTCATGATTCAGCCCGTCGTGAGCGAGCGTAGGAGCGGGTAATAATCCTCGAATCGCCGGGTCGCAAGCCCGGCGATCTTGCCTCGATCATCGCAGCGACGGACGGCGATCGCATCACGGTAACCGGGCTCGGCCTGAAAGCTCGCGACCTCATCGCCCGACATCAAGCCGCCCTGCAACCTCAGTGTCAGAACCGAGGCGGGACTGAGCTCGGAGAAGTAGCCCGGATCGACCGTGCAGAGGTATCGCTTGGCTCTGACATGCAGGCGGACGGGCTCGGACACCTCGGCACCGAAGCGCGCGCCGAGCCAGCGCGCACCGGTCGCCTCATGATGCGCATCGACCGCCCACTCGGCGATGTCATCCGGCACCGTCGCGATCAAATGACCGATATCGTGCAGAAGCGCCGCGGCGACCACGACTTCCCGCTCGCCCTCGAGCGCGGCGAAATGGGCCGCCTGAAGCCCGTGCTCGGCCATCGAGACGGCTTCGCCGAAGTAGACCGCCGAGCCGCGCGCCGCGTAGAGCGAGAATACCTCATCGATGACACTCATCGGACCGCCTCGGCGAGCAGCGCCGCGCGACTGAATACGCTGTCGCGGGTGAGGTAGCATCCCTGCAGATGGCGCGGATGCCGGCTCGAGGCGAAACCGGTGCGGCCATGCAGGATCCGCTGGTTGTCGAACACGACGAGATCGCCGGCGCGCATCATGAATCGCAGCATGAAGCGCGGCTCGCGCAGCAACAGGGCGAAGCGTCGATACGCCCCGTAGTACCGCTCTGCCGCCTCAGCCGCAAACGGCAGGGGCTCGATCGAGCGGCTGTTGTAGTGGACCGCCACCACCTCGCCGCGGCCGGACAGTTGGATCAGCGGCCGTTCGGCGCTCAAGGCCGCGTTCTTCGAGCGATAGGAGAAGGGAACCGGTGTTCGCGCGAGTATTTCGAACGCGGTCGGATTCTCCTGCCTCAGCTGCTCGGCAATTGCGAATCCGTCGGCGAAGAGGCTCTCGCCGCCCTCCGGCGAAGCGACCAGCACATGCAGGGCCTGGAACCCCGGCACCGGCTCGCGATAGGGATTGTCGGTATGAAGTCCCAACCCCCGATCGGAGTATGCGAGGTTCTCGGGTTCCGGCACGGCGTGCACGTCGAAGAGCAGTCCGTAATTGGTCTCGGCGATCTGACCGACGAACGGCATCGATACGAGTATGGCACCTGGCTCGGGCGCAACCTCCGACAGGAATGCAAGACCATCGGTGAGGAGGTGCCTGAGCCAGTTCGCCTGCATGCCGCTCTGCGCGCGCATCGCCGGAAATACCGCCCAGGCGAAATCGCGAGTCGCATCCAGCCGCCGGCCCTCCGGCCAGAGTCGCGGCGATGGCACCGCCCGCGCACCCGAGATCGCCGCCGCCTGCGCGGTGAGCCACTCGAGATCGAACGACGCCTCACCCGTCTCGTGCTCCCATTCGATCCGCACGGACCCCCGCTGCAGCACGGCTCGTCGGATCCGCGGCGTCAGGGGGAGATCCGCCGCATCGGTGAGCCGCTGACCGTTTCGCGGATCGCGATCACCGCGCAGATTATCGCGAAGCCACACGCTCGCCAGCTCGAGTCGTGCTCCGTCCTCCCACTGCAGTGTCAGCACCGACGGTGTCCAATCGATGTATGTGATTGCCCGTAGCGCGTTCACGCTGTCGGCCCTCTCTTGTTCACGACCGCGCTCCCGTTTCCGCCGTGCGCTCGGCCGCGACGGCGCGCAACTCCATGCGATAGAGCGCTCCGGCGCCGATCGCGCCAATGGCGCCGATGACCGCGAGCGTCGCAAACACGCCTCTCCAACCGAACGTAACGGCGAGCTTCGCGCCACCGACACCGGCGAACACCGCGCCGATGTAGCCCGCGCCGTCGATGATACCCGAGGCGACGGCCCCCGCGGCCTTGCCGCCGAAGTCGAGCGCCATCGCGCCGCCCAGGTAGGCGTACGGCCCGAGCAGGCAGAAGCCGACCATGCCGATCAGGACGACCGGCAACGTAGCATCCGTTCCGCGGTGAATCCGTGTCAGAAGAAACAGCGCAACGGCCGTCGCGGTCAAGCCGAGGAACAGCAGCAGCGGTCGCCCGTTGGACCCGAGCCGATCGCCGAACCAGCCTGTCAGCAGCACGGAAATCGCGCCGACGCCGGGGAAAATCGCACTCATCCCGGCGGCGTTGCTCATGCTGAGGTGCACAAAATCCCTCATGTATACCGGCGTCCAGTCATTGAAGGTCTCGCGAACGATCGTACAGACGAGCGATAGCACGCATACCATGAGGAAGGCCGGACTGCGCAACAGCGGTCCGAGTCGCTCCCGGATGCCGGCGGGTGCTTTCGAGTGCGCGAACACATTGAGCGGGTTGGCGATGGTCTCGCCGTACCCGGCCGCCACCCGTGACTCGCGCAACAGCGCGAAATTGGCGATGAGCATCGCTCCGCTGACCGCCGCCGCGAGTGCAAACAGGCTCCGCCAACCGTATCCGTGGGCGATGAGCCGTCCCATCCATTCGCGGGCAGCCGCATCGCCGATGAGGTAACTCAAGCTCAGGACTCCGATGATCGCGCCGTGGGAGGAGTAGTCGAACCAGCGCGACGATACCTTGATGAGCCCGGCCCACGCGCCGGACTGCACCAGTCGATTGAAGAACCACGAGATCGTGAAGAGCGGCAACGCCCCGGAGAGGGCGAAGAGGAGCGTGCACAGGGTCGCGCCGGCGAGACCGAGGAGGAAGTTGATCCGGCCGCCCCAATAGTCGCCGAGCCCGCCGATCAAGGGCTTGCCGAGCGCGTAGGCGAGAATGCCGAGCGAGGTGATCGCACCGATGCGCACCAGCGCCGCATCGTACGAGAGGCCGTGGCGCACGAGCTCCTTCGCGAGCAGCGGCGTGGCGACGGCGAGATCGCTGCGGCAGAAGTAAAGCGAGGCGTAGCCGCCAAAGAGAAGCGAGATGACGAGCACCTGTCGGATCCGCAGCTGCCGCTCGCCGCGCAGCGCGGATGGGGCCGGCATCGTCATGCGCGCTCGCGCTCCATGCCGCGAAACTCGACGAAGGATGTGAGGCGCTGCCAGAGAAAATCGCCGTACTCGAACGGGGCAAACAGGTCGGGCGGATCCAGGCTCAAAGGCGCGATGCTCGCATCGGCCCGGGCTTCGTAGAAAAACGGAATGGAGAAGCGCTCGAGGCCCGAGCCCAGCACCCGGTGCTCGGTCGCGCGGATCCGCCCCGCCGACCACCGTTCCAGCACCTGACCGAAATTGACCACGAGTGTCCCCTCGAGCGGTGGTACATCGACCCACTGACCGACCCGCGAGCGTGCCTGAAGCCCGGGGACACCGTCCTGCGCGAGAAGGGTGATAAAGCCCGAATCCGTATGCGGCGCGCCGACGAGATATCGAAGCGCTCCACGGATTTGCACCCACACCGCGGGATCCTGCACGGTCGCGAGCTCGGCGGCGTCACGGGGGGGATAGCGGATCAGCCGCAGCGTCGAAAGACCCGCGCGAAACGCCTCCTCGAAGTAGTCCGGGCGCAGGCCGAGGCCGCGCGCGAGGGACTGCATCAAGGCCTCGGCCACCCGCGCCACGGCCCGGTAGTAGGCGCTCACCGCCTCGCGCCAGCCAGGCAAACGCGCCTCGTCGGGCAACGGGCTCGCCTCGCGCAGGGGGTCGCCGGCCACGGTGATGTCCGACCCGTGGATAAGGTCGGCACCGATGTCGATGCCTTCCTTGGAGGTTAGGTTTCCCGGCTGCAAGGGGAACCAGCCGCGATAAACGTTGCGGTTTTCCGCTGCGAACTTGCGCCGATACAGGCGGCGCTTTTCGGCCTCCTCCAGTGCGAATATGGCGAGCAGACACGCTCTATCTGCCACACCGAGCGCCGCCTCGCGCGGCAGTCCACGGATGCACACGAAGCCGATGTCTCGCGCTGCCGCTGACAGCGCCTGGTCGGTGACTCGCCACGCCGTCGGCTCGGTGTCGAAAAGCGGCGCTATGTCGAGTACCGGAATGTCGAGCGTCATCTCCGGACTCATCTCGCCCGCCTAGCCTTCGGCCGCGGCCGCCGCCGCGAGCCTCTCATCGTCCAACACGCCGCGCGCCGCGCGGTAGTAATGCCATGCCGCCCAGAAGCCGGTGGGCACGAGGCACAGCATGGCGAGCCGCAGCGACTGCGCGTCCGGAGCGTGGTGGGGCGCAAACCAGTCGCTGAGGATCCCCACCATCTGCGGCGCGACGATGAGGTTGCACACGTTGGCGAGGAACAGCAGCGTGGCGCAGTACATGGCGCGCATTTTCGGCGGCGCGAGATTGTTGAGGATTCCAAACCCCGGACCGAGGTAGATGTAAATGGACGGGATGAAGAGCCAGAAGAGCGCCCTCGTGAGCGCCAGCGAGCCTGTCGAGTAGATGACCCCCGTCACGATCGTGGCAAGACCGATGTTGAGGGCGAGGAGGCGCAAAACGCGCCGTTCATCGGAGAGCCACGGGCGCGACAGCAACCATGTGCTCGCCACCATGGCGGCGCTGCCCCCGATCAGGTGGATGGGCCCGAGAATGCCACCGGCCTGCTCGACGTTGAGCGAGTAGCTGCGCATCAGGAACGCGGGCGTCCACCACATGAGACCCCAACCCCAGAGCGCGGTCAACGACTGGGCGATGATGAAGTGCACGGTCGAGCGCTGCCCCGACAGGAAGCGCATCGTCTCGACGAAGGACGGCGTCGAGGCTCGATCTGCACCCTCATCGAGGCAGCCGCGCCGGGGCTCGCGGATGCTGAGCAGCACGGCGAGGCCGCCGAGGACCCCCGGTACCCCGAGGGCAAGGAACATCGCACGCCATCCCAGCCGGTAGGCGATGGCGCCGGCGACCTGCGAGCCGAGCCAGGCGCCGATCGGTGCCCCCAGGGAAAAAATCGACAGGGCCATGGAGCGGCGCGACGGCGGAAAGAAATCCGACAGCAGCGAATTGGCGCCGGGAGTGCCGCCGGCCTCCCCGACGCCCACCCCGATGCGCGCGCAGAGGAGTTGCCAGTAGGAGCGGGCGAGGCCGGTGGCGACGGTGAGTGCCGACCAGGCGATGAGGCAGACTCCGATGATGTTGCGGCGGCTGCGCCGGTCGATGAGCGAGGAGAGCGGAAAGCCGAAAGTCACGTAAAAAATCGCGAGCGAGACACCGGTGAGGAACGCGATGTTCGCATCCGAGAGATGCAGCTCCTGCCGGATCGGCTCGAGCACGGTCGAGATGGAGTAGCGGTCGGAGATGCTCAGCGTGTAGACGAGGCACATCATGATCGCGACGTACCAGCGCTCCGCGAGCGAAGCGGTCTGCACGGGCCCGGTCTGCACGGGCCCGGTCTGCTCCCGCGGCACGAGCGCCTCGGTCGTGCCGGTTTGCACCTCGGTCACGCGGCACCTGCTTGCGGGCTCCCCGGATCTTGTGACTCGAGCCTCCTGCTGAGCGTGCGATACAGGCTCCTTGGACCATCAAGGTCGATGTAACATCCCTGCAGATGCCGATGGCCTTCGTTTGGATCGTAGGCGGTGCGTCCATGGAGCACGCGGCTGTTGTTGAACATCATGAGCTCGCCGGCCCCGAGCGGGAATTTCAGCTCGAAACGCGCATCGGCGAAAAGCTCGCTCAATCTGCGGCGCGCCCGCTGAAACCGCCGGGTGGTGGCGGCATCGAGCAGCGGCAGATAATCGAGCCTCGGACTGTAGTGCACACCCGTCATCCGACCCGCGGTGTCCCGCTGCACGATCGACCGGTGCTCGATGAGCTCCTCCTTGGCATCGATGAACCGGAACCGCACCGGCGTCGAAGCCAACAGCTCGAGGCCCTGCGGATCCTCCTCCCGCAATGCTTCCGCGACCGAGAGACTGTCGACCAACGTCGATAAGCCTCCCGTGGTCTCGTTCACCAGGCAGTGCAGAAGCTGAACGCCGGGCACCGGCTCACGGTATGGGTTATCGGTGTGGGCACCGAGGCGAACGGGTCTATAGGCGAGATCGTTCGAGCCGGGCCGCGAATAGACCTCGAAATGCCGTCCGAAGTTCGTCTCGCGCACGTACCCGAAGCGACCCGCCACCTCCAGAATGCACTCGGGGTCGGTAGAGAGGTGTCGGATGATCACGAGACCATGGGTGAGAAGCCTCGTGACGGCCGTCAGGCGCACCTCGTCGGTATCGAGACCCCGCCCATCCACGCTGACAGCCGCCAGCGCCAGATCGGCGCGCCACGGGACCTCCGGCGGGAGCCCCTCGCCGCGGTCGAGCTCATCCGCGAGGCGGGTCAGTTCGTATTCGCCCGAATACCCGTCGCTGAAGGAAAGCCGTGCCCGGTTCTCGGCGGTGCCCTCGACATGCACGAGGGTCAGATCATCGGACAAGCGGTGCGGATCGAACAGGCGCTGCTGGGTGTGCGGGTCGAGGCTCATCGGATCCTGGCATCGCTCCCGAAGCCACAGCGCCGGCAACTCGACCATCTGCCCTCCGGTTTGGACAAGGACTCTCGGCGGATCCGTTTCGAGCTCGAAACGCACTTCATTCATCACAGAGCCTTCGCATGTGCGCACCGCGCGTGGGAGAGCGGCTCAGCGGGCGCCGCTCGATGGGCGTGGATCACGGCGGCGAGTCCGCAGAATCTCCTCGGGCGGGACGATGTTCGCGCTCGCGAGTTTCTCCGCGCGCTCGGCATCACCGGCGCAGATGCTCTCGACGAGCTCCCGGTGGGACTCGCAGATCTCCCGGGCATGCACCTCGCGGTTCGAGAGGGCAATGTACACGCTGAACTGGTTTTCCACGCGCATGTAGTGCTGCAGCAGCCGCTCGTGCCCGGAAAGGCGGATGATGAGCTTGTGCAGCTCGCGGTCCAAGCGGTCCGCTCTCTCGTGATCCTCCGACTCGGCCGCCGCCAGCAACTCCGCGAACGCCGCGCGCAGCTCGCTCATGCCGCGTCCGTCGATTCTCGCGGCCGCCAGGCGCGTCCCGAGACCTTCGAGCGCCGCTCGCAGCGTGTAGAGCTCCCAGAGATCGTGCTCACTCAGGTCGATGACCTGGTAGCCCGTGTAGGGGACGTGACAGACGAGGCCCTCCTCGATCAGGCGCCGCAACGCCGCACGGATCGTGCCACGCGACAAGCCGCATCGCTCGGCGATGGCGGTCTCGAGCAACCGCTCGCCAGCTCTCAGTTGGCCACGGACGATTTGCCGCCGCAGCAGGTCGGTTGCCTGCGATTCGAGGCTCTGCCGGTTGATCGTCTCGGTCACACGTAGCGAGTCCTGGATGGGACCACTTCCTCACCGGGCACTTCGGGCTCCAGATCGATGAGCTGCGCGGGAAATCCCGGCGCGCGCACCTGGATGCCGCAATCCTCTTCCAACCGCTGAATGATTCGCGGCGAGAGCGCGCGCGCGCCGTATCGCGAGCGGGTATCGCGAAACATCTGCGTCACGGTATCGGCCACTTCCGTCGGCACCCGGTGCTGGCGCGCCAGATCCAGAAAAAGACCGATGTCCTTCAGCGCGAGGTCGACCGTGAAGTTGATGTCGTAACTTCCGTTCAGGATCACCTGGCTTTCGGTTTCGTGCACGAAGGAATTGCCGGATGAAGCCTTGATCGCTTCATACGTGGTCTTCGGATCCATTCCCGCCTTGAGCGCGACCGTCCAGGCTTCGCTCAGAGCCGCCAGATGGACGAAGGCCAGATAGTTGGTGATCACCTTGAGGACCGATGCGCTGCCCAGCGGCCCGATGTGAATGATTCTGCGGCCCATGATGCGCAGCACCGGCAGGGCCTGCTCGAACGCCGCCCGCTCGCCGCCGACAAAAATCGAGATGTTCCCCGTCGCCGCGCGATGGCAGCCGCCCGAAACCGGCGCATCGAGCGGCTGGGCCCCGGTTTGCCTGACCCGCTCACCCAACCGCCTGACTTCCGCCTCCTCGGTCGTGCTCATTTCCACCCACAGCTTGTGGGGCGAGAGCCCTTCGAGCACTCCCTCGCGCTGCTCGAGGACTTGCGCGCTGATGGCCGGTGACGGCAGGCATGTGATGATGAGATCCGCCCGCACTGCGAGCTCTTTGGGAGTCGACGCCCATTGCGCACCGCGATCCAGCAGCGGCCTCGCCGCGGTTTCGTCGCGATCGTGGAGGATCAGCTCGCAGCCGTTACGCTGCAAGGTCGCCGCGAGTTTCGAGCCGAGGTTCCCGAGGCCGATGAATCCGATGATCATGCCGTGCGCCTCGGGCGCTCACCCACGATGGACGGATCGAAAGCCCGGCGAGAGAAGATCCGGCGCACGCGCGGCTCGAAATGCTCAAGCGGCTGCGTCGCGTAGTCCGGGTCGAAAGCGGCCTGGTCCCATCGTTCGCAGAACCGCACGCAGCTCTCGTAATAGGGGTGATCGCGGTACGCCGCTCGCAGCTCGGGGTCGTCACCGAGGAAATGAGCGTAGTAGACCTTCTGAAAGACCCCGTGATGCTCGACCACCCAGGTGACCTCGGCCCTCACGTAGGGCCGGATGATCTCGGCGGCATAGTTGGAGTGATTTTCCGGTGCCAGACTGTCGCCCAAATCGTGGACGAGCGCGCCGACGATCATCTCTTCGTCGGCGCCGTCGGCTTGCGCCCGAGTGGCAGTCTGCAAGGAGTGTTCGAGACGAGTGACCTGGTAGCCGCCCAGCCCGTCATCGAGTGCCCGCAGCGCAGCGAGGATGCGATCCGGCAAGCGCGCGATGTAATCGCGCTCCAACCGGCTCAGGAACAGGTACTCGGCCTTCGTACCATCCTTCATCTGCCGGAAGCTGACTGTGCGCATGGCGGCCCGATTCGGCGATTTCGGGTGATTGAATCAGCCTCATTGTTGATTGTCAACAATCTAAATGAGCCTGCCACTTCAATGGGATATGCGTGCCGCCGCCTCAGCCCTCCGGCGGCGAGTCCTCGGGCCATTGCGGCAATGCGTCCTCGATCTCGTAGTAATCGCCCTTGTCGGCGACGAAGATATGCTCTGCCGCCTTCAGGCCCGTCGGAGAATCGAGAGTGCCAGCCCAGATGCTGATGTGGCCGCCGTGAGCGGGCTCCCAGAAAAGCTGCGAGCCACAGGTATCGCAAAAACCCCGCCGGGCGATCGCCGAGGATCGGTACCAGCGCAGACTCGACGCCGATAACAGTCGCAAGTGTTCGGGCGCGCACGCGGTGGCGGCATCGAAATGCCCGCTCGAGCGCCGGCACATCGTGCAGTGGCAATAGATGATGGGCCGCAGCGGGCCGTGGACCTCGAACCGCACTGCCCCGCACAGGCAACGGCCGCGTGCGATCGCGCCCTGAGACCGGAAGGCTTCGCGTTCGTCGGACACTGTACCACCACCACGCCGTGATGAAGTTACCACCGATCCGCGCCCGTGGCGTGACCGAGCTGACCGCCGAAGAAGAGGCGCGGATCGCGACACTCGTCAGAAGAGCAGTGAGCTGATCGCAGCTACCGGCCTGCGGTTGGAGCCGCTGTGCCCGAATGCTAGAATCGCGCGCCGTGCGTGGGGCGGTAGCTCAGCTGGGAGAGCGTCGCGTTCGCAATGCGAAGGTCGAGGGTTCGATCCCCTTCCGCTCCACCATCTCTTCATGAATCGCTGCGACCCAGCGCCCCGGAGGGCTCATGCTGGCAATCGGTGTTCGGGCGCCCGAGTTCACCCTCGCGGATGCGGACGATCAGGCGACCTCGCTCAGCAATCTGCTGCGAGATGGGCCGCTCGTCCTCTACTTCTATCCGGCCGATTTCACACCGGGCTGCACCCGCGAGGCCTGCCAGATCCGCGATCTGTACTCGGAGGTCGAGAGCGCGGGACTCGCAGTCGCGGGCGTCAGTCCCCAGAGCCCTGAGAGCCACCGCGCTTTTCGCGAGAAGTACAAACTCCCCTTCACCCTCCTGTCGGACGTCGATCGCTTCGTCATCAAGATGTATGGCGTGCAGGGACCATTCGGGCTCGGCGTCCGTCGCGCGACCTTTCTCATCGATCAGGCGCGCCATATCCAGGATGCCGTTCTGGCCGACTTTCGCATCGGCCAGCATGAGGCATTCGTGCGCAAGGCCGTCGCGCTGAGCGTGCATTCCCGGTGAGGGACGGGGGCCCGGCAAGGGCCTCGCTCAGTAGGCGATCCGCAACACGCTCGCCGGACTGTAGCTCGGGACCGTCACCACCCAAGCCGTGCGCTGCCCTTGGGACGGCTTTACTTCCTGTCCGCTCAGGACCTGGATGAGACCCGGAATGATCGCCCGCGGGCAGACGACGAGCACGTTAGCGCCGGCATGCTCGCCCATGATCTGTCCCGCGATCTGATCGGCATTGCTGCTCCTGAGCACCACCGGCTGCTTGCCGAGGGATTGCGCGAGCGGCGCGGCCGTCTGTTTCGCTCGGCGGGTGCCGCCCACGTAAATCGCGGTGAGTCCGTCCGGGCCGTTTGCCTCGGCGAACCGCTGCGCAAGCTCCTGGGCCTGCTGTTCCCCCGCGGCCGAGAGCGGCGGATCGTCGATGGTGCCGAGCACCCTGCTCGCGGGCGCCACGATCACCACGATGGTATTGGTCGCCGACTCATGCAGGCCGAGCGCCACCCCGGTCACCGCCAGCACCGCCAGCAGAATCATCCAGACCGGGGCGAGAAAGGGACGGCGGCTGCGGGTGATGGCGGGAGGGCCCATGGGGGAAGGCGTTCCGGGGTACTAAAGGATGCTCCGAGTCACGTATGGTAGCGAGCTGTCGGGTCGCAGGGGAAACGTGCACGCCATCACAGTTCCCGTCCGGCCGCGCCGGGACGATCCCGTTGCGCCGGGCTGCACAGATTTTTCCCTGTGAAATCTGTAGCATCCGCGCCAATCGCCAGACCGAGGAGCCCTTTGGAGGGGCGTCAATGCGCACCGGCGGCCAGACCACCCTCATCAAGCGAGTTCTCGAGCGCCGCGCGCAGCGGCCTTCGGCGATTCAGGAAGACACCACCGCGACCATCGCCGTGATGCTGCGCGTGCTGCCGCCACCGCGCGCGCTCGTGGCGGTGGCCGACGCCGGAATACGTGCGGATTTCGAGAAACGAATTCCGCCGGACATGCTCGATCTGGAAGCGGCCGCCAATGACGATGCGGCGCTCGTCAGTCTGGTGAGCGAGTTCCGTCCCGTGGTCATCACGGACAGCCTGGAGCTCATCCGCAAGATCCGCTCGCAACAGTCAGCACGGGCGCCTTACATCGTCTACGTCACGCCGCTCGATGAGTCCGCTGAGAGAGAGGCCGGACTCGCCGCTGGCGCCGATGATTGTGTGGGCCGTCGTGTCTCGGATCGGGAGCTGCACGCGCGATTCGGGGCGGCGCGCCGTATCGCGGAGCTCGAAGCCGTTCTGCGCATCGCGCTCGTCGAGAATCGCAAGCTCTCGACGACTGACGACCTGACGCGGGTCGCCAGCAGACGGTTTTTCAGCAAGCACTTCCCCCGCGAGGTGGAGCGCGCGGCTCGATATGCACGCCCGCTTTCGCTCATCCTCTGCGATATCGACTACTTCAAGAACGCCAACGATACCCTCGGTCATGCCGGAGGCGATGAGATCCTCAAGCAGTTCGGCACGCGCCTGCAGGGATCATTGCGCCGTGGTATCGACTGGGTGGCGCGCATCGGGGGCGAGGAGTTCGCCATCGTGCTGCCCGAGACCACTTATGAGCAGGCGCTCGATGTTGCACGCAAGCTGCGCGCGCACGTCGCCAATAAGTCCTTCAAGGTCCACGGGCGCGACGTCGATGTCACGGCGAGCTTTGGCCTCTGCGGGCTCGATCGCGTTCCGGTCGGCGAGCGCAAGCTCGCCGAGCAGATACTGAAAGTCGCCGACGCCGCCCTCTACCGCAGCAAGAATTCCGGCCGCAACCGCGTTACCGCCACGATGCTGCCCGCGCGCCCGCGCTGAGCGGGACGAGGACACCCCCCGCCCGCCGGAGCCCGCTCATCCGCTCATCCAGCGCCACGCAGGGTGAGCCAGGTCCTTGCCGCTCAGAACTGGTAAGGCGGCGGCCATTGTGTGAAACTCCTCCTCTCTCACCACTCGCCATTGCCTATGGGGAAGACTGCCCGCGAAAAGCGCTCCGCCGGCACGCCAGCGTCTCAGGCGGGGGACGGGGCGGATGGCGCGGCGCCCAAGTCAAGTCCCGGGGTGGCCGCGGCGGGTGAGCCGGCCGAGCCCCTCGAGCGCGCGAGGCTGCAGGCGGAGGTCGCGCGGCAGCGCGTCCGGATCGCCAAGGAGGAGCTCAAGCGCGCCCGCAATCGGATGAAAGAGGCCAAGCGCGAGGCCAAGCGGGCGCGGAAACAGGCTGCCGTGGCTCGAAAAGTGTGGAAGCGAGCGCGCAGGGCGCATCGCGGGGATTCCGGTCCCGCAGCTTCCGCCCGCTCCGGACGTGCTCGCCCGGCCGCGGCGCGGGTCTCGCCGCGCAAAGGCGCCGGCCGGCGGCGCGGCGCTCCCATAACCTCCTCATCTCAGAGCTGATGCATGCAAGAACAATACGCGTACCAGACCACACCCCCGCCGCGAAGAGACGCCGCACACCCGACCGCCCCTTCGAGCTCGCGCATGCTCGCGAGCTATCTTTCGGATACCGAGCTGCTCCTCGAGGAGCAGTGCTGGGAGCAGGCACTGCGCGAAGCATTCGATCTGCCGCAGATCGCCGCGGCTTTGAGCGATGCGCACATGCAAGGCTCGGTCGATCGCGTGCAGGCGTGGTGCGCACAGTGGCTGCCACAGGGCGAGGAGTCCCCGGCGGCCGATGCCGATGTAGGCAGGATCACTCAGCTGGTCTGTGAGCGCGCTGAGCGCGCGAGTCTCGCCAACGAGTCGGTTCCCGCCCTGGCGCTGCGGCGACTGCGGCTGCATCGACTGCAGCGATCGCGACACCGTGGCTTCAAGGCGGGTCCGCTGGCGCTTCTGGGTGCGGAAGCTGCCGATGCCGTGCAGATCTGCACGGCTCTCGTGCACGCGGCGCGCCGCTGGTATGCCCAGAGCGCCTGTCACGATGCGATCGTGCAGTCGAACCTCGCGCGGCTCGCCGTACTGAGGTAGCGCGGGCGTCAGCCGCAGCCGAACCTCCGGCGCCGGCGCCGCGGTCTCGAACTCGATGAAGCGCTGCGCGCGATCATGCTGGCGTTGGATCTGTTGGCCGCGCGGCTCGAGGCACGATGGGCGGATACACTGAGCTGAAGCTGTACATTGATGGCGAATGGCTCGGCGCGGAAGGGCGGCGGACGCAGCGCGTCGTCAATCCTGCGACCGGCGAGTCCCTGGGCGAGCTGCCTCTGGTCGATGCCGCCGACCTCGATCGGGCGCTGCAGGCCAGCGAGCGCGCCTTTCGCGAATGGAAACGGTCCACGCCCGAGGAGCGTGCCCGGGTGCTCAAAGGCGCGGCGCGACTCATGCGCGAGCGTGTCGAGCAGATCGCCCGCGTGGCCACGATGGAGGAAGGCAAGCCGCTGCGCGAGACGCGGGCCGAGGCGAACGCCGCTGCCAACCTCTTCGAGTTCTACGGCGAGGAATGCCGCAGAGCCTACGGGCGGGTGCTGGTGCGTCCGACCGGAACGCGTTCGCTGGTCGTCAAGGAGCCGGTCGGCCCAGTCGCGGCCTTCGCGCCGTGGAACTTCCCCATCATCAATCCCGGTCGCAAGCTCGCCGCGCCGATCGGCGCCGGCTGCTCGGTGATTCTCAAGCCCGCCGAGGAGTCGCCGGCCTCCGCCATCGAAGTGATACGCACTCTGGTCGATGCCGGCTTGCCCGCCGGTGTCGCACAGCTCGTCTTCGGGGTCCCGGACGAGGTGTCGCGCCACCTCCTCGCCTCCCCCATCATCCGCAAGCTCTCGTTCACCGGCTCCACCGCGGTCGGCAAGCATCTGCTCGCGCTTGCCGCCGCCACCCTCAAGCGCACGACGATGGAGCTCGGCGGCCACGCGCCCGTCATCGTCTTCGACGATGCCGATCTCGAGCGCACGGTGGAGATGCTCGCCACGGCGAAATTCCGCAACGCCGGCCAGGTGTGTGTTTCGCCGACACGCTTTTACGTGCAACAGGGCATCTACGATCGGTTCGTCACCGCCTTCACCCAGCGCACGCGCCAGATGGAGGTGGGCGATGGCCTCATCGAGCGCCATCACATGGGGCCCATGGCGAACCCGCGCCGCCCGCAGGCGATGGAGGCATTCATAGGCGATGCGGTGAGCCGCGGCGCGAAGCTGCGCACCGGCGGTGAGCGCCATGGGAAGGAGGGATTCTTCTATCAGCCGACGGTGCTTTCCGATGTGCCGTTGCAATCGCGCATCATGAACGAGGAGCCGTTCGGTCCGGTGGCGGTGATGGCGCCCTTCAGCACGCTCGATGAGGCCGTAGAGCACGCCAACCGTCTGCCTTACGGTCTCGCCGCGTACGCCTTCACCGAATCAGGCAAGCGCGCCATGCTGATCGGCGATGCGTTGGAAGCCGGCATGGTTGGCATCAACACCGTCGCCATGGCCTTTGCGGATGCGCCGTTCGGCGGCGTGAAGGAAAGCGGCCATGGGTCGGAAGACGGACCCGAGGGTCTGGAGGATTGCCTCGTCATCAAGGCGATCCATCACGCGTAGTTACACTACAGACGCGGCGTCGGCGGCGTCGCGCGCTCGTGCTCGTAGGCGCGTTGACACACCGCGCACCGATTCGCCGTCGGATACGCTTCCAGGCGCTCGCGCCCGATCGGCTGACCGCAACTCACGCAGATGCCATAGGTACCGAGGGCGATCCGCCTGAGCGCGCGCTCGATCGCGCGGATCTCCTGCACGTCACGCGCGAGCACATCGCCCGTCTCGTCCCGCAGCTCGCGCCGTCTGTCCTGCAGCTTGTGCTCAAAATGCGAGTACTCGCCGCGCCTCGCCGCGCGCTCGGCTCGAGCGGACTCGTGTGTTTGGGAAGTCATACCGACCTTCAGCAACCGCGATGCCCGAGCGGCGCCTGTCTTGCTGCCGCCCCCGCATCGGTCGTGGGGAATCGGCTCGCCCCGGGGGGCGGGTCCGAGCCGCCATCCGATCGCGCCGAGCGGCATTCGCCGTTCGCCGCCCATCCGGCGGTCCGCGAGCGTGGACGACCCGATCACGGTTCGCAAGGCGTAGAACCGCGCGTGGTATCATCTTTCGATGCCACCGTTGCCATCGGACCTGGGGTATCTCCTTCCCTGGCAGTTCTCCCCGACCGTCTTTCTCACGTGCGCGATTGTCGTTGCCCTCTACGTGCGCGGACTTCGCGCGCTGCGGCGCGGCGCCGATCAGGTGGGCTTCTGGCGCGCGTTTACGTTTTTTCTCGGTGTCGCCCTCAATTATGCGGTGCTGCAGACTTATGTCGATTTCCTGGCGCAGCACATGTTCTGGATCCATCGACTGCAGCACCTGATCCTGCACCACATCGGTCCGGTGCTCATCGTCCTCACGGCCCCCGGCCCGGTGCTGCGCGCCGGTATTCCCGCCGGTCTGGCGGCGCGATTGCGGATCGGCGCGTGGATGCGGCGGCCGGGTCAGCTCCTCTTCCGCGCCATTCAGCATCCGCTCATCGCGCCGACGCTGTTCGTCGGACTGATATTCCTCTGGCTGACACCGACGATCCATTTCTCCGCGATGATCGATGGCAGGCGCTATCTGCTCATGAACTGGAGCATGCTGGCCGATGGACTTCTCTTCTGGTGGCTGATGCTGGCGCCGCGCGAGAGGCAAGGCAGCGCCGCCCTCGGCTACGGCACGCGTATCGCCATCCTCACCATCATCGCCGTGCCGCAGATCCTGCTGGGCGCCTACATCGCCCTGCACGCGACGCCCTTGTACGACGTCTACGCCGTCTGCGGCCGCGCCTGGGCCATCAGCCCGATCGAGGATCAGCAGATCGGCGGTCTCCTGACATGGATTCCCGCCGCCATGATGTCCCTCATCGGGGTCTTGGTCGTGCTGCATTACATCCTGCATGACCCCGGGGCAACCGCTCGGCGGATGCGCGGACCTTTGGCGGCGGATCGATCGGGAGCCGCGGCGTGACGGCTCGTCTGCTCGCACCCCTCTTCACCCTCGCGCTCGCCTTCGGGTTGGTCGCGTGCGCGGGCAGCGGTCCGCCCTACGCCCTCAGGAACGTCACCGGTCTCGTGGAGCCGCTTAGCTTCCATCTGACCAACGAGGACAGTCAGGCGGTCACGGCCGAAGACTATCGGCACGACCTGGTGCTGCTTTACTTCGGCTACACCGAGTGTCCCGATGAGTGTCCGACGACACTCGCCATGCTCGCGAGTGCCCTTCACACCCTCGGACCCGCAGCCTCCCGGGTGCGGGTGCTGTTCGTCAGCGTCGATCCCAAGCGCGACACGACCGCGGTGCTCAAGCGCTACGTCGGCAACTTCGGCCCCGATTTCGTCGGTCTTCGCGGCGACCAGGCGGAGCTCACCACGCTCAGCAAGCGCTATCGCATCGCCTATCACTACGAGAAGCCGGACAAGTACGGCAGTTACGAGGTCGACCACAGCTCGGCGGTATTCATCTTCGACGGCGACGGCCGCGCACGCCTGCTCGCGCAGACGGACAACACGGCGCGGCAGGTCGCCTCGGACCTGCGCCACTTGCTCGCCAACAGCTGATCGGAATCCGCGCCGATGCGCAGGCTCACGACGCTGGTCGCGCTCTTACTCCTCTCGCTGGCCGCGCCCCTTGCGGCCGTGCCCGCCGAGCCGGGACTCGACTCCCCCGTCGGCCTCTGGCAACCCCTGGACAGCGCCGGCAAGCCGGAGGGGCTGATTCGCATCTTCGAGGCCGGCGGACTCTATTACGACCGGATCGAGCCGAGCTCTCCCGGCGATGACCGCAACGCCCGCTGTACCCGCTGCACCGGCAAGCGCCACGGCCAGCCGATCATCGGCCTGGTCATCATGAGTCACCTGAAGCCCAAGAACGGGGAGTACGTGGGCGGCGATATCCTCGACCCCAACACCGGACACGTTTATGACTGCACGCTGCGACTGACGGACGGCGGCCACCGCCTCTTCATGCGCGGCTTTCTCGGGATCTCCCTCCTCGGACGCTCGCAGATCTGGCGGCGTGTTGAGGACCGCCCGCGCTAGCCGCGGCCACGGTGCCGGCGCGCTCAGCGCGCGCCCGCCGCCTTCTTCAACGCCGTGGCCTTCGAGCCGATGACACCCATCAGGCTGTCCCAGGATTTGACGAACGCATCCGCGCCTTCCTTCTGCAGCTTGGCCGCGAGCGCCTCGAGGTCCACTCCCGATCTGGTGAATAGCCCGAGCACCGCTTCGCTGTCAGCTCCATCCGCGCCGATTGCATCACCCAACTTGCCGTGGTCGGCGAACGCCTTGAGCGTGTTCTCCGGCATGGTGTTGATGGTGTAGGGCGCAACCAGACCCTCGACGTAGAGCACATCCGAAGCCTTCGGGTCCTTCGTCCCGGTGCTCGCGAAAAGCAGTCGTTGCGGTCTTGCCCCGGCGTTGAGCGCCCGCAGCCATCGTGGCGAGGCGAGCAGCTCGCAATAGGAGCGGTACGCGCGGCGGCCGACCGCAAGTCCCAGCCGGTTGCGCAGCGCCGGCGGCACCTTGTCGGCCGCCGCGACGTCCCAGCGGCTGAGGAAAATGGAAGCCACCGAGGCGACGTTCGGATTCAGGCCCTGAGCGATGCGGCGCTCAATGCCCCGCAGCCACGCGTCGGCCGCGGCAACGTACTGCTCGGGCGAGAAAAGCAGCGTCACGTTGATCGGAACGCCCGCGAAGATGGCCGACTCGATCGCCGGCAACCCCTCCCGCGTCCCCGGTATCTTGATGAAGAGGTTGGGACGGTCGGCGCGCGCATGAAGGTCGCGCGCCTCGGCGAGTGTGGAGTTGGTGTCATAAGCGAGCCGGGGCGAGACCTCGAGGGAAACCCAGCCGTCGACGCCCGCGGTGCGCTCGTGCACCGCGCGAAACAGATCGGCCGCGCGCGTCAGGTCCTCGAGTGCGAGCTCGAAGAACAGCTTCTCATCCGCGAGGCCCGCGGAGCCCAGTTTGCGGATGTCCTCATCGTAGGCCGAGCCGTGCTTCATCGCCTGATCGAAGATCGTCGGGTTCGAGGTCAGTCCCGTGATCGAGAGCTCATCGATATAGCGCTCGAGGGTCCCGCTGGAGAGCAGCTCGCGCGTGATGTTGTCGAGCCAAAGGCTCTGGCCTGCACGATGGAGCTCGGATGTCGCGTTCATAGGTTCAACTCCTCACACGGATTTCAGCGCATCACCGACGATGAGTTGCGCCTCCTCGACGATGGTCGCGAGATGGCGCTCGCTGCGGAAGCTCTCGGCATAAATCTTGTACAGACTTTCGGTTCCGGACGGACGGGCCGCGAACCACCCGTTCGCGGCGACGATCTTCAGCCCGCCGATCGGCGCGCCATTGCCGGGCGCGCGCGTCAGTTTGCTCGTGATCGGCTCGCCCGCGAGCGTGGCGGCGCGAACCGACTCCGGCGAGAGGCTCGCGATGCGCGTCTTCTCTTCCGCCGTTGCCGGTGCATCGATGCGCGTGTACCAGGGCGTGCCGAGCTCCGCCGTCAGCTCACGGTAGTGCTCGCCCGGATCCTTGCCGGTGCGCGCGGTAATCTCCGCGGCGAGAAGACCCATGATGAGTCCGTCCTTGTCCGTGGTCCACACCGTGCCGTCCCGCCTGAGGAAGCTCGCCCCCGCGCTCTCCTCGCCGCCGAAGCAGATCGAGCCCTCGAGCAGGCCGGGAGCGAACCACTTGAACCCGACCGGCACTTCGCGCAGCGACCGTCCGAGACGGGCCACCAGGCGATCGATGAGCCCGCTCGAGACCAGAGTCTTGCCCACCGCCGCAGCGGCGCTCCAACCCGGACGATGGGTGAGGAGGTAACGGATGGCCACCGCGAGGTAGTGGTTGGGGTTGAGGAGCCCCGCCGACGGGGTGACGATCCCGTGTCGGTCGGCATCGGTGTCATTGGCGAAGGCAATACGGTAGCGGTCCTTGAGCTGCAACAGACCGGCCATGGCATAGGGGCTCGAGCAGTCCATGCGGATCTTGCCGTCGTGATCGACCGTCATGAAGGCGAAGGTGGGATCGACCTTCGGATTGACGACGTGGATCTCGAGCCCGTACGTCCGCGCGATCGGCTCCCAGTAGTGCACGGCAGCGCCTCCGAGCGGATCGACTCCTATCGACACGTGTGCCGCTCGAATGACTTCCAGGTCGATCACGTGGGTCAGGTCTTTCACGTAAGGAGCGATGAAGTCTTGCGCGTGGGTGGTTGCGGCGCGCACAGCCGCCTCCGCCGGCACGCGCCGCACGCCGGTATTGCCGTCTCGCAGCAGTGCGTTGGCGCGCCTCTGGATCCAGTCCGTGACATCGCTATCGGCGGGTCCGCCGTTGGGCGGGTTGTACTTGAAGCCGCCATCTTCCGGGGGATTATGCGAGGGAGTGACGACGATGCCGTCAGCCAGGCGCTCGGCGCGCCCGCGGTTGTGCGCGAGAATCGCTCGCGATACCGCCGGGGTCGGGGTCACGCCATCGGCGGGCTGGATCACCGTCTCGATCCCATTGGCCGCGAGCACTTCCAGTGCCGCCCGCTGAGCGGGTCCGGAGACCGCGTGCGTGTCGCGTCCCATATACAGCGGTCCGGTGATGCCCTGACCGCTGCGGTATTCGCAGATCGCCTGGGTGATGGCGAGGATGTGCGCTTCGTTGAACGATCCCTTGAGCGGTGAGCCGCGATGACCGCTGGTGCCGAAACTCACCAGCTCCAGGGGATTGGCGGGATCGGGCCGGCGCGCGTAGAACTCGCGCTCGAGCCGCACCGGATCGATCAGCAACGACTTCGGCGCCGGCTTACCGGCGAGCGGGGATATGGCCATGCAGCGCATTATCGAGGCTCGCGCCCGTCCGTTCCAGCGCATCGGGCACGGCTCGCCCGGCTGGCGAGCACCGGTTAGACTGGCCGCGGCTGAAGCGGGTGCGGCGATACGGGGTCGGGCATGACGGTTCGGGGGCTGAAAATCCGCTTCGGGCGGCTGCTGTTCGCAGCGCGCTGGATTCTGGCGCCGCTTTATGCCGGGATGGTGCTCGCGCTGATCGCCATCGTGGTGGTCTTTGCGCGCGAGCTCATCACCGAGCTCGGTCGACTCGGAACTCTCGAGGACGAGGCAGCGATCGTCCTTGCCCTCTCGCTCATCGAGCTCTCCCTCACCGGCAATCTGCTCATCGTCGTGATGTTCGCCGGCTACGAAAGCTTCGTGTCACAGCTGCACATTGTCGAGCACGAGGACCGGCCGGACTGGCTCGGCACCGTCGACTTCGCGGATCTCAAGCTCAAAGTCATCGCCTCCATCGTCGCCATCAGCGCCATCGCACTGCTGCGCTCCTTCCTGCTGCTCGGCGATCCCTCTACGGCAGTCGATGCCACCCGACTTCGCTGGATGGTCGTCATCCAGCTGACCTTCGTCGTCTCCGGAGTGCTGCTTGCACTGATGGACTGGGTCTCCTCGCGTACGGCGGACCGATAGGCTCATGAAACTCTACTCCTGGAACGTCAACGGCATCCGCGCCGTGGTCAAGAAGGGTCTGTTCCAGCGCTTCGTGAAGGCGCACCGGCCGGATGTCCTGTGTCTCCAGGAGACCAAGGCCGAGCGCGGACAGATCGAGATCGATCTGCCGGGCTATCACGAGTACTGGAACTCCGCGCTGAAGAAGGGCTATTCGGGCACTGCCATCCTCTCGAGGCAAGAGCCGCTCTCGGTGGTCAACGGCTTTCCGCAGGCGTTCGCCCGGCGCTTCCAGTTTGCCGACGAGCTCGAGCGCGACAGCAGCGAGGAAGGTCGTGTCATCACCGCGGAGTTTCCCAAGCTCTATGTGGTGACGGTCTACACGCCGAATGCGAAGGACGATCTGAGCCGCTTGCCGCTGCGGCACCGGCACTGGGACCCGGCGTTCCTCGCCTATTGCCGTCGGCTCGAGAAGAAGAAGCCCGTCGTCTTCTGCGGCGATCTCAACGTGGCACACACCGAGCTCGATCTCGCCAATCCCAAACCCAACCGCGGCAGGAAGGGATTCACCGACGAGGAGCGCGAGGGCTTCCAGAATCTCATCGATGCCGGTTTCATCGACACGCTGCGCCTCTTCAAGCAGGGCGGCGGCTATTACACGTGGTGGAGCCGCTTCGCCAACTCACGGGCGCGCAACGTCGGATGGAGAATCGATTACTTTCTCGTTTCCGGGAGCCTGCGAAAAGCCGTGAAGGCGGCGCAGATTCATGCCGATGTGATGGGG
>JBAUOO010000104.1:0-15319 GCA_049579785.1 Steroidobacteraceae bacterium
CCTCAGGCCCCCGCCCCGAACGGGCGCGCCACCGCTGCGGCGCCGACGCGGGAGCGTCCCGCCGCGGACGACCGGCACACGCGTTACGGCCGACAGGAGCTGCACGTCGCGACCGATGTCAGCTCGCGCTACAAGAAGAAGCGGCGTGCGAAGTCGCGCGCCGTGCCGAGCGCCGCCGATGGCCGCCACGGGTTCGAGATGCCCACGGCGCCCGTGGTGCGCGAAGTGAGCGTCGGGGAGACGGTGACCGTGGCGGAGCTGGCGCAAAAAATGGCGGTGAAGGCGACCGAGGTCATCAAGGTGCTCATGAACATGGGCGTCATGGCGACCATCAATCAGCCGATCGATCAGGACACGGCGGTGCTCGTCGTCGAGGAGATGGGCCATACGTCCAAGCTCCTGAAGGAGAATCAGATCGAGGCGGATCTGCAGGGCGTCGCGCCGCAGGTGGCCGAGCTCGAGCCGCGTCCTCCGGTGGTCACCGTGATGGGTCATGTCGATCACGGCAAGACCTCGCTCCTCGATTACATCCGGCGCACCAAGGTGGCGGCGGGTGAGGCCGGCGGCATCACCCAGCACATCGGCGCCTATCACGTGGAGACGCCGAAGGGCGTCATCACCTTCCTCGATACCCCGGGCCATGCCGCCTTCACGGCGATGCGGGCGCGCGGCGCGAAGGCGACGGATGTGGTCATCCTGGTCGTGGCGGCCGACGATGGCGTCATGCCGCAGACCGTGGAGGCGATCCAACATGCCCGCGCCGCGGGCGTGCCGATCGTCGTCGCCGTCAACAAGATCGACAAGAGCGGTGCGGACCCGGAGCGGGTACGCGCGGAGCTCGCCAAGCAGGAGGTGATCCCCGAGGACTGGGGCGGTCAGAACATGTTCGTCAACGTCTCGGCCCATACGGGCGCGGGGATCGACGCGCTGCTCGAGGCCGTGCTGCTGCAGGCCGAGGTGCTCGAGCTGCGGGCACCGCGCACCGGGCTCGCCGCCGGCGTCGTGATCGAGTCGAGCGTGGAGAAGGGCCGCGGCGCGGTGGCGACCGTGCTCGTCAAGAAGGGCACGCTGCGCCTCGGCGATCCGATCATCGCGGGCTCCGAGTTTGGCCGCGTGCGCGCGCTCTTTGACGAGAACGGCCGTCCGGTGGAGGAGGCGTCTCCTTCGATGCCGGTCGTGGTGCTCGGGCTCTCCGGCGCGCCGAATGCCGGCGATGAGTTCCTCGCGCTCGAGAGCGAGCGCAAGGCTCGCGAGGTCGCGCTCTACCGCCAGGGCAAGTTCCGCGACGTGAAGCTCGCCCGCCAGGCGACGCGCGCCGAGGACGTGTTCTCGCAGCTCGGCGAGGAGAAGGCGGGGATCGTCGCGGTGCTCCTCAAGGGCGATGTGCAAGGCAGCGTCGAGGCGCTGCGCGAGGCGCTCACCAAGCTTTCGACGGAGGAGGTGCAGGTCAAGATCGTGGCCAGCGGCTTGGGTGCCATCACGGTCTCGGACGTGCAGCTCGCCGCCGCCTCCAAGGCCCTCGTCATCGGCTTCAATGTCCGCGCCGACTCCGGCGCGCGCGATGCCATGAAGGAAACCGGCGTCGAGGTGCGCTACTACAGCATCATCTACGAGGCCATCGATGATGTGCGACAGATGATGACCGGCATGCTGCGCCCGGAGATCAAGGAACAGATCGTCGGCATCGCGCAGGTGCGCGAAGTGTTCCGCTCCAGCAAGTTCGGCGTCGTCGCCGGGTGTCTGGTCACGGAAGGTTTTGTCAGGCGCAACAACCCCATCCGCGTGCTGCGTGACAACGTGGTCATCTTCGAGGGCGCGCTCGAATCCCTCCGTCGCTTCAAGGACGATGTCGCCGAGGTGCGCGCCGGGACCGAGTGCGGCATCGGCGTGAAGAACTATCAGGACGTGCGCGTCGGCGATCAGATCGAGTGCTTCGCGCGGCTCGAGGTGGCGCGCACGCTGCAATGAAGCGAGTCCGAATGCCAGAGGGGGCCGCCGCCGGAAATCGGGGTCGGCTGCGCAGGATCGAGTCCGAGCTGCAGCGCGTGCTCGCGGAGCTGATCGCGCGCGAGGTGAAGGATCCGCGCGTCGGCAATGTGACGATCACGGCGGTCACGCTCGCGGCGGACATGGGGTTGGCCAGAGTTTTCTATGCGCCGTTCCCGCTGCGATCCGCCGTCACGGGCGAAGGCGCCGGCAAACCCGCGCCGCACCCCTCGCAGGAGGTGCAGGGCGGCCTCACCCGCGCCGCCGGGTTCCTGCGCGGGGAGGTCGGGCGGCGGCTGGGCTTGCGGCATGCGCCCCGGCTCGAATTCATCTTCGATGATACGGCCGAGAAGGCCGCGCGCCTCACGGGGCTCATCGACCGCGCCGTCGGCGAGCCGGTGCCGCCCGGCGAGGACCCTTGATGTCTCCTCGCCCCGGCGGGCGCTCGCGGTGGCAGGGCGCTGATGTCTAACGGCATACTGCTTCTCGACAAGCCGGCCGGGATGTCATCGAACGGCGCGCTGCAGCGCGTGCGCCGGCTCCTCGGCGGCTGCAAGGCCGGCCACGCGGGGAGCCTGGATCCGCTCGCGACCGGCATGCTGCCGCTCTGTCTGGGCGAGGCCACCAAGATCGCCGGCGATATCCTCTCGGGCCGCAAGCGCTACCGGTTCACGATCGGTCTCGGGACGCGCACCGCGACCGGGGATTGCGAAGGCGCCGTGATCGAGCAGGCGCCGGTGCCGCAGGGCTGGCCGGAGGCGCTCGAGGCGGCGCTCGGCGCCTTTCGGGGCGCCGGGCGGCAGGTACCGCCGATGTACTCGGCATTGAAGCGCGACGGCCGGCCGCTCTACGCGCTGGCTCGCGCCGGTGTCACGGTGGAGCGGCAGGCGCGGGAGATCGAGATCTTCGAGCTCGCGCCGCTGTCACTGACGGCCGAGGCCGTTGAGCTCGATGTGCTCTGCTCGAAGGGGACCTACGTCCGCACGCTCGCCGAGGATATCGCGCGAGCGCTGGGGACCTGCGGGCATGTCACCGCGCTGCGCCGCAGTTGGGTGGAGCCGTTCGAGAAGGAGCCGATGCAAACCCTCGAGGCCGTAATTCGCGCCTGCGAGGACGGCTCCGGGCCCACGCTGCTGGCGCCCGACCTGCCGCTCGCGCATTTGCCGGCCGCCGGCCTCCAGGCCTGGGAGGCCGAGCGCATCGGCCACGGGCAGGAGATCGTGCTGGTGCGCAGTCTGCCGCCGGGCCGCGTGCGACTGTACGATGGGGGCAGGCGTTTTCTCGGGGTCGGCGAATCCGACGGCCGGGGCAAAATTCGACCTCGGCGCCTCTTTCAGGCGACGAGCGAACGCAAATGACCGCGCGGGCGAAGTCTGCGCTGGCCCGAGAGTGTGATCACGAGGCTCGGCCGTGCCTGGAAAACTACGGACCGTGAACCGTGACCGCGGGGTCGAGCATCTGCAGCGCGTGAGCGGCGTCGGTCTTCCCGGTTTCCTGCAGTTGCTCATTCGAGTAACTGCGGACCTCGGAGGTGCAACCACCCCGTGGGATCGCCTGGCCCGCGGCCGTGGAGCACCGCCCCGGCGACAGGGTCGAGGCGGTCCGGCTCGGATGCGACGGCGTGGTGGAGCAGGCGGCGATGGCGCTCGCGCTCAAGATGCCGATGATGAATGCTCGAATCATGGCCGGGCGAGTATAGCGCAATTTGCCTCGCAACCTTGTGGCGAGGGCGTTACACCGGGTAAAATTCCGCGCTTCCCTAAAGGCACTTAAGACAGTCACTCAGGATTTTGGCGCAATGGCTCTAACCAGCGAGAAAAAAGGCGGGATTCTGGCGCAGTACCGGCGCGGTCCCGCCGACACCGGCTCCCCCGAGGTCCAGGTGGCGCTCCTCTCGGAGCGCATCAGCGGTCTCGGCGAGCACTTCACGGCGCACAAGCGCGATCACTCCTCCCGCCGCGGGCTGGTGAAGCTCGTCAACCAACGCCGCAAGCTCCTCGACTATCTCAAGGCCACAAGACCGCAGAAGTACCAGGAGCTCGTCGAGCGCCTGGGACTTCGCCGCTAGCACCAGCACGAGGCCGCGTTGCGCGGCCTTTGTGTTTGGCCGAACCATCTTTTTCCCGAGGGCTCGACCTTGAGCGTCGTCAGCAAGTCATTTCAGTACGGTCCACACGCGGTCACCATCGAGACGGGCGAGCTCGCCCGCCAGGCCGATGGCGCGGTGCGAGTCTCGATGGGCGATACGGTGGTGCTGGTCACCGCCTGTGCCCGACAGACGGCCGCCGCCGGCCGCGATTTCCTTCCCCTCACCGTCAACTACGTGGAGAAGACCTACGCCGCCGGACGCATTCCGGGCGGGTTCTTCAAGCGTGAGGGCCGCCCGACCGAGAAGGAGACGTTGACCTCTCGCCTCATCGATCGTCCGATTCGCCCGCTCTTCCCCGATGGCTTTTACAACGAAGTGCAGGTGGTCGCGACCGTGGTGTCGGTGGACCCGGATATCGATCCCGATATCGCCGCGCTCCTCGGCGCTTCCGCGGCGCTCGCCCTCTCGGGCATTCCGTTCAGCGGGCCGATCGGTGCGGCGCGCGTCGGCTGGAAGGACGGGCAGTATCTGTTGAATCCCACCGCCCAGCAGCTCACCGAGTCGCAGCTGCATCTGGTGGTGGCCGGCACCGAGCACGGCGTCCTCATGGTCGAGTCAGAGGCGAAGGGTCTGCCGGAGGACGTGATGCTGGGCGCGGTGGTCTTCGGCCACGAGCAGCTGCAGACCGCCATTCGCGCCATCCGCGAGCTCGCCGCCGAAGCCGGCAAGCCGCGCTGGGGCTGGCAGCCGGCGGCGGAAGACGCCGAGCTCGCAAGCGCCGTGGCGATGCACGCGCAGGCTGCGCTCGCGCAGGCCTACACCATCACGGAGAAGCAGCAGCGCCACACGCGCATCTCCGAGGTCAAGGCACAGACGCTCTCCACGCTCACCGGCGGGGAGTCGGCCAAGTGGACGGCGGATCAGATCGGCGGCGCGCTCTTCAAGCTCGAGAGCAACATCGTGCGCCAGCGGATCCTCAACGGTGAGCCACGCATCGACGGCCGCGACACCAAGACCGTCCGGCCGATCACCGTGAAGGTGGGCGTGCTGGCGCGAACTCACGGCTCGGCGACCTTCACCCGCGGGGAGACGCAGGCGCTCGTGGTGACGACGCTCGGCACCACGCGCGATGCGCAGATCATCGACGGCCTGGAGGGCGAGCGTCGCGAGCCTTTCATGCTGCACTACAACTTCCCGCCGTTCTCGGTCGGCGAGACCGGCATGATGGGCTCGCCCAAGCGCCGCGAGATCGGCCATGGCAACCTCGCGCGCCGCGGCGTCAGTGCCGTGATGCCCGACATGACGACCTTCCCGTACGTCATCCGTGTCGTCTCGGAGATCCTCGAGTCGAACGGCTCGAGCTCCATGGCGAGTGTCTGCGGCACCTCGCTCTCGCTGATGGATGCCGGCGTGCCGATCAAGGCGCCCGTGGCCGGCGTGGCGATGGGATTGGTCCTCGAGGGCAACCGCTACAAGGTCCTCACCGACATCCTCGGCGATGAGGATCACCTCGGCGACATGGACTTCAAGGTGGCCGGCACGAAGGACGGCGTGACCGCGCTGCAGATGGACATCAAGGTCGAGGGCGTGACCGCCGAGATCATGAAGGTCGCGCTCGAGCAGGCGCGGGAGGGACGTCTGCACATCCTCGGGGAGATGAACAAGGTCATGCGCGAGCCCCGCGCCCGCATGTCCGAGTGGGCACCCTCCATCATCACCATAAAGATCGATCCGGAGAAGATCCGCGACGTGATCGGCAAGGGTGGCGCGGTGATCCGGCAGATCACCGAGGAAACCGGCACGACCATCGACATCGAGAGCGATGGCACCGTCAAGATCGCCTCCGTGAACGGCACCGCCGGCCGCGAGGCGCAGCGGCGCATCGAGCTGATCACCGCGGACGTCGAGGTCGGGCGCATTTACGAGGGCAAGGTGGCGCGACTGATGGACTTCGGCGCCTTCGTCACGATCCTGCCGGGCCGCGACGGCCTGGTACACATCTCGCAAATCTCCAATGAGCGCGTCGAGCGCGTGAGCGACAAGCTCAAGGAAGGCGACCTCATCCGGGTGAAGGTGCTGGAAGTCGATCGCCAGGGCCGGATCCGGCTCTCGATGCGCGACGTCGACGCCGCCTGATCCGAGGCCAGGGCGCCCGGGGGGGCACGGCTGCCCCCCGGCGCACTGCTCGAGAGCTACGGCAAAACGAGCTCGCGCAGGAGCGGCGGCCGTTGCGCCTGCCATCGGCCGCTCGCCCATTCGAGGATCGCCGCGGGTGCGGCATCCGCGAGCTCCGCGGGAGGGTAGAGCCCGAGCAGCGGCAGGACGTTGAGCAGCTGCGCGCCTGCCCGATCCGCGGCGAGCGCGGCTGAGCGGCGGGATTTCGACAGCTTCGCGCCGGTGCGCTCGAGCAACAGCGGCAGATGTGCATAGCGGGGCGTCGGCAGGCGCAGCGCACGCTGCAGCGCGATCTGCCATCCCGTGCTCTCGAGGAGATCCGCGCCACGCACCACGTCGGTGACCCCTTGCAGGGCATCGTCCACGACGACGGCGAGCTGGTAGGCGAATATCCCGTCGCGGCGCCGCACGATGACATCTCCGAGCTTTCCCATGGCGAGCGCGATCGGCCCCTGAAAACGGTCCTCGAAGATGACACTCGCCGTCTCATCGATCCTGAAACGGGTCGCGGTATCCTCGCGCCGGCGCGGGCCCTCCCGGCAACTGCCCGGATAAGCCGTGCCACTGGCCTTCTCTGGCGGCAGGCCCGCCGGCCCGCGCGTCATTGCGCGCTCGCTCGCCTCCTGAGTCGGCTCGCCCTCGGTGGTGAGCTCGCGGCGCGAGCAGCTGCACTCGAAGGTGCGTCCCTCGGCGCGCAAGGATTGCAGCGCCTCGGCGTAGAGGGCGGTGCGACGGCTCTGGTACTCGACCTCGCCATCCCAGAGCAGGCCGAAATCCTCGAGAGTCCGCAGCATCTCAGCGGCGCTGCCGGGCACCACGCGCGCGCGATCGAGGTCCTCGATCCGCACCAGCCAGCGGCCGCCGCAGCTACGGGCATCGAGGAAGCTGCCGACGGCAGCCAACAGGGAGCCGAGGTGCAAAGACCCCGTGGGGGATGGCGCGAACCTGCCGATGTATATGACGAAGTGAGGTTACCGGTAGCGGTCGTCGCGGTCGCCGTACTGCCGCTCGCGCCGTTCGCGGCGCTCCTGGGCCTCGAGGCTCAGGGTCGCGACTGGCCGCGCCTCCAGGCGCTTGATGCCGATCTCCTCCCCGGTCTCCAGGCAGTAACCATAGCTGCCGTCATCGATCCGCTTCAGCGCCTCATCGATCTTGCGAATGAGCTTGCGCTCGCGATCACGGGTGCGCAGCTCCAGGCTGAATTCCTCCTCCTGGGTGGCGCGGTCGTTCGGATCGGGGAAGTTGGCCGCCTCGTCCTTCATGTGCGAGACCGTGCGGTCGACTTCGACCATCAGGTCGCGCTTCCAGCTGTTGAGGATCTGGCGGAAGTGCTCGAGCTGCTCCTTGCTCATGTACTGCTCGCCGCGCTTGGCGATGTAGGGCTGTACGTTGCGCGGCCCGGCGAGCAGGCTCCCGGGCTCCGCGCCTTCGGCCTCATCGGAATCGACGGCTGCTGCGGGCGGGGCGGTCACGGCAGAGGAGACGCGGATGTCCTCCCGCGAATGAGAAGCGGTCGGTTTCCCGGCCTGGGGTGTCGGATGGGATGTCGAATGGGCAGCCTTGCGCATCTCGATGGTTGCTTCCATGTGCGTGGGGGTGGTGGGCGGCGCGGCAGCGCTGGCAGTGGAAGGCCGTGCAGGGGCAGCCGCCGTCTTATGGGCGTGAGCCGCCGACGCTTTGGCGCGGTCGGGTTTGCGAGCCGCCGCAAGGGACTTCTTCGCCGCAGGCCTCGCGGCTGCCGCCTTCTTACCCTTCGCGGCCTTCGGCGCGGGTTTTTTGGCCGGCATCAGTCACTCCTCAAAAGCACGAGCCTCGTGAAGGACGCGCGATTATACCGGCCAAGGCTGGCCTGTACAGTGGCCTTGGGAAGCGCTCAGCCCGCCTGCCGCCGTTCCACGATCACCCGCGTGTAGATGCCGCCGCGCACCTTGAAGCGCGCCTCGAGGCGCAGGAACCGCGGCGACAGTGTCCGCGCGAGGTGGTCGGCGATCTCGTTGGTCACCGCCTCGTGAAAGACTCCGCGATCGCGGAACGACCAGATGTAGAGCTTGAGCGACTTGAGCTCGACGCAGGCGCGGTCGGGCACGTACTCGAGCTCGAGCGTCGCGAAGTCCGGTTGTCCCGTCTTCGGACAGAGACAGGTGAACTCCGGTATCCGCATGCGGATCGTGTAATCGTGCTCGGGTCGCGGATTGGCGAAGGTCTCGAGATCGGCGCATGGCTGTGAGGGCATGGAGATTTACTCTACTATAAGCGCGGGAGCCGGGCATCCTGCCCGGCCCAGCGCGGTTTTTGCCCGCGACCTCCCTCGGCGGCGCGAAGCAGCGCTTCGCTTAAGGGGCGCCGCCTCGCCCTGCGGCGGCGCGGCAGGTCCTTGTGCCTGTGGCGTGGCGATTGTGTTGGTTTCGGGGGTAGTCATCAGGTGCGGAAGACAGCATAGATGCGGCTGACCAAGATCAAGCTCGCCGGCTTCAAATCCTTCGTCGATCCCACGCAAGTCAGCTTTCCCAGCAATCTCACCGGTGTCGTCGGCCCGAACGGCTGCGGCAAATCCAACGTCATCGATGCGGTGCGTTGGGTGATGGGTGAGCTGTCGGCGAAGCATCTGCGCGGGGACAACATGGCGGATGTGATCTTCAACGGCTCCTCGGCGAGAAAGCCGGTCGGCGCGGCCTCCGTGGAGCTCGTGTTCGACAACTCCGACGGCAAGATCGCGGGCCCCTACGCGAGCTACAACGAGGTGTCCCTGAAGCGCCAGGTATCCCGCGATGGCTCCTCCTGGTACTACATCAACGGCGCGCGCTGCCGGCGCAAGGACATCACCCAGCTGTTTCTCGGCACGGGGTTGGGCTCGCGCAGCTACGCCATCATCGAGCAGGGCACCATCTCGCGGATCATCGAGGCCAAGGCCGAGGACATGCGCGCGTTCGTGGAGGAAGCTGCCGGCATCTCGCGCTACAAGGAGCGGCGCAAGGAAACCGAGAGCCGCATCGGCGAGACGCGCGAGAACCTCGAGCGGCTGCAGGACGTGCGCGATGAGATCGAGAAGCAGATCCGGCATCTGCAGCGCCAGGCCGCCTCCGCCCGCCGCTACCAGGCCGCGAAGGAGGAGGAGCGGCGATTGATCGCGGAACTGCTCGCGCTGCGCTTGCAGGAGCTCGACAGCGGCGCGCAGGTCCACGACAGCGCCACGCGAGCGCGGGAGATCGAGATGCAGGCGGCGCTGGCCGATCAGCGTGCCGCCGAGGCGGCGATCGAGACTCAGCGGATGCACCAGGGCGCAGTCAGCGAGCGTGTGTCGGCCGTCCAGGGGCGCTACTACGAGGTCGGCGCGCAGATCTCGCGCCTCGAGCAGAGCATCCAGCATACCCGCGAGCTGCGCGAGCGCCAGCGCGCGGATCTCGCCAAGACCTGCGCGACGCTCGCCGACCTCGGCGCGCACATCGAGCGCGACGAGCGCCAGCTGGGTGAGCTCGCCGCGGAGATCGCGCGCTCGACGCCCGAGCTCGAGCGCGCGCAGAGCGCCGAGAAGGCCTGTGCGGAAGCGCTCGAGAGCGCCGAGCGCGAGCTCGCGGCCTGGCAGGAGCGCTGGGAGCAGTTAAATCAGGCGCTCGGCGCCGCCGATCGCACCACGCAGGTCGAGCGCGCCCGGATCGAGCAGCTCGAGAACCAACTGCGGCGCCTGCAGGGGCAGCTCGAGCGTCTGACGCTCGAGCGCGAGGCGCTCGCGGCGCAGGAGTCGGGCGCGCTGCTCGGCGAGCTGACCGAGCAGGAGTCCGAGGCCCGCACCCGGAGCGAGTCGCTGGCGAATGCGCTGCGCGGGGCGCTCGAGCGGGTGCAGAGCGCGCGCTCAGCCCAGTTGGCCGCGGAGGAGGAGCTCGAGAGTGCGCGCGGCGAGCGCGAGCGCTCGCGCGCGGAATGCACTTCGCTCGAAGCGGTGCAGAAAGCCGCGCTCACGGCGAGCGCCGGCCAGGCGACGGAGTGGCTGGGCGCGACCGGACTTGCCGGTCGCGCCCGCATCGCGCAGATGTTGGAGGTTGAGGCGGGTTGGGAGCTTGCCGTGGAGACCGCGCTCGGCGATTACCTGGAGGCGGTCTGCATCGACAGCCTCGATGATCTCGCCGCGCCGCTCGAGAGGCTGGCGCGCGGGCGCGTGGCGCTGATCGAGAGCGCCGGCGCGGCCCTGCCCTCGGGGTCCAATGGCGCCTCTCGTGAGGAGCTTGCCGCCAAGGTGTCAGGTCCCTCCGCCGTGCTCGCGCAGCTCGCGGGCGTTCTTACCGCCGAATCCCTCGCCGAGGCGCTGCGGCGCCGCGGCGCGCTGGCGGCGGGTCAGTCCCTCATCACGCGCGGTGGGGAATGGCTTGGCCGCGACTGGCTGCGGGTCAGTCGCGGTGTCGATCATCACCTGGGTGTCATCGAGCGCGAGCACCGTCTCAAGGGCCTGCGCGCCGCGGTCGAGGCGACGCAAGAGCACGTGCGTCACGCCGAGGACCGGTTGGCAGCGGTGCGCGATAGCCTCACCGGAGCCGAGGCCGAGCGGGATGGGAGCCAAGCCGGCATTCAGGCCGCGCATCGCCGTCATGCCGACATCACCGGGCAACTCGAGGCGGCCCGCGCCCGCGCGAAGGAAGGCACGCTGCGGCACCAGCGCATCGAGGCGGAGATGGCCGAGCAGGCGCGCGAGATCGCCGCTACCGAGGAAGGTCTCGGACGCGCCGGTGCGACGCTCGAGCAGAGCCTCACCGTCGGATCCGATCTCAACCTGCGGCGCGCGGAGCTCGAAGGGGAGCGGGAGATGCGCCGCGAGGCGCTCGCCGGCGCACGCGCGCACGCCCAGGCGGCGCAGCTTCTCGCGCGTGACCTCCTCATCCGCATCGAGTCGCGGCGCTCGACCGAAGCATCGGTGAGAGTGAGCCTCGGGCGCATGACCGAGCAACGCGTGCAGCTCGATGAGCAGCGCCAGGCGCTCGAGGCCGAGCTCGCGGGCGGCGATGCGCCGATCCTCGAGCTCGAGGGGCGACTCAACGACGCGCTCGCCCGGCGGCTCGAAGTCGAGGCGGAGCTGGGCGAGGCGCGTCGCGCTTTGGATGAAGCCGATGCCGCGCTACGCGCGCTCGATGAGACGCGCCTGCTCGCGCAGCGGCGGGTCGGCGAGGCGCGCGAAGCCATGGAGGCCGCACGGCTCGCGGCGCAGGAGAACCGCGTCAGGCGCGAGGGGCTCGCCGAGCAATTCGCCGCAACGCGTTTCGAGCT
Source organism: Steroidobacteraceae bacterium (assembly GCA_049579785.1). Taxonomy (GTDB): domain Bacteria; phylum Pseudomonadota; class Gammaproteobacteria; order Steroidobacterales; family Steroidobacteraceae; genus 13-2-20CM-66-19. The sequence goes on from JBAUOO010000104.1 coordinate 11,504, forward strand.
CGCCGAGGTGCAGCAGAGCCTTGCCACGGATGCCTCCATTGCGGCGTGGGAGGATAAGCTCACCGAGACCCGGGCCGGCATCGAGAGGCTGGGTCAGGTCAACCTCGCCGCGATCGATGAGCTCAAGGAGCAGACCGAGCGCAAGGAATACCTGGACCGGCAGTTCGCCGATCTGACTTCCGCGCTCGAGACTCTGGAGGAGGCCATGCGCCGCATCGACAAGGAGACGCGCACGCGTTTCGAGGAGACTTACGAGCGCATCAACTGCGGCCTGAAGGAGAGATTTCCCCGACTCTTCGGCGGCGGCCATGCCTATCTCGAGCTCGTGGGCGAGGACCCGCTCAATGCCGGGATCGCCGTCATGGCGCGGCCGCCGGGGAAGAAAAACAGCAGCATCCACCTGCTCTCGGGCGGTGAGAAAGCGCTCACCGCCATCGCGCTCGTGTTCTCCATCTTCGATCTCAACCCGGCGCCCTTCTGTCTGCTCGATGAGGTCGACGCGCCGCTCGATGAGGAGAATGTCGGCCGCTTCTGCGATATCGTGCGCGAGATGGCCGCCCGGGTGCAGTTCATCTTCATTACCCACAACAAGACGACCATGGAGCTTGCCTCCCAGCTTCTCGGCGTGACCATGCAGGAGCCCGGGGTTTCGCGCCTCGTGGCCGTGGACGTCGATGAGGCCGTGCGGCTCGCGGCCGTCTGAGCATTTCGGTGCCGCCCATGTCGGAACTACGCTGGACGCTGCTCATCCTCGGAGTGGTGTTCATCCTCGCGCTCACCTGGTGGGAGCGCCGCCGTCCGCGGCAGGCTTTCGCGCCGCGCCTGCGGGACGCAAGCCCGCCACATCTCGAGGCCCATCGGGCCGCGAGCGCCGATGCGGCGGCTCCGGCAGAGCCTTGGATCGGGGAGTCGGGCCTCTCGGATGTCGTGTTTTCCGATATGACGCTCGCGAATGCGCCCGAGACGCACGCGCCCGATGCGGCGGCGAACGGACCTGCGCATCTGCAGCGCGGACCGCTCGATGAGCTGCCGACGGTCGTCGTCTCCGATCCGCATGACCGGCTGGCGCTCGCGGCCGCGTGGGATGAGGCGCCGCCCGAGCCGAAACTGATCGATCCGCAAGCGAACGCCAGCGTCGAGCCCCTGGAGCCCCGCGAGCCATTGGAGCCCCACGAGCCCGAGGAGGCGATGAGGGCCGCGGAGCCGGCGCCTGCCCCGCCGCCCGGCGAGCCCGGGCCCGGGATCACAAGCCCCATCGAGTCCGCTCCCGCCGCGGCCGGTGGCGGGCCGGTCGAGCCCATCGTCGAGTGGCCGCCCGAGGAATCGCGGCGGATTCTGTCACTGCGCGTGGTCGCTCCGCCCGCGGAGCGCTTTGCCGGCCGCCCGCTGCGCCTCGCGCTCGCCGCGGAGGGGTTTCTCTTCGGCAAGTTCTCGATCTTCCACAAGCCCGATGAGATGAATCGCGCCGTGCTGAGCGCTGCCTCACTCACCCGCCCCGGGGCTTTCGATCTCGACACCATGGACTCGCAGCGCTACGCGGGTCTGAGTCTGTTCGCGGTGCTGCCCGGTGAGAAGAGCCCACCGCAGGCATTCGAGGAGCTGCTCGCGGCGGCGCGCAATCTCAACGAGCGCCTGCAGGGGGCGTTGCAGGATGAGCGCGGCAGCCCCTTGACCGCCTTGCGCGTGGTGAGCCTTCGCGAGAGCCTGAGAGCCGAAGCGGCGATTCTCGCGAACGCGAGCGGCGAGTGAAGCAGGAGGCGGCGGCGCGCGCAGCGCAGCTGCGCGCGCAGATCGCGCACCACAACCGGCTCTACTACGAGCTCGACCGGCCGCAAGTCTCGGACGCCGATTACGATGCGCTGATGGAGGAGCTGCGCGCGCTCGAGCGCGCGCATCCGCAACTCATCACGGCGGATTCGCCCACGCAGCGGGTGGGGGGCGCGCCCTCGGGCAAATTCCCCAAGGTGCGCCACGCGGTGCCGATGCTCTCGCTCGCCAACGCCTTCGCGGCGCAGGATGTGACGGGTTTCGTCGAGCGCGTGCGGCGGTTTCTCAAACTGGATGCGGCCCACCCGATCGAATTCACCGCCGAGCCGAAGATCGACGGACTCTCGCTGTCGCTGCGCTACGAGCGTGGCGTGTTGGTACGCGGCGCGACGCGCGGCGATGGAACGGAGGGGGAGGACGTCACGGCCAATGTCCGGCGGGTCGCGGACATTCCCGTGGGACTGCGCGGGCGCGCAGCGCCCGCGGTGTGCGAGATCCGCGGCGAGGTCTACATGCTGCGCTCGGCGTTCCTGCGGCTCAACGAGGAGCAAGCGGCCGCGGGCCGAGCGGTGTTCGCCAATCCGCGCAACTCCGCGGCGGGCTCGCTGCGCCAGCTCGACCCGCAAGTCACCGCCTCGCGTCCGCTGCGCTTTCTCGCCTACGCCTGGGGCGAGATGAGCGCGGTGCCCGCCGATACCCAGTGGGGCATGTTGCGTTGGATGAAGACACGTGGGTTTCCCACCAATCCCTTGAGCCGGCTCTGCCACTCGCCCGATGAGCTGCTCGCCTTCCATCATGAGATCGAGCTCGAGCGCGCCAGGCTCGATTACGACATCGACGGCGTCGTCTACAAGGTGAACCGTCTCGACTGGCAGCGGCGCCTGGGCTTCGTCGGCCGCGACCCCCGCTGGGCGCTCGCGCATAAGTTTCCCGCCCAGAAAGCCAACACTCTCGTGAACGCGATCGAGCTGCAGGTCGGGAGGACCGGCGCGCTGACTCCCGTCGCCAAGCTCGCCCCCGTCAACGTGGGTGGCGTCGTCGTCTCCAACGCCACCCTCCACAACGAGGATTACATCCGCGAGCTCGACGTGCGGATCGGCGATACGGTGACGGTGCAGCGGGCCGGTGATGTGATCCCCCAGGTCCTGGGCGTGCTCCTCGAGCGCAGGCCCCGGGCGAGCGCGCGCTTCGAGTTCCCGAAGACCTGTCCCTGTCCGCTTGCAACAGCGGTGGTGCGTGAGCTGACCGCGGCCGGCAAGGAGGGGGCCATCGCCCGCTGCTCGGGCGAGCTCGCCTGCCCGCACCAGCGAATCGAGCACCTGCGCCATTTCGTCTCCCGCCGCGCGTTCGACATCGAGGGGCTCGGCGAGAAGCAAATCAACCTCTTCTACGAGAACGGCTGGATCGCCGAGCCTGCCGAGATCTTCACGCTCGAAGGGCGCAACGGGTCGATCAAACTCCAGGAGCATGAGGGCTTTGGCGAGACATCCGTGCGCAAGCTGTTCGAGGCGATCAAAGCCCGCCGTACCATCTCACTCGAGCGCTTCATCTACGCCCTGGGAGTCCGCCACGTCGGCGAGACCACGGCCCGTGCGCTCGCGCGCGGCTACGGCAATTTCCGCTCCTTTCGCGACGCCTGTCGCCGCCTCGCCGCAGGCAGCCTCGAGACGCGTCAGGAGCTCGACGCCATGGATCAGATCGGCGACGCCGTCATCGAAAGCCTGACGTCCTACTTCTCCGAGCCTCACAACACCCGCATGGTCGATCGGCTCGCGAACGAGGTTCGGATCCTCGACGCCGAGCGTCCCGCGGCCGATTCGGCCGTTGCCGGCAAAACCATCGTCTTCACCGGTCGCCTGCAGCAGATGACCCGCGATGAAGCCAAAGCCCTCGCCGAGCGCCTCGGCGCCTCCGTGAGCGGCAGCGTGTCGAAAAAGACGGACCTGGTGGTCGCCGGTCCCGAAGCCGGCTCGAAGCTCAAGAAGGCCCAGGAGTTGGGTGTTCGGATTCTCGCCGAGGCGGCGTTCCTGGAGCTCGTCGGAGAGAGGC
>JBAUOO010000105.1:0-3178 GCA_049579785.1 Steroidobacteraceae bacterium
TCAAGGCGGCCCTCGCCGAAGCCGAGCGGCAGGCCGAGGCAGCGGGGCAGGTCCCGGCTGCCGAGGTCCCCAAGGGCAAGCCCGTGCGCCGCAAGAAGCTGCCCGAGCACTTCGAGCGCATCGAGCAGGTCATCGAGCCGAAGGCATGCACCTGCCCGGACTGCGGCGGCCCGCTGAAGAACTTGGGCCAGGACGCCTCCGAGCTGCTGCAGGTGAAGACCGTCACCTTCACGGTCACCCGGCAGATCCGCCCGAAGAAGCGCTGCACGAAGTGCTCGGCCATCGTGCAGGCCCCGGCGCCGTCTCGCCCGATTGAGAAGAGCTTCGCCGGCGCCTCGCTCCTGGCGCTGGTTCTCTCCTGGAAGTATTCGTTTCATCTGCCCCTGTATCGCCAATGTCAGATCTTCGCCCATGCGGGACTGAAGCTCTCCCGCACGACGCTGATGCAGTGGGTCGCGGCGAGCAGCCTGCTGCTCGGGCCCCTGGTGGCGGCGCTCGGCAAACATGTGCTGTCGGCCTCGAACATCAACGCCGATGACACTCCGTACCGGGTACTCGCGCCCGGCACAGGCAAAACCAAGCGCGGACACATGTGGACATACGTTCGCGACGGCACGAGATGGGGGTCCACGGATCCACCGGCGGTGTGGTACCAGTATTCGCCGAGTTGGCACGGAAAGTATCCGCAGAAGCACCTGGTGCGCTTCACCGGAAAGCTGCAGGTCGACGGCTATGCGGGCTTCGAGCCGCTGTTTCTCCCCACAAGTCCGGGGGCGCCGCCGCGCGTGGAAGAGATATCATGTTGGGCTCACGCGCGCAGACGCTTCTTCGACATCTATGCGGCCCTGAAGTCGCCGATCGCCAAAGAGGCCATCGAGCGCATCAATGCGCTGTATCAAATCGAGAGGCATGTCCGTGGTCGCTCGCCCGAGCAACGGCACGCCGCGCGGCAACAGTATGCCGTGCCGCTGCTCAACGCCCTGCATGCGTGGATGATTGAGACCCTCTCCGAGCTCGATAGCAGCTCGAAGTTGGTCGAGGCGTTCAACTACTCGCTCAAGCGCTGGACCGAGCTCTGCCGCTACACCGAGGATGGACGGCTCGAGATCGACAACGGGGCCGCTGAGCGTTCCATTCGCGGTATGGGCATCGGTCGCCGCAATTACCTCTTTTTCGGCTCCGACAGCGGCGGCGAGCGGGCGGCGATCATTTATAGTCTGATCGAGTCATGCAAACTCAACAACATCGATCCGCAGAGTTATCTGCAGTACGTGCTTGAGCGGATTGCCGACCATCCGATCAACCGCATCGAGGATCTGCTGCCCTGGAATGTCGCCGACAAGCTCGGTCAGCCGGTCCAGGTGCGCGACGCACTGGCGGCGTAACGGGCTCTTCCGTGTTCAAGCCCCCATCCCGCGCTGCACCGCTCAGTCACCTGCAGTCCTTCCTCGACGATACCCGCGGCCAGATCACGATCGGCGAGATCCCGCCGATCCGCCGGGCGGCGCTCGCCGCGCAAGGCAAGAAGGCGCGCGTCGCCCTCGTGGGCCGCGATGGCGAGACGATCTCCCAGCTGCTCGAGCGCCTGGACGCCGCCCTCGGCAAAGCGATGGCCGAGGACACCGTGATCGACGAGGTCCTCCCCGAGATCAAGCGCCGCCGCCCTCGCTGACTGGGCCGCAGTTCCCCCACGGTTGCACAGGATCGGCGAACCGCGAAGGACTATCCACGGGCCACGGCCACACGCTTACTACCGAGCGTTCGAAGCACCAGGAGCAAATGGCCCAGAGCAGCTCGAGCGCCTCGATGATCTTCGGTCCTGCACCGTCCACAGTCGCAATGAGGAATGTGCCGATCGAGAAAAGTGCCGACAACGCTTTCGTCGATCCGGGCGCAGCCTGTGCGTTCGGCCCACTGAAGGAAATGCGCAGCAGTAGCGACGTTGCCCGCGATCGTCTGAGCTGCGTAACCGCGCTCCCCCAGATATCGGGCCAACGCTTCCGCGCCCGGCGGCAAGACCTGCGCATCGAGCGCACGGCCAGAATGTAAATCGCTTCGCGGAGTCGAGTTCATTGCGGTCTCCAAAGGTTGAAACCGCCTCGATCCGACCCCAAAACTATGCGGAGTTCAACCGAACCCTACCTCCGCCCACGTGCCGGAAATAAGCGGCCTGCAACGCCGCACCAAAACACTGCTCCGCATAGTTGAGCGCTACGCATAGTGGCCGACACCTGCCGGATTCCGGCCGTATCTGAGTTTGAAAGTCACTGATTCCACGGCGGTGAAAATCTCCGAATATATTTGCGCTCCCGTTCCAGGAGCGAGACGCTCCGGTCAATGACCACGAGGGCATAGACGCTGACGACCTGACCGTGGTCGAGCCGCCATGATCCCACGGTGGCAACGCCGAAGCTCGCTTCCGCCCTGTTTCCCAAAGCAGCTATTGCTGTAACGACGAAGACGCAGGTGGAGCCGTCCAGCCTTCCCCATGTAGCACACCTCACCGTCGACCACGAACGCATATATGCCGGGTTTCCCGTGCAGCCACGACGCGCGATGCACGCGACATTTCCGGGTTCGCCAGTCGCCTACGAAACAGAAACCATCGTCAACAAGCTGCTGCATGTGGGTATCCGTACACGGAAGGCTGTGCATCACATGCTCACGTTCAGTTCCTTGATGATCTTGGAGCAAAGTTCACCGCTGCTCGAGCGGTACCTTACGTCTCGCCGTACTTGGGGATCGGCTCCGTGATGAATTCCGCTCCTCGGCCTTTCCATAATTCATAGCAGGCTTGAATGTTTGCAACGCGGAAATTCATAAAGCTGTTGATGTGATTCGGGTCGGGGACGCTGAGCGTTACCGTCGGCTTATCCGGGGTCGGGCCGCCCGCAACGTTCAGAATCATCCAGATATTCGCAAGCTGGAGGTAACCGGGCGCGTTGCCGTCCCCCAGGCTCAGAATGCGAGCGCCGAAGACTTTTTCGTAGTAGTGAGCCGATCGGTTGATGTCGGCGACGGTGAGAAAATACGCGATGCTGATTCCCTCGCGCGGGGGCATCTCATAGCTCTTCTGTGCGACTTCGACCGCGTTCATTGATAGCTCCTTTCGAACTTCATTCCTATGCGAAATGGGTTCCGGGTGAGCGGCGTGCCGGTGCAGAGACGAACACTGGAG
>JBAUOO010000106.1:0-26358 GCA_049579785.1 Steroidobacteraceae bacterium
CGGCTCGATCGAGCCAGGCGCTGATGGTGCCACCGGCGAGGGTGATCTCGCCGACTCGAACCGAGCGCTGTCCGAGATCGATGTGCGTATCGCCGAGCGTGAAGCGGCTGAGCTGCACGTAATCGGAAGTCGCCTGCCGTGGCCTCACTCCCAATCCCATCACCTGTGCCTGCGGCACGTCGATCGTCATCCTGACGCCTGCCGAACCCGGCTCGCTGTCGATCGCAAAGCCACCCCGCAGCGCGATGCTGCCGCGGGAGACTTGCGCGGGCAGAGCGGCGCCGAGATACGTGCCCACGGTGCGCGCGCTCAACCCATTGAGCGTGAGCGCGCCGTCGAGAGCAAGCGGCGCCACGCGCACCGTTCCCGTCCAGTCGAGGCGCCCACCCTGACCAATGACGGCTGTGAGGTGGTAGCGACCGGCGGTGCGGCCCGTGGTGCTGAAGCTGACGAGCTCGAAACCTATCGGGTTGAGATCGAGCCGAAACGGCGCCGGACGCGAATCGTCCTCGTACGTGGCGCTGCCGTTCTCGACCGCAAGCCGGTCGACGAGCAGCTCGAAAGGCTTGCCGGGCCGGGTCGGTTTGGCGGTCGCCGGCTGCGCGAAGGGTTTCTCGAGATCCGCGAGATTGAGGGTGCCGTCGCGCCTGACGACCGCGCGCACGCGCGGGTCGTCGAGGACGATCTCGCTCAGGCTGGGCGCAAGATGCGCGACACTCGAGATTCCGAGCGCGAGCTCGAGGCGGCCGAAGGCGATCATCGGGCGGCCGTCGGCGTCCGGAAATGAGAAATCCGTGATCTGGAGCGTCCAGGTGAAGGGGTTGAAGCGGACGTCCCCGATCGAGAGCTTTCTGCCGTAATCCCGGGCCGTGAGCCCCACCAGCTCCGAGCGCGTCCAGCGCGGGACCAGGAGAAAGCCTACGGCGGCATACAACGCAGCGAGCCCCGCGAGCATCGCGAGGATGACGAGATAGCGCCGACCCCGCACGCCGGACATGAAAGCACCCTCCGGCCCGATTATACGCAATCAGTATCCCACGGCGCGGGCGCCCTCGGTTCGCGGATCGCTTGCCCCGAGGCGCTCGCCTGTGGCGGGATCGATCTCGATGCACTCGGCGTCCCCGCGGTCGCCGTAGACGATGCGGTACCCATGCGCCGCAAGCAGGCGCAGCGTATCGGGCGAGAACCGGTCCGGCTCCATGAAAAGCACATCCGGCATCCACTGCTGGTGGAACCGTGGCGCCGCGACCGCCTGTTGAATGTTGAGACCGTAATCCTCGACATCGATCAGGATGTTGGCCACGGTCGTGATGATGGTGGGGCCACCGGGGCTTCCGAGAACCAGCCAGAGCTTGCCGTTCTTCAACACCATGGTCGGATCCATGGAGGAGAGCGGTCGCTTTCCCGGCCCCACGGCATTGGCGGAGCCCTGGAGCACGCCGAACATGTTGGGCACGCCCACCTTGGACGCGAAGTCATCCATCTCATCGTTGAGGAGGAAGCCGAGATGTCCCGCGGTCACCCCGGAGCCGTACCAGGCATTGAGGGTGGTGGTCACGGCAACCGCATTGCCCTGCGAGTCGACCACGGAGTAGTGCGTGGTCTGACGTGACTCCGGTGCCTGTCGCAGCAGCGGATGCGCGGCCGCATAGCGCGTGAGCTGCGCGAATATCGTCGGTCGCTCGAGTGACAGCGAGGGACTCGCATCCTGCGGGAGGATGGAGCTGCGCCAGGCCGCAGCGTAGCGCTTGTCGAGGAGCAACATCATCGGAGAATCCGTGTAGGCCGGGTCGCCGAGGAACTCCGCGCGATCGAAGAAAGCGCGACGGTAGGCCTCGGTGATGAGGTGGATCGAGGCGGCCGAGTCGAGTCCCGCAGCCTTCAGATCATAGCCTTCCAGGATGTTCAACAGCTCGATGAGCACGATGCCGCCGGAGGAAGGCGGCGGTGAGCTGATGATGGTGAGGCCGCGGTAGGTACCGGTCAGCGGCTTGCGATCGATCACCCGATAATCGGCGAGATCCTTCGCGGTGATGAGACCACCGCCTTTCTGGATGAAGTCGGCCAGCTGTCGCGCCATCCGTCCGGTATAGAAAGTGTCCGGATGTCGCTCGATGCGCTCGAGCGTGCGCGCCAGCTCCGGCTGCTTGAAGAGCTCGCCCTGATGCCAGGCCTTGCCGTCATTTTGAAAGATGCGCCGCGAATCGGGGAACTCGCCGAGGCGGGGGTCCCGATCCATCAGGCGCGAATCGCCATAGCTCAGCGCATAACCCTCGCGCGCGAAGCGGATGGCGGGTGCCATCACCCGCGCGAGCCCCAGCTTGCCGAAGTGCTGCTCGGCATAGACCAGGCCCTTCACCGAGCCCGGCACCCCGATCGCTTTGTAGCCCACGGTGCTCAAACCCGGGATCACCTTGCCCGAGGCGTCCTGGTACATCGTCGCCGTTGCCTTGCCGGGCGCCGTCTCGCGAAAGTCGACGAAGTGGGTCGCGCCGTCCCGCAGCCGGATCAGCATGAAGCCGCCGCCGCCGAGATTGCCCGCCTGCGGGTGCACCACCGCGAGCGCGAACCCGGTCGCCACCGCGGCGTCGATCGCGTTGCCGCCCTCTTTCATCACCTCGACGCCGGCCTTGGAGGCCAGCCCGTTGCTGCTCGCCACCATGCCGTGACGGGCATGCACCGGCGCGAACTCGCCCCCCTTGGGAACCCGCGGCTTGCCGAGGACCATCTGAGCCGGAGCGATCGCGACGAGAATCAGCAGGGCAAGGACTGGAGGTCGTGCCTTCATTGCGCACCTTGGGTTGGCTCGATCGGAGTGGCCTCGCGCGCGCCACACGTGCGGCTCGGGGCCATTTGCGCAGTATAGCCCCGGGCCGCTTGTTCACCGGCTCAAAGTCGCCTGCGGCGCTTTGGGGCCCTATGGCCGGGCCGGGTCTCGCGGTCCAGGGAACGGCCCTGGACCGCTTGCGCACTTGCTGTTAGTCGCGGATCCCCGGGGCCTCCGGCGAGATCGAGACGAAGATCGGCTTGTTGCCCGCCGGGGTTGGGCTGCTCGGAACCGGAGTCAGGTTGCCCGAAGTCAGGTCGATCGCGAACCCGGAGATGTTCCCCGTGCCCTCATTGGCGGTGTAACCGAATTTGCCGCTCGGATCGATCGTGATGAACTGCGGCAGGCTGCCGGCGCCGGTGCTCCAGGGGCCGCCCGGGAGCGCCGTGAGCGCGCCCGTGCTCGAGCTGATGGAGTACCCCTACACCTCCGCCCCGGCTTTGCTCGAGACATAGGCGTACGGAGCTTGCGGATCGATGTGATCAACTCTCTCTTCGGTCGCGACGTCTCGAGCGCCGCTCGGGACCGTCGTAGTGCCGCGACAGTCCTTGCACCTCTCGGTCGGCGTTGCGGCGCGGCACGCTTCGTCGGTCCTCGTGGTGCTTGTAGCGGCACGCGCACTCGGCGGCCTCGCAGCCGGAAACCGGCAGCCGCGGCGCCTCGGCGGATAGCCATCGCTTACGACCCAGCTCCCTTACCGCGGGGCAAGCGTCCTTGCCGGGCACGAGCGAGACCGCGTGCCATGACGATCGTCTGGCCGGAAGGCGAGCATGCGGCTGTTGTTTGCGCGGTCCGCGGGTGCTTTTGGGTTTCGAAGGAAAGCTCATGGGGCACTGCCCCGATTGCCCGTTGCCTCTCTGCTCGCAACGATACCGGGGGCATCCCGGGCGGCCATACGTAGTTTTCGCATGCCTGGGGCGCGTGCCGAATGTGAGCGAGGTCCCAATCCCGATCCAGAGTCGCGCGCTGGGTCCTTCTCTTCGACGGCATCCTTTGAGGTTTGTGACGGGCTCCCCAGCCAAAACGTCGAGCAGGTCATCCCCGCGGCGGGCCTATCTCGTCAAAATAGGAGTATCGGGGTGGAATACCCGGCGCAGGTTCGTGAGCAAAGAAACCAAAGTACGCGTTTCCGAAGAGCTCTGGCATCTGGGCATCGGCGATTTGTTGGCGCCCGCGAACAGGTCGGCTCCGGCCGTTCTCGCCGGCCCCTTCGTAATCAATCTGCGCACCTCCGCATCCCCGATTGGCGGGATATCAAACGCCTTGCAGCGCTTCGAGCACCTGCACGTCTATCGACTCGAGCGCCGTCACGAGGGTCGTCCGCAGTTTCTGCTGCGTGTGGGTATCATCGAGACCGACCTCGAAGCCGACACCATTCTCCTGACTCTGCGCGAGGAATACCCCGGGGCGTCCAAGGCAAGTGCCGGGGACGACGATCGCAAGGCGGTCGCCGCTACGGCGCGCGTCGCGACAGCCAGGCGGGCGAAGCAGCGATCCGGACCCAAACGCCCTGAAGCACTAGCGACTCCGCGGAACTCCCCGGCCGCCGCTGCGGGTGTCGCAGCGGGCCCGCAGCCACCGTTCCGCTGGAACATCGACGAAGTGCTGCCGGAGCTTGGCGCACCGCGGATGGCACCGCAGCCGCATTGCGCCCTCACACCTGACGCACCGCAAAGTCCGGCGGCAGCGCAGAACCCGAAGAATCCGGCGCAGCCTGCCGGGCCTCGATTGCCCTTGATGCCGCCGCTCGCGGAGTCATCGATCGCAGCACCCCCGCAGACTTCGGCGACAGACGCTGCGTCGTGCCCCGACAGCGATCCGAATGCGGTGACCGATCAGGTTGAAGCGCTCCTGTTCACGTTCGGCAGGCCGACGTTCGAGGCTGAAGCGCCGCAGCCGCCCGTGATTGAGGCCGCCGAAGCACCCATCGTCCAAAGTGCGAGCAGCGACGGCCCTGACTTCGAAGCGGCGGCCGTCGGGTCGACGGCCGTAGAGACCAACGCCGTCGAACCACTCGAACCGCGGCCGGCTTGCGCATCGAGGACGGACAGCGACGGCGAGGGCGCCTCGGCCGAAGGCGAAAGCGCGCTGCCGCAACCGCTCGCAACCGAGGCCGCACCGCCATCCGTACGCGAAGTTACCGATGCTGCCTTCGCGCCGGCAGGCGTGACACCCGAGCCGCCAACCGAGTCAGAGCCGGCCGATGTGCCGCAAATCGATCGCACCCGAACGGTTCGAGCGCTTACCCCCCTCGAGCTCGAGGACAGGCAGAGCTCGCCATGGTTCGCCATCCAGCTCATGTTGTCCGAAGAGGAGATCGACCCGCACCAGGTCCCGAACCTGAGCATTTTTGCCGAGTACCGGCTCTACGCCGTGACGGGACTCGACCAGGACCGCCGCATGCATGCGCTGCGACTCGGTTTCTTCTCGAGCGAAACCGCGGCGGCGGCCGTGGCGGGCTACCTGGCGACATCCTTCGACGTGCCGTCCATCAAACGTGTGAGCGCCGCGGAACATGAGCGCTTCGAAGAGCAACGCCTGATGGCTCGCAAGGATGTGGAGGCCGTGGACGGACACGTCGTGATCGAGCTCGCCGCACCTGCGCCGTCACTGCTCCGTCAAGCCCGCGACAGGCTCCATGCCCAGCGAAAACACAACACGCCCAAAGCGGGCTCGATCTGGTCCCGGTTGATCCCGTCGCGGAAATCCTGACCACGCCGCTTCCGCGAGCTCCCCTGCCCCCGATGTCCGTCAGGATGCGACTGCGGACTTGAAGCGGACCCCACAGCCCCCCAGACCGCAATAGCCGTCGGGATTCTTCGCCAGGTACTGCTGGTGATAGTCCTCGGCGTAGAAGAACCGCGGCGCATCGCGAACCTCCGTCGTGATCTCCCCGAGCCCTGCCGCGGTGAGGCGGGCCTGGTAGGCGCGCTTGGATGTTTCGGCGGCCCGACCCTGCTCGGCGTCGGTGACGAAGATGACCGACCGGTACTGGGTGCCGACATCGTTGCCCTGCCGCATGCCTTGAGTCGGATCGTGGGATTCCCAGAACGTCTCGAGCAACTGCTCATAGTCGATCTTTTCCGGATCGTACACAACGCGCACCACTTCCGCGTGGCCGGTCAGACCGGTGCACACTTCCTCGTATGTTGGATTCGGCGTGAAGCCGCCGGCGTAGCCGACCGCGGTCGAGTAGACGCCCGGAAGCTGCCAGAAGAGCCGCTCCGCGCCCCAGAAGCAGCCGAGCCCGAACACCGCCTCGCGCAGTCCGGCCGGATAGGGCGGCACGATACGATGACCGTTCACGTAATGCGCCTGCGGCACCTCGAGGGGCGTGTTGCGGCCGGGCAGCGCATCCGCGGCCGCGGGCATCGTGGTCTTCTTGCGAAGCAGGGCCATGGCGAAGATCTCCTGCGGCGTTCGATGGGCCGCAGTGTGGGGACGGCGCAGCCGCAACTCAAGCGCTGAGCCTGCCGCCCGGCCGCCAGGCAGGGCCATGGGCACGGCCGCTTGATCGCGGCTCGCCCGCTCCTTAAGCTTTCCACCCCTATGGGTATCAGCCAGCTACAGAACCTGCGAGCTCCGCCCGTCGAGCGGCAGCGTCCCTACGGTATCCGCGTCAGCCTTCCCCCCGGCGATCCGTTTCGCAAGATCCTCGGCCCCGAGTGGCACCGCCTCCACTGGTACCCCACCCCCGATGACCGTGACGCCGCGCTCGCCGAGATGAGCCGCCGGCACCAATACTCCCGCGCCGGTGACAGGCCGTCGCTGCTCTTCGACAAAGTCGAAAATCTGGCCGAAAGCCGCGGACTGTAGCTTCCTCAGAAGGTACGGCCGAGGAACAGGTAGAACTCCTGGTCCCCGTGATCATCGAAGCCGCTGCCCACGTACACCGGCCCGAGGAACGTGTCGAGCCCGAGGAACACGCTCGCGTCCTTGTGCAGGTTGGTGAACTTGGCATCGCTCGCGTACTGCCAGACGTTGCCGGCCTCGAGTGACACGCCGAGATATACCGGCACATCGAAGTAACCCGGCCCGCCCCGCCCGATCTTGCGGTAGAACATCAGCCGCCCGATGCCGTAGTGCGGCCCGTAGAGCGAGTACTGCTTCAGGCCCGAGAGATTGAGAAAGCCGCCGAGGGGAAACTCCAGACGCAGATCCGTCACGCGATCGAGATCACTGCCCCCCGACATCGAGAGTGAGAGGGTATCGCGGTCCCGCCAGGTGTGGGCGGCGAGAAAATCCAAGGTTACCTGATTCGAGTTCGGCTCGCCGCCGGCGACATTGCGTTCCCCGCTCCACTGCAGCATCGCCTGCTCGCCGAAGTGCGGAAAGTTGATGTCGTCCAGGGTGTCGTAGGTGAAACGGGCGAAGTACGTGCGCGAGCCGAATATCTGAAATGCGGGGAAGGGAAGCTCCGGGTCGTTGGGATCGCCGATGGTCAGACGCGAATGGCCTTCCTCGCGGTACACCCCCGTACGGATCTCCCCCCAGTTGCCGAACTGCTTGCCGAAGTCGAGCCCGTAGTCGAAGGTGTCCACGCGATACTGCGCACGCTCGGTCTGTCCGATGAGAAACGGCAGATTGCGGGCCTGCACCGCGGTATGCGGCATGACGAACCAGCCGGAAAACTGTGACAGCGGCAGGAACACCTCGGTCGACAACAGCGTGGTCTGGCCGATCTGCGCATCGCTCACCCACTCGCCTCCGGTGCGCGTGATCTCCGACATCACATAGCGGATGGCCGCGTCATAGGTGGAGTCGCCCTCGAAGTCATCCTGCAGGCTCAGACCGAACCGCACATAGTTGGGTCCGATGGAGTTGCCGCGGGCATCGACGAGAAGCCCGTACTCGTCATCCTGGCGCACGACGCGATAGTCCAGCGTATCGAGGCCGCCCTCGCCGTAGAGAGTGGTGATCCGCCGTCCGACGGCATCCGGATCGAGCCGCTTGCCGACCATGTCTTTGAACAGCTTCTCGACCGGCTGCGAGTAGACCGCGGAACCGGTCTGCACCTTGACGAACTCGATGCGCGGCGGCGGCCGCCGGAGCGCCTCGCGCCGCCGCTCGTAGCGCGCGTACTGCTCGGGACTCACCGCGAGGGCGGCCAAGCGGCTGCGCATCTGCCAGGCGGCGGCGGCGCCGACCCCCAACAGCTTATGGACGTTGCCGAAGTCGAAGGAGGAGGTATCCCCGAGTTGCGGGCGGATGAGGATGTCGTGAGGCCCGAGCAGCGCGAGCTCCTGCTGAGATTTGCGCCGTATCAGAATCGCGAGCATCTGGTTGGAAATCGCCGTGACGCTGGTCAGCTTCTTGCGCGGCAGCAGCGGGAACCCGACATCCACCACGATCACCACGTCGACGCCCATCGCGCGCGCCACATCCACCGGCACATTGTCGGATATTCCGCCGTCGACCAGCAGCCGGCCGCCGCGCTCGACCGGGGCGAACACGCCGGGCGCGGACAGGCTGGCGCGCATCGCGCTGGTGAGGTCGCCCGAGCCCATGACGACTTCCCGTCCGCTCTCGAGGTCGGTCGCCACGGCGCGAAACGGCGTCGGCAGGTCATCGAAATTCGTGATCCGCGCGACGGGCAGTGTCAGCCGCCGCAGCATCTCCGTCAGGCTCTGTCCCTCGATGAGTCCCATGGGGAGCACCGGCCGGCCGCCCTTGATGCCGATCGGAAAATTGACGAGGAAGTTCTCATCCTCCTGCTTGCGCCGCAGCGTCAGGTCCTCGCGCGGCGGTAGATCGCGAAACGCCTCCTCCCAGTTCATGGATCGGACCGTCGCCTCGATCTGATCCGGCGAGAGGCCGCTCGCGTAGAGCCCCCCGACCACGGCGCCCATGCTGGTGCCGGCGATGGCATCGATGGGCACGTGCAGTTGCTCGAGCACCTCGAGCACGCCCACGTGCGCGATGCCGCGTGCGCCGCCGCCCGAGAGCACGAGTCCGATCCGCAGGCGGTGCGGCGCCGTTGCAAGCGGCGGTGCGCCGGCGGCCACCACCGGATGCGGTGCGCCTGGCGGCTGCGCCGCCGCCAGCACCGGATACACGAGGCAGAGCAAAACCCATGTGAGCCGCAGGCGCGCAGCCCGTCGCTCGCGGCGGCGCCCGATCGATCGTGACCACCCCATGGCGCCGAGCATATCGCATCGGACAGCGGCGAGGCCGGCGACGGTCGCCGCGGCGAGATGCGCTACGATTACGGTATGGGAATCATCTATCTTCTGCTGCCCTATCTCCTTCAGGCGCTGGCAATCGTCCATTGCATCAGGACCGGCCGTAATACGCTTTGGGTGTGGGTGCTCATCTGGCCCGGGATCGGCGCGATTGCCGCTCTCGCCTACATTGCGATCGAGATCATTCCCGACCTCTTCCGCAGCCGTACCGCGCAGAGCACCGCCCGGGGACTGAAGCGCGCCGTCGATCCGTTCGCGGACCTGCGCCGCTACGAGCAGGAGGCGCGCCTCGCGGGCAACGTCGCCGCCCGGCAACGCTATGCCGATGAGCTGGCGCGCCACGGCCGCTACGAGGAAGCGATCGATCAGTACCGCCAGGGGCTCACCGGACTTTACGTGCACGATCCCAACCTGATGCTGGGCCTCGCGCGGGCGCAATTCGGTAGCGGCGCCGCGCCCGCCGCCCGCGGCACGCTGGAGGAGCTCTTCCGCCATAACGCGGATTTCCGCTCCCCCGAAGGCCACCTTCTTTACGCCCGCGCGCTCGAGAGCGAGGGCAGCACCGCCAGGGCTCTCGAGCAGTATCGGGTGCTCGCCAACTCCTTTCCGGGCGCGGAAGCGGCCGTCCGCTACGCGCAGCTCCTCGACACCCAGGGACAGCGGGACGAGGCCCGGCGGGTCGCGCGGGAGCTCCTCGATCAGGCACGTATCGCTCCTGGGCATTACCGGCGCGCACAGCGCGCCTGGCTCGATGTGGCGCAAAGAATCGCGGGCTGAATGTCGAGCCGTTTGTGCCGGCTGGCTCAGCTGCTGTTGAAAGCCGCTTCGCTCGCTAGCGGTCGTTTTGAGGCCGGATGCGGCGGGTATTCCAGCTCGGAAGCTGCTGCGTGATGCAGTGGATGCCGCCGCCGCCCAGGAGAATCTCGCGTGCGGGGACGCCGACGATGCGGCGTCCGGGGCAGGCGCGCTTCAGAACCGCCGCGGCCGCATCGTCCGTGCGCGGGTCGAGCAGCGGCATGATGATCGCGCCGTTGGCGAAGTAGAAATTGACATAGCTCGCCGCCAGACGATCACCCGCGCGGCGCGGCTTCATGGACGCGCTCGGCACGAGACCGCGCGCTTCCTCCTCCGTCATGAAAAGCGGCCCCGGAATCGGCAGCTTGAACACCTCGAGGCGGCGGCCCCTCGCATCGCGCGCTTCAATCAGGCGCTCCCAGGCATCGAGCGAGATCGCGCGCTGAGGATCGCTCCGGTCATCGGTCCAGGCGAGACACACCTTGGCCGCTCCGGCGAAGCAGGCGAGGTTGTCGACGTGGCCATGCGTCTCATCGTTGAACACGCCCTTGCCCAGCCAGATGAAATGGCCGACACCGAGGTGCTCGCGCAGCACCGTCTGCACCTGCTCGCGCGTCATCCCGGGATTGCGGTTGGGGTCGAGCGCGCACTCCTCGGTCAGAAGTGCCGTTCCCTCGCCATCCACGTGAAACGCACCACCCTCGAGCGTAATGGAGCCGCGATAGCGATCCCGCATCGGCAGCTCGGATGAGTGCGCCAGCACTTCCAAGGGGACGCGCCCGTCGCGGTCGAAGGGCTGATAGAGCCCTCCCCAGGCGTTGAAGCGCCAGTGCACGGCACGAATGGCTTGCGCCTTCTCGCCGACCACGAAAGTCGGTCCGACATCGCGCATCCAACAGTCATCGTACTCGATGCCGTGCACCTCGATGTCCTCGGGCAGCATGGCCCGCGCTTCGGCCCGAAGATGCGGCATCACCCCGACATGCACGCGCTCGAAGCGACGGATCGCCGCTGCGACCTGCGCGAACGCTGCCTGCGCCGGACGTGCAGACTCGCGCCAGTTGTCGTGACGCGCGGGCCAGAGGAGCCAGGTGGCCTCGTGCGGCTCGTATTCGGCGGGCATCCAGAAGCCATCCGCCGCGGGCGTCCCGGGCCGCACCGCGCCGATCACCTCCGCCGAGCGCCCTTGCCCGCTCATCGCCGCTGTTTGCTGTGCTTGAATCCGTAGAAGGCGTAGATCGCCCCGCCGAGCAGGGTCCAGAGCACGAGCCGGATCCAGGTGGCATGCGCCAGGAAGCGTGTCATGCCCACACACACGATGGCTCCCAGCGGACAGATCAGCCACGCCGCCGGGACACGGAAGGGACGGTGCACATCCGGGCGGGTGAAGCGCATCACCAGCACCCCGACGCAGACCACCGCGAAAGCGAGCAGGATGCCGATGGAGATCAGGTCCGCCAGCACATCGAGCGGAAACACCCCGGCGATCATCGCCGCCCCGATGCCGGTGACCACGGTCGCGACATGCGGCGTCTTGAAACGGGGATGACAGCGGCTCATCGCCGGAGGGAGCAGCCCGTCATCGGCCATGGAAAGAAGGATTCGTGGCTGCCCGAGGAGCGAAGTCAGAATGACCGATGTCATGCCGGCGATGATCCCCACCTTCAGAAATACGCCGAGCCAGGACAGCGCCGGGTGCGCATCAAGCGCCACCGCGACCGGCTCGGCGTCGTTCAACTTGAAATACGGCACCATCCCGGTGACCACGGCCGCCACCGCCACATACAGCACCGTGGAGACCACCAGCGTGCCGATGATCCCGATCGGCAGATCGCGCTGCGGATTGCGCGCCTCGAGCGCCGTGGTCGACGCGGTGTCGAACCCCACGTACGAGAAAAAGATGATCGCCGCGCCCTGCATCACCCCCGTCCAGCCAAAGCGGCCAAAAGTGCCGGTGTTGGGTGGGATGTAGGGATGCCAGTTGGCCGGGTCGATGAACTTCAGGCCCGCCACCACGAAGATCACGATGACTCCCACCTTCACGGCCACCATGAAGTTGGTGGCGCCGGCCGTCTCCCGGATGCCGACATAGCAGAACCAGCTCATCGCCGCAATGATGAGCACCGCGGGAACATTGATAATGGCGCCGGTTGCGACCAGATGGCCGCTCGCGCTCTCCTGCAGCGGCGCGTTGACGAGGATCGCCGGCAGATGGACGTGCCACTCGGCGAGCAGGTTCACCACATACGCCGACCAGCTCACGGCGACCGCGGATGCCGATATGCCGTACTCGAGCAGCAGATTCCAGCCGATGAACCAGGCGATCGCCTCGCCGAGGGTGGCATACGTATAGCTGTAGGCGCTGCCCGGCACCGGCAGAAACGCCGCGAATTCCGAGTAACAGAGCGCCGCCAGCGTGCTGCCGAAGGCGGCGATGAGGAGGGAGAGCGTGATGGCGGGTCCCGACTGGTTCGCGGCCACGGTGCCCGTGAGCACGAACACGCCCGTACCGACGGTGGCGCCGATACCGATCGACATCAGCGACCAGGCGCTCAGGGTCTGCTTGAGACGCTCCGCCCCGGAGAGATCCCGCGCCTGCACCGGGCGTACCGCGAAAAGCTTGCTCAGCAGGGATTGCTGGGCCATCGGCCGGGGAGCACCGCCTTCGCTCGCGTCATACATCCGGACAAGTTTCGCACACTCAACCGCTTCGCGCAGCGTGAGCGGCACTTCGGCTCGGAGCCGGTGGTGGCGATGGGGCGCGCCCGCAGAGGCCACTTGCGCAGCTGTGCTAGCATTCCGTCCCCGCCCGCAAGCGCCCCCCGCCCGCGCGGCCGGTCGAAATTTCCGCAAGGAGTCCCCGCATGTCCACGGCCGCTTCCCTCTCCGTCACGCCCCCCGCGCAGGGCGCGAAGATCACCCTCCGCGAGGGCAAGCTCCTCGTTCCCGAGAATCCCATCATCCCCTTCATCGAGGGTGACGGCAC
The DNA here is from genome assembly GCA_049579785.1 of Steroidobacteraceae bacterium. Classification (GTDB taxonomy): domain Bacteria; phylum Pseudomonadota; class Gammaproteobacteria; order Steroidobacterales; family Steroidobacteraceae; genus 13-2-20CM-66-19. The sequence continues at coordinate 12,791 of JBAUOO010000106.1, forward strand.
CGGTCCGGACATCTGGCGCGCGAGCGTGCGCGTCATGGATGCGGCGGTGCAGAAGGCCTACGGCGGCCGCCGCAAGATCCACTGGATGGAGGTATTCGCCGGGGAGAAGGCAAACCGGCAGTTCAACAGCTGGCTGCCGGATGAGACCGTAACGGCCTGCCGCGACTATCTGGTCTCGATCAAGGGCCCGCTCACCACGCCGGTGGGCGGTGGCATCCGCTCGCTCAACGTGGCGCTTCGCCAGCTGCTCGATCTCTATGTCTGCCTGCGCCCGGTGCGCTGGTTCAAGGGCGTGCCATCACCCGTGAAGCATCCCGAGAAGGTCGATATGGTGATCTTCCGCGAAAACACGGAGGACATCTACGCCGGCATCGAGTTCGAGGCCGGCACGGCGGAGAACCGTGAGTTCCTCGCGCTCTTGAAGCAGCACTTCCCGAAGGCCTACGCCAAGATCCGCTTCCCGGAAAGCTCCGGCATCGGCCTGAAGCCAGTCTCGAAGGACGGCTCGGAGCGGCTCATCCGCTCGGCCATCCAGTACGCCGTCAGCAACAAGCGCCGCAGCCTCACCCTGGTTCACAAGGGCAACATCCAGAAGTTCACCGAAGGCGCGTTTCGCAACTGGGGCTACCAGCTGGCGGAGCGCGAATTCGGCGGGGCGACCTACACCTGGGAGCAATGGGAGCGCACCAAGGCCGCCGCCGGTGAGAAGTCGGCCAACGCGGAGATGGAGGAGGCGAAGCGCGCCGGCAAGCTCATCGTCAAGGACGCGATCGCGGATATCACACTGCAACAGGTGCTGACCCGCCCCGATGAGTTCGACGTCATCGCCACCCTCAATCTCAACGGTGACTATCTCTCCGATGCGCTCGCCGCGCAGGTGGGCGGCATCGGCATCGCCCCCGGAGGCAACATCAACTACATGACCGGCCATGCGGTGTTCGAGGCCACGCACGGCACGGCACCGAAATACGCCAACCTCGACAAGGTCAATCCGGGCTCGGTCATCCTCTCGGGCGAGATGATGTTCCGTTACCTCGGCTGGACGGAAGCGGCCGATGCCCTCATCCGCGCCATGGACAGGACCATCGGTCAGAAGACCGTCACCTACGACTTCGCGCGTTTGATGGAGGGCGCCACCGAAGTGCCGACGTCCGCCTTCGGCGACGCCCTGATCCGGAACATGTGAATGGACGTATTCACGGCCTTCCCGGAAAATGCTTTGTAGCTGAGGACTCCGCGGAGTCAGCGCAGTGACGCTCCTCGACTGGGCGCGAAAGGTACAGGCGATCGCCCAAACCGGCCTCGCCTTCACCCACGACCCGTTCGACCGGGAGCGCTACGCGCAGCTCACCGAGCTCGTCGCCTCCATTCTCTCCTCCGAGCTCGGCATTCCGCTCGCCCGGGCGAAGGGCTTCTGGGAGGGCGAGGAAGGGTATGCCACGCCCAAGGTGGATGTGCGCGGGGGGATCTTCGAGGGTGACCGCGTGCTCCTCGTCAGGGAGCGCTCGGACGGCAAATGGACGCTGCCCGGCGGCTGGGTCGACGTCAACGACTCTCCCTCCGGCGCCGTGGCGCGCGAGATTCTCGAAGAGTCGGGCTATCACGCCCGCGCGGTAAAGCTCGCGGCGCTCGTCGACAAGCGCCGCCATCCGCATCCTCCCGGTATCCACCACATTTTCAAGCTGTTCTTTCTCTGCGAGCTCACCGGCGGCGAGGCCGCGGTCAGCATCGAAACCGACGCCGTGCAATTCTTTCCGGTGCGAGCGCTCCCGGAGCTCTCCACCGGCCGCGTGCTCGCCTCGCAGATCGAGCGGCTCTATCAGCATCAGCTTCACGCGGAATTGCCGACCGACTTTGACTGATAGTACCGGTGACCATCCCTGGTGGCAGGGCACCCAGCCCGGCCATCCTGGCCCGACGCTCGCCGCTCGCCGCATCGCCGGCGCGTTCGTGCAATACAACGCCGAATTCCGCTCGATCACCCGGCGTGCGCCGGTGCGTTTCGATACCCGCGACTGGAAAGGCGGTCAGCAGGACGCCGTCGAGCGCATCGAGCTCTATGACCGGTTCGTCACCGGCACCGTGGCGGAGCTCAGGGCGATGCTCGGCCATGAGGCGCAAGACCGAGCCCTGTGGACAAAGATTCGCGCCGAGTTCGCCGAGCGCATCGAGGGCCTGCCCGATACGGAGTTCACCAAGACCTTCTTCAGCTCGATCAGCCGGCGCGTCTTCGGCACCGTGGGCGTGGCGCCGGAGATCGAGTTCGTCGCCACCGATCTGGATCCACTTGCGCACGTCACGTCCACCGTCACCACCAACACCTACATCAATCACGGCTCGCTGGCGCTCCTTTTCGAGGATGTGCTGGGCGATGTGCGTTTCCGCACCCCGTGGAAGGACCTCGACAACAGCATACGGCACGTAGCCACCGAGATTCGAGCGCACCTCGCGACCAAAGGCGAGCAGCGCACCATACAGCGGGTCGAGATGATCCGACCGGTTTTCTATCAGATCTCCCGCGCCTACATCCTCGGGCGGATCGTGGGGCGCAGCTTCCTAGTGCCGCTGGTCATCGCGCTCAAGAATTCCGATGGCGGCATGCTGGTCGATGCCGTGATGCTCGCGGAAAGCGATGTCAGCATCGTATTCAGCTTCTCGAGGTCGTACTTTCACGTGGACCTCGAGCATGTCGCGGAAGCGGTGCTCTTCCTGAAGTCGCTCATGCCGAAAAAGCCCGTGAGCGAGCTGTTCACCGTCCTCGGGCGAGCGAGGCAGGGAAAGACCGAGCGCTACCGCGAGATCATGCGCCACCTCGCCCACACGCCCGACCGTTTCGTCGAGGCTCCCGGCGAGCGAGGACTCGTCATGGTCTGCTTCACCTTGCCCTCCTTCGATGTCGTCTTCAAGGTGATCCGCGACCGCTTTCCTTATCCCAAGAGCGTGCGGCGCGAGGAGGTCGTGGCGAAATACCAGCTCGTCTTCCGCCACGATCGCGCCGGACGGCTGGTCGATGCGCAGGAGTTCCGCCGGCTGCGCTTCCCCAAGGCGCTCTTCGCGCCGCAGCTGCTGGCAGAGCTGCTGGCGGAAGCTGCGCTCACCGTGCACCAGGACCGAGAGCATCTGGTTTTCGATCACATGTACATCGAGCGGCGCATGACACCGCTCAATCTCTACCTGCGCACCGCCTCTGCCGCCGCCGCCGAGCAGGTCGCGCTCGATTACGGACAGTGCATCCGCGACCTCGCTCATACCAACATCTTTCCGGGCGACCTGCTGCTGAAGAACTTCGGCGTCACCCGTCATGGACGAGTCATCTTCTACGACTACGACGAGCTGTGCCTGGTGACCGACTGCCACTTCCGCGAGATACCGCAGGCGGCGAACCCCGAGGATGAGATGCGGGGCGAGCCCTGGTTCTACGTCGGCGAGCACGATGTCTTCCCGGAGACCTTCATCAACTTCATCGCCTTCGATGTCTCGGTTCGCGCGATCCTCATACGCACTCACGGTGAGATCTTCACGGCCAAATTCTGGCAGCAGCTGCAGCGGCGGCTGGCGGAGGGCGAGGTGCTGGAAGTTCTGCCCTATCATCCGCATCGCGTGCGAGTGGCGAGCGGCGCCTGAAAACGGGGTAAACTCGCCGTTCGCATGAGCCGCCTCCTCGTCATGCTCGGCACCGTTCTCATTCTTCTCGGGCTCCTCTGGCCGTGGGTGCGCCGGCTGCCGCTCTTTCGCCTGCCGGGCGACATCGTCATCGACCGGCCCCACTTCAAATTTTTCTTCCCGCTCACGACGATGCTGATCGTCAGCCTCGTGCTCTCGGTGCTGGCGTGGATCTTCAGGCGTTGAGCGCCTGCGTCACATCCTCCAGCAGGTCATCGATGTCCTCGAGCCCGATCGAGAGGCGCACCGTGCCCTCGGTGACACCTGAGACGGCCTGCTGATCGGCGGTGAGATCGCGACCGCCCATCATCTGCGCCGTGACCACCAGCGACTCCGCGGAAGCGAGGCTCGCCGCCATCGCGAAGAGCTGCAGCGCATCGGCGAACCGGCCGCTCGCCTCGCGGCCGCCCTTCAAATCGAAGCTCACGATGCAACCGAAGTCCTTCATCTGCGTGCACGCGAGCGCATGCCGCGAATGCGAAGGTAACCCCGGGTAGTGCACGCGCGCCACAGCGGGGTGGGCGGCGAGGAGCTCGGCGACGCGCTGCGCGCTTGCGGACTGCGCCCGATATCGCACGAAGTAGGTCTTGAGTCCCCTCGAGATGAGATACGCCGCATGCGGATCGAGCGTTCCGCCGAGCACTCCGAAATCGGTCCGCAGCGAGCGGATGAGCTCGCCGCGGCCTATGACCGCGCCGCCGAGCACATCACCCGCGCCGGAGGCGTACTTGGTCAGGCTGTGCACGAACAAATCGACGTCGTACTCGCCGTGTTGATGCAGGCCCGCGAAGGTATTGTCCATCGCCACGAGGGCGCCGGCCGCTTTCGCGAGGCGCGCGATCGCCGCGATGTCGGCGACCTTGGTCACCGGGTTGGTTGGGCTCTCGAACCACACGAGGCGCGTGGGATGGGCCTCGAGCGCCCGCTCGATGCCGGCGGTGTCCTCGATCGACAGCATGGTATGCGTGACGCCGAAGCGGCCGAGGAGGCGGCGGATGAGATAACGCGTCGGGTTGTACGTCTCGACGAAGCACAGAACGTGATCACCCTGCTTGGTGAGCGCGAGCAGCGTCTGCGCGATGGCGCCGGCACCCGAGGCGGTCACCAGACACTCCTCCCGGCCCTGCAGCTCCGCGAGCAGCAGCTCGAGCTGCCGAGTGGTGGGGTTGGAAGTGCGGGTGTAAAAGAAACCGGGCCGCTCGCCCCGCAGATATCGCTCGGTCTCCTCCAGCGTGTCGAATTCGAACTTGACGCTCTGGTAGATCGGGGGCACCACCGGGTGGTTGTCGGCGGCGAGCTCGACCGGCGGCGGATGATTGACTCGGGTGGATTTCTTCATGAACTCCTCATGCGCCCGCGCGGCCCAGTTGCGCCGCGAGGCCGGCGAGACGCGCCGATGCCTCATCGAGCGTGTCGTCGCGCTTGGCGATGCAGAGCCGCACGACCGAGAGCTTCGGGGGCTCGGCATAGAAGGGTGAGAGCGGGATGGTCGCAACCCGCGCCTCGGTCAGCGCGCGCTCCGCGAACTCGACATCGCCGGGCGGCAGCAACCCGCCGAAATCAAGCAGCTGGAAGAAAGTGCCGTGGGCCGGCGGCAGCCGGAATCCGCAGCCCGCGAGCGCCGCACGCAGCCGATCGCGCTTGGCCTGAAAGAAGGCAGGCAGCTCCTGCCCGGTTCGCGGCCGCTCCGTAAGATACGCCGCGATCGCCTGCTGCAGAGGGTTCGCGATGCTGAACGTGTTGAATTGATGGACCTTGCGCAGCTCCCCCGTCAGCACCGGGGCCGCGACACAGTAGCCGACGCGCAGCCCCGTGGCGTGGAGAGTCTTGCCGAAGGAGAAGACCGCGAAGCTGCGCTGCCGCAGCTCCGCATGCGAGAGCACCGAAGCATGCACCCGACCGTCGAAGAGCACGTGCTCGTAGACTTCATCGGAGAGCACGACGATGTCGCGCCCCCGGATGATCGCGGCCAGCTCATCGAGATCCGCCGCCGTCGCCGCCGTGCAGGCCGGGTTGTGCGGGGTGTTGAAGAGGATCAACCGGGTGCGTGAATTGACCGCGCCGCGCACCCGATCCCAGTCGTAGCTGAACTGCGGGGGCATGAGCGGCAGGCGAATGCACCGTCCGCCCGCGAGGCGGACGGCGGGCTCATAAGAGTCATATGCCGGATCGAAGGCGATGGCCTCCTCACCCGGCCCGAGCACCGCCTGCACGGCGGAGTAGATCGCCTCGGTGGCACCGAGGGTAATCGTGATCTGCGAGACCGGATCGAACTCGCCCCCGTAGCCCGCCGCGAGCTTGCGCGCGATGCGCTCACGCAGCTCCGGGACGCCCTCCATCGGGGCGTACTGATTGTGACCCTGGCGCATCGCCTCGCCCGTGAGCTGCGCGAGTCGCGGATCGATATCGTAGTCTGGGAAGCCCTGGCCCAGATTGAGCGCGCCGAGCTCGCGCGCGCGCCGCGACATGATCGTGAAGATCGTCGTGCCGACGTCGGGGAGCTTGCTACGGGGAAAGGTCACCGTTACCGCCTAGGTACTACATGGCATTCGGGCGGATCCCAGCTTGTGCCATTGGCTTACGATGGCTCAGGCCTGGTCGGACCCAGGCCGTGCTTCCGCGGCGGCGAGCGCCGCGCCGATGACGCCGGCCTGATTGCCGAAATGCGCCGGGCGAACCTCGGCGTCGCAGTGCAGCAGCGGGGCAAAGTCCGCGAAGCGCTCGCTGATGGCGCCGCCCAGGATGAAGAGGTCGGGCCAGAAGAGCGCCTGCATCCGATCGAGATAGACATTGACCCGGTCCATCCAGGCCCGCCAGTCGAGATTGAGCATGGCCTTGATGTGGGCTGAAGCGTACTTCTCGGAGTCCATGCCGTTGAGCTCCATGTGCCCGAGCTCCGTGTTGGGAAAGAGCCGGCCCTCGATGAAGAGCGCCGAGCCGATGCCGGTACCGAAGGTCAGCATGACGACGGAGCCGCTCACACCGCGCCCGGCCCCGAAGCGCATCTCCGCGAGCCCCGCCGCATCCGCGTCATTGAGGAAGAGCGCATCGCGCTCGAGCGTACGGCGGATGAGTGCCGCCCCGTCCGCCCCGATCCAGGCATGATCGACGTTGGCGGCGGTGCGCGCGCGGCCGTTCTTGATCACGGCCGGGAAGGCGAGCCCCACCCGTCCGGTAGCCTGGGGCAGCTTCGCGGCGAGCGCGCCGATGGTCGGCATCATCGCCTCGGGTGTCGAAGGCTGAGGCGTCGGCGCGGAGATGATCTCACCGACGAGACCCCTCGCCTCGAGGTCCACCACACCCGCCTTGATGAAGGAGCCACCCACATCGATACCCAGGAGTTTGCGTGTCATTTGCTCGTTCCCATCAAAGGTTGGCGGCGGCGGCAAGCTGCATGTCGAGCTCCCGTCGTCTCTGTCGATGACGCATCCACAGCGTGGCGATCACCACTCCGCTCGCCACCACCGATACCATGAGGGTGGCGAGCGCATTCACATCCGGACTCACCCCGAGCCGCACCTTGGAGAAGATCACCATCGGCAGCGTGCTCGAGCCAGGACCTGCGACGAACTGCGAGATGACCAGGTCATCCCACGAGAGGGTGAAGGCGAGCAGCCAGCCGGCCAGCACCGCTGGCAGGATGAGCGGCAGCGTGATGCGCCAGAACACCTTCGCGGGGCGGGCGCCGAGGTCCTGCGCCGCCTCCTCCAGCGACTCATCGAAGCCCGCCAGACGCGACTGTATCACCACGGTGACGTACGCCATGCAGAAGGAGACGTGGGCGAGCGTGATCGTGAGCGCCCCCATGCCGCGCGGCCAGCCGATGGCGTGCTCCACGACGACGAAGAAGAGCAGGAGCGAGAGGCCGCTGATCACCTCCGGCATCACGATGGGCGCGGTCGTCATGCCCAGGAGCAGGGCGCGGCCGCGGAAGGCGCCGAAACGCGCGAGTGCCGTCCCCGCCAGGGTCCCGAGAACCGCGGAGGTGCTCGCCGCGCAGACGGCCACGCGCAGCGACAGCCAGGCGGCATCGAGAACCTGTCCGTCCGAGAGGAGTACGCCGTACCACTTGAGAGTGGGCGAGTGCGCCGCATCCCAAACCGTGACCAGGCGGCTGTTGTTGAAGGAGTACACGATCAGCGAGAGGATCGGTACGTAGAGGAATACCAGCCCGAGCACGAGCGCCGTACGCGAGAAGAGCCCTCTCCTGCTCATGTGTCCGCCTGAGCCTCCGCCTCTGGTTCCAACTCACTGCGCTCGACCCGCTGCAGCAGCACGATGGGCACGACGAGCAGCAGGAGAATCAGGATCGCCACCCCGCTCGCCACCGGCCAGTCGCGATTGTCGAAGAACTCATCCGACAGCATGCGTCCGATCATGATCTGATCGGTGCGGCCGAGCAGCGTCGGAATGACGTATTCGCCGACCGCCGGGATGAAGACGAGGAGCGAGCCGGCGGCGACGCCGGGCAGCGACTGCGGCAGGGTCACGCGCAGGAAGGCTCTCAGGGGCCGCGCGCCGAGGTCGGCCGCCGCCTCGAGCAGCGCCGGATCGTGCTTCTCCAGGTTGGCATAAAGAGGCAGGATCATGTACGGCAGGTAGGAATAGACGATTCCGATGTAGAGCGAGAAGTCAGTCTGCAGCAAAGTGACGGGATGACGGATCAGGCCGAGGCTCATCAACACGTTGTTGATGAGGCCGTCGTTCTGCAACAGCCCGATCCAGGCGTAGACGCGCAGCAGGAACGAGGTCCAGAACGGCAGCACGATCAACATCAGGAGGAAGGTTCGCCAGGCCTCCCCGGCGCGCGCGATGGCATACGCCATCGGGTAGCCGACAGCCAAGCAAAGGAGCGTCGAGACCGCCGCCACCATGACGGAGTAGAGGTAGGAGCGCAGATAGAGCGGATCGGTGAAGAGGTAAAGGTAGCCCGATAGATGGAATTTCGGGATTGGCAGCCCGTGAAGCCAGATAAGGAGCGGCGTGTACGGCGGGATCGCGAGCCGCGGCTCCGCGAACGAGATCTTGAGGACGATGAGAAAGGGAATGAGGAAGAAAATCGCCAGCCACAGCGCCGGGATGCCGATTACGAGGCGGCGTCCGGCACGATTCTGCAGCCGTTCGATGAGTCCCCGCATATCAGGCTGTTCCATGCACAGGATCTAACGTGTCAGAATCACGGGACTCGCGGCGTCCCATGACAAGAGCACCGCCGCGTGCCGCAGATCACGCTGCAGGGCGATGCCCGCGCGGTTGGGAAGAGTCACCCGCACCACCTTGCCGGAATCGATCTCGACCAGGCAGATCGATACATCGCCCATGTAGGCGACCTCCCGGACCTTGCCACCGAGGCGGTTCTCCCCCGGCTGCGGCCCGCCCACCGCGCCTTCGCCCGTGAGGGCGATCTTCTCCGGCCGGATCGCCACCCAGACGGTATCTCCCGGTGCGCACTCCACGCGATGCGCGCTCCGGATGGTGCAGCCGAAGGGCTCGCAGTCGATGGTGAGATCGTTCGCGCCGCGAGCCACCACCCGGCCCTCCAGAAGATTCACCGAGCCGATGAAGTCGGCGACGAACCGGCTGGCGGGCGCTTCGTAGATCTGCGCCGGTGTTCCTATCTGCACGATCCGTCCGCGGTCCATGACGCCCATGCGTGTGGACAACGTCATCGCCTCCTCCTGGTCGTGCGTGACCACGATGAAGGTGACGCCGAGCCGCTCCTGGATGTTGAGCAGCTCGAACTGGGTTCGCTCTCGAAGCTTGCGATCGAGAGCCGCCAGCGGCTCATCGAGGAGCAGCAGCTTCGGCCGCTTGATGAGCGCCCGCGCCAGCGCGACCCGCTGGCGCTGACCGCCGGAGAGCTGGTGCGGCCTGCGCGCGGCATAGGCGCCCATCTGCACGATCTCCAGAATCTCCGCCACGCGCCGGCGGATCTCCGAGCGACCGACCCGCTCCTGCTCGAGGCCGAAGGCGACGTTCTTCTCCACGCTCATGTGCGGAAAGAGCGCATAGGACTGGAACATCATGTTGACAGGCCGCTCGTAGGGCGGCACCGCACTCATGTCCGCGCCGTCGATGTAGATGCGTCCGGCGCTCGGGGTCTCGAAGCCCGCCAGCATTCGCAGCAGCGTCGTCTTGCCGGAGCCCGAGCCGCCGAGCAGGCAGAAGATCTCGCCGCGACGGATCTCGAGCGAGACCTGGTCCACGGCGAGAAACTCGCCGAACTTCTTGCTGACCGCCTCGAGCCGAACGTAGGGTGGCGCCGGATCGGGCACGGTCGACGGTTGGGCATTCATCGCGTGGGTCCTGTCGCTCTAACTTCCCGTCTTGAAGTCCGTCCAGGCGCGGGTCAGCCGCCGCATGAACCGCATCGACTTCGCCCGCTCCGGAACCAAGGTCCGCATCACCGCGGGCGAGGGATAGATGCCCGGGTCGTTCCGCACCGATTTCTCCATGTACGGCCGGGAAGCCAGATCGCCATTGGCGTACTTGACGAGATCGGAGTTGCGGGCGGCGACGCGCGGATCCAGGAGGTAATTGATGAAGAGGTTGGCGTTGCGCGGATGCGGCGCGTTGAGCGCAATCGCGAGCACATCGAAGTTCTCGACCGCACCCTCCTTCGGGATGGAGTAGGCGATCGTGTACGTCCGGCCGGCCTGCTGCGCCCGCACCTGCGCCTGCTTGACGTCCCCCGACCAGCCGAGCGCGAGGCAGATCTCTCCATTGGCCAGATCATCGATGTAGCGCGAAGAGTTGACGTAGCGCACGTACGGCCGGATGGCCATCAGCACTCTCATGGCGGCCGCGAGATCGGCGGGCGACTCGCTGTTGGGGTTTTTGCCGAGATAAAGGAGCGCGGTGCCGATGACCTCCGTCGGCTCATCGAGGATCGTGACGCCGCAGTCCTTGAGCTTCGAGACATACGCCGGATCGTAAAGGAGGCGCCAGCTGTCGAGCGGCGCATCGGGCAGGCGGGCTTTCACCGCCTGGACGTCGTAGCCGAGTCCCGAGGTGATCCACATGTAGTCGGCGGCGTACTGATTGCCGGGATCGTACTGCGCGACGCTGCGCCGGATAGCCGGATCGAGGTACTTCAGGTTCGGCAACTCGGACTTGTCGAGCTTCTCGAGGGCGCCGGCGCGCACTTCCAGCTCGAGGAAGGGAGCCGACGGCACCACGACATCGAAGCCCGTGTTGCCGGTGAGGAGCCTCGTCTCGAGCACCTCGTTCTTGTCGAATACGTCGTAGTTGACCTTGATGCCGTACTGCTTCTCGAAGTCCTTCAGCACTCGCGGGTCGATGTAGTCGGACCAGTTGTAGACGTTGACGACGTTGCTGCCGGATTGGGAGCAGGCGGTGAGCAGGACCGCCAGTGCCGCGGCAATGCAGATGGCAAGGCGTTTCATCCCCTGGATCCTCGCGGTAGCGGGCAAAAGCCGCCTTTTGCCCGCGCCCCCAACCGGGCGCGGGCGCCGATCCGTTGAAAGGGCCGCAAGCCACTTTCAGCCATTGAACAAGCGCCGCAGGCCACTTCTTAGACATTCAGCAGCAGGTGCTCCCGCTCCCAAGAGCTGATCACCTGCAGGAAGACCTCGTACTCGGCCTCCTTCACGATGGTGAAGGCCGAGACGAACGCCTCGCCGAGCAGCTTCACCAGCGGCTCGCTCTGACGCAGCTCCCGCAGCGCCTCATCAAGGGACCGCGGCAGCCCGAAGGGCAGCTCGTGCGCGCTGCCGGTGATCGGGTCCGAGGGCGTCAGCCCCTCGACCATGCCGAGATAGCCGCAGGCGAGCGAGGCGGCGATGGCGATGTAGGGATTGGCGTCGGCGCCTCCGACGCGGTTCTCGACCCGGCGATCCTCCGGTCCTGACATCGGCACGCGCAGCCCCGCCGTGCGGTTGTCGTATCCCCAATGCACGTTGATCGGCGCCGAAAGATAGCGGGTGAGGCGCCGATAGGAGTTGACGTTGGCGCAGAAGAGCGACATGGCTGCCGGCAGATATTTCTGCAGCCCGCCGATGTGCGCGAAGAAAAGCGGTGATGGCGTGCCATCGGGATTGCTGAAGATGTTGCGACCGGTCTTGACGTCCAGCACGCTCTGATGGATGTGCATGGCGCTGCCCGGCTCCTTCGCATGCGGCTTCGCCATGAAGGTGGCATAGATCTTGTGCCGCAGCGCCGCCTCTCGCGCCGTGCGCTTGAAGAGAAAGGCCTGGTCCGCAAGCTCGAGCGGCGGTCCGTGAATCAGGTTGATCTCCATCTGCGCCGGCCCGTCCTCGTGGATCAGCGTATCGATCTCGATCTCCTGGTCCTCGCAGAACTGGTAGATGTCATCGAAGAGCGGATCGAATTCGTTCACCGCGGCGATGCTGTAGGACTGCCGTCCGGGCTCTGCCCGGCCCGAGCGCCCTACCGGGGGCCGCAGCGGATAGTCGGCGTCCTTGTTCTGCTCGACCAGGTAGAACTCCAGCTCCGGTGCCACGACCGGCGCCCAGCCCCGCTGCGCATAGAGCTCGAGGACATTGCGCAGCACGTGCCGCGGCGCCATGGTGACCCGCCTGCCGTCCGAGTAGAAGCAGTCGTGGATCACCTGCGCTGTCGGCTCGGCCGCCCAGGGCACTCGGCGCACGGTCTTCGGGTCGGCTTTGAGCACGATGTCGATCTCTGCGGGGCTCATGGCCGCATCGGGCTCCGGCGGATAGTCGCCGGTGACGGTCTGCAGGAACACGCTCTCCGGCAGACGCATGCCGCCGTCCTCGGCGAACTTCTCCGCCGGCATGATCTTGCCGCGCGCAATCCCGGCCATGTCGGGAATGATGGCCTCGACCTCGGAGATGCCGTGATCGCGGAAGAACTGGCGGATTTCGCTCACCATGCGTGCCTCTCACCTGGATTCGGCGCGGGCGCGGCACGCGCCGCCGAACGCTGCAAAGAGGGCGCGCGACAGCGGGTTCTCCATGACTCTCCACTCGGGATGCCACTGCACCGCGAGTGCAAACCGCGCCGCGCCCTCGACTCTGAATGCCTCGACCAGTCCGTCCGGGGCCCGCGCCTCGATGGCAAGACCCTGGCCGAGCCGTTCGATGCCCTGCGAATGCAAGGAGTTGACACTCACGCGCTCGGTACCGGCGAGCGAGCGAAGCAGGCCGCCGGCCTCGAGGATCACCTCGTGCGCGGGCCCATACTGCACCGCGAGCGGCTGCGTCTCATCGTCCCGATGATCGAGATGGCCCGGAACTTCGTGCACGCGCTGATGGAGGCTGCCGCCGAAGGCGACGTTGACCTCCTGGAATCCGCGGCAGATGCCGAGAACCGGAACGCCGGCTCCCACTGCCTTGCGGATGAGCGGCAGAGTCGTGGCATCCCGGGCCGGATCGTGCAGGGTTCCAGGTTGGCTCGGCGGACCCGCGTAATGGTGCGGCTCGACATTCGAGGGGCTGCCGGTGAAGAGGAGCCCATCGAGTCGGTCCACCAACTCTTCCAGGCGCAGCTCCTCGGCGAGCGCGGGAACGAGCAGCGGCAGCCCACCGGCGGCATCCAGCACCGCCCGCGCGTACTTCTCCCCCACCGCGTGAAAAGGGTGCAGGCCGATCATCCGGCGGTCTGCGGGAAGGCCAATGAGGGGACGAGTGGATGCCATGCGGATATCAATTAGACCACAGCCATGGGCAAGGCGGTCATTGCTCACCTGGCGGTCGCCTCGCTATTCTCCTCGGGGTTCGGACCGGACGGGCCGTGCACATAAGTCCCTGAAAAGCGAGGGTATCCTGGTGGCCGCGCATGCCGCTTCTTACTATGCCGCCTCGGCGCGAGCCGCTCCCGAGCGGGCGGCGCTCGCCGGTGCGGTGGAGTGCGACGTCTGCGTGGTCGGCGGCGGCATCGCCGGGTGCTCGGCGGCGCTGCAC
>JBAUOO010000107.1:0-4668 GCA_049579785.1 Steroidobacteraceae bacterium
AGCCTCAGTTTGCCAGCATTGGGATACCGGCCGACTCAGGAATTCTTCCACTGAAATCCCGTCCCCACCCACGAGCAGCGCGCGCATTCAGCTTGAATGCGGGGCAAAAGCAGCCGTCCCCGGATGCGCCTGCGGCGCGCGGGCGCTCTTCACTTCGATGGCGGTGACCCCCTGAGCGCCTCGTCGAAATCCGCTCCTATCTCGTATTTCCCGCTTGGTCCGCGGACGAGCAGCGCTGGGGGAATATCGAGCTTTTCATATAGCGCCCGGATCATTGGCAGCGTGAGATGGTCGCGCCGCCTGAGACGTCGTACGGCCACGAACGAGTCGGAAGCGGCTCGGAAGCTGACCACTTCCGAGTCGATCTCGAGCATGGCTCGCTCGTCAAAGGCCCTCGCCACGCGCAAAGCGCTGCATCGCGGCGATCAGCCTTCCGAGTACGATGATCGAACGTCGGTCTACGGTTTGCTCGGGACATTGAGCAATTTTACTCAGCCGCCTTGACTGGAGCGCATGACGATCGCGATGCGCGCTCCCCGCTCCACCCAGTGCCTTGCGCCTGTAGCTGGATACGTAGCTATCGAGGCCACTCGATGGCCATATCTCTTGATATTCAATTGCTTAGATATCGCCCCGCGCGAGCAGGTGCCGAGTACCGAATAGCGCCCAGGCCCGCGAGCGAATGTCGCCACGATGAGCCTGAGCGTGGCCGCCCCACGTTGCCAGTGCCTCGCGGCACGAGGACGAGGGCGAGTACGAAGGGAAGGAGAAAGCGGCTGCTCGCGATCTGGGAGCTCTGGCGCGTGCTGCGGCGGCGCGATCCGCCCGCGAACGTTCTCGATCCAGGGTGGCGGTGAGTAGTTCGCCCAGCCGCCGAGCGGCGGGCCTCCGGCGGGGCGGCTACTTCGCGGCGCCCGCGGTCCCGTACTTCTTGCGGAACTTGTCGACCCGCCCGGCGGTGTCGACCATCTTCTGCTTGCCCGTGTAGAAAGGATGGCAGCTCGAGCACACCTCCACCTGCAGGTCGTGTCCGAGGGTGGAGCCCGTCTTGAACGAGTTGCCGCAGGAGCAGGTAACCGTGATCTCTTTGTACGCAGGATGGATGTCGGGTTTCATGGCAGGCTTCAGGCGGTGGCAGTGCGGTCCTACATGGGGCCGGACGGCTTCGGTTCAAAGGGTCGGGGAGTGTAGCCGCCGAATTCGGCTGCGACAAGCGTCTCGAGAATCTCGCCCAGACTCAGGGCGGCGGCGGCAGAAACCCCGCGCATCAACCGCCAAGCCCCAGGCCCCCTTATCCACAGAAGCTGTGGATAACTCTGTGGGCGAGCATCCCCGCATGGGTAAAATTTCCCGTCTATATTGCATATTTATTGCAATGGCTAAAAAATGACCAGCCATTTTTGTTCTGCTTTATCAATAGCTTATAGATACATCATTGACCTACATGGTGGCTTTGACGGCTAATTTACTCATTTTACGTTCCCACCCCCCAGGGCTGTGAATAAAGCGCGTCCGCCGATCGCTGGCGCAGGCGCTGGAGTGGTTGACAATTCCGATTGACCGGCGCTTTTCGGGATTTCCGTCATGAAACGTAACAAGATGTCATTGAGGAACCGCAGCCCGAGCGGGCTGGCTCGATAGCACGTCCCGCTGGCGACGATCAAGCCCTCGTTGATGAGATCCGCCATCGGCTCGGCGACGGTGCGCCAGGGGAGTCCCGTCCGGGCGGTGAAGGTCGCCCCATCGAATCCCTCGACGAGCCGCAGCGCATTCAGCATGAATTCGAACGGCAGCTCGGCGGGCGGGATCGCCACGCGGGTGAACGTGCCGCCTCCGGCCGAGGCAAGGTAGCGCCGCGGCTCGCGCCACTGCGTGGTGCGCACCACCCCTCCCCGCCCCGTCTCGCAGGCGCCGATGGTCAACTTGCCGTGCGCGCCCGCGCCGATTCCGAGGTAGTCGCCGAAGGACCAGTAGTTGAGGTTGTGGCGGCAGCGTCGGGCGGCAGCGGCATAGGCGGAGACCTCGTACTGGCCGAACCCCGCCGCTTCGAGACGCGCCCGACAGCCCTCGAGCATCCGCTCGATCACCTCCTCGTCGGGAAGCTGCGGCGGCCGGCCGGCGAAGACCGTGCCGGCCTCGATCGTGAGCTGGTAATGGGAGAGATGGCTCGGGGCGAGCGCGAGCGCCTCATCGACATCGCGCAGCGCGGCGGCGGCATCCTGCCCCGACAAGCCATACATGAGATCAATGTTGAAGTTGTCCATGGCGGCGGCGTGCAGCTCCGCCGCGGCGCGGCGCGTCTCGTCGGCGCAGTGGATGCGCCCGAGTGCCGCCAGTTGCGCATCGTCGAAGGACTGGCCACCGAGGGAGACGCGAGTGACGCCGGCGGCGCGGTATTCGGCGAAGCGGCCGCGCTCGACGGTGCCGGGATTCGCCTCAAGGCTGACCTCGAGGTCGGCTGCGAGCGTGAGATGCCGCCGCGCCGCATCAAGAAGAGCCGCTATCGCGCGCGGCGAAAACAGGCTCGGCGTGCCGCCGCCCAGGAAGATGCTGAGCACTTCGCGGCCGGCTGCTTCCGGCGCCTGCGCCTCGAGATCGCGCTGCAGCGCCTCGATGTAGCGTCGCTCCTCGAGATCGCCATGGAGCGTGTACGAGTTGAAATCGCAGTAGGGACACTTACGCACACACCAGGGAAAATGCACGTAAAGCGCGAGCGGTGGAGTTTCGAGCACCTCGATAGTCTACCCGCCGGTAGGCTGGGCGGCACAATTGCGCCTTGATTCGGAGCGCGGACCGTGTAACCCTTCCGCTGCGGCGCGCACGCGCCGTCCCCCGCTGGTGCCGATGGCCGCTTCCCGAAGCATTGGCAGCTCGCGGTGGCGGGTCTCAGAGGCCAAACGGAAAGCGTCCACCGAATGACCAAGACATTCGAGCTCACTGACCGAGCCACCGACCACAAGGTCAGCCTGCCGGTCCGTCCGGGCACCATCGGACCCTCCGTCGTCGATATCGCCGCGCTCAACAAGGATCTCGGAGTCTTCACCTACGATCCGGGATTCGGCGCCACTGCCGCCTGCGAAAGCCGCATCACCTATATCGATGGTGATGCGGGCGTGTTGCTCTACCGCGGCTATCCGGTGGAGCAGCTGGCCGAGAAGAGCACGTTCATGGAGGTGGCGTATCTGCTGCTGCACGGCAATCTGCCGAGCCGCAAGCAGCTCGAGGAATTCGAGGGCAGCATCCGTCATCACACGATGATCAACGAGTCGCTGCTGCGCTTCTTCCATGGCTTCCATTACGACGCGCACCCGATGGCGATGGTCTCGGCGGTGGTGGCCTCGCTGTCCGCGTTCTATCACGACACGATGGACATCTATAACCCGCGGCAGCGGGAGATATTCGCGCACCGCATCATCGCCAAGATTCCGACCATCGCCGCGGCCGCTCACAAACACGCACTCGGGCAGCCCTACATCTATCCGCGCAACGATCTCGATTACGGCAGCAACCTGCTGCACATGCTCTACGCCGTCCCGTGCGAGCCGTACCACGTCGATCCCGTCGCCGCGCAGGCGCTCGATCTGCTCTTCATCCTGCATGCGGACCACGAGCAGAACGCCAGCACCTCGACCGTGCGGCTCGCGGGCAGCACCGGCGCCAACCCCTACGCCGCCATCTCGGCGGGAGTCTCCGCGCTCTGGGGTCCGGCGCACGGCGGCGCCAACGAGGCGGTGCTCACCATGCTCGAGCAGATCGGCACCGCCGACAACATTCCGAAGTTCCTCGGCCTCGCCAAGGATAAATCGAGCCATTTCCGCCTGATGGGCTTCGGCCACCGCGTCTACAAGAATTTCGATCCGCGCGCCAAGATCATCCGCGAGATGTGTCACAAGGTGCTGGCGCGTCTGGGCCGCTCCGACAATCCGCTCTTCGAGCTGGCGCTGCGCCTGGAGGAAATCGCGCTCAAGGACGAATACTTCATCGAGCGCAAGCTCTACCCGAACGTCGATTTCTACTCCGGCATCATCTACAGCGCCATCGGCATCCCGCGCTCGATGTTCACGGTGATGTTCGCGATCGCGCGCACCGTGGGCTGGGTCGCGCACTGGCAGGAGATGATCGCCGATCCGGCGATGCGCATCGGGCGGCCGAGGCAGCTCTACACGGGCCCGACGCGGCGGGACTACGTCGAGATCGGCAAGCGCAGCTAGCCCTCGAGCAGCGCCTCCACCTCGAGCGCACTCGCGCGCCGCATTGGCCGTCCGTCGACCGGACTCACCGGCGCCTGGCGGATGCCGTCGGTTGGGAAGACCGTGACTTCGATGGCCTGATCCTCCAACTCGAAACGCAGCCCCGGGTAGGCGAGCACCCGTTCCGGGCTCATGCGTACCCGCCTCTCGGTCACCTCGTGGGCGATGCCGTGGTCGATGAGCTTCAGCGCCACCGACTCGGGGTAGTCGGCAAAAAGGTGCAGCTGCACCTGCGAGTGCTCCGTCGCCGTGCCGCTGAGTACCGCGCCAACGAGCCGCGGCTCGAATTCCCGCAGTTGCTGCATGGCCGCGAGAGCCGCCCGTCGCTGAGCCTGAAGCGACTCGACGTGCGACTCATGGGCGAAGAGGCGCTGGTATTCGGCGAGCGCCGTCTCGATCTCGGTGTTCTTCGGCAGCA
>JBAUOO010000108.1:0-27762 GCA_049579785.1 Steroidobacteraceae bacterium
GATGAACGAGCCCCCAATGTCCGAGGACGAGATCCAAGCCGAGATCAACGCCGTACACGCCGCCCGGCGCGGCCGCGATGCGGATCGTCGCTGACACCAATACCGTCCTCTCGGGACTGCTCTGGCAGGGGCCGCCGCGCCGCCTGCTCGATCTCGCTCGCGAGCGCAAGGTCTCCCTCTACACGAGCGTGACGCTGCTGGCGGAGCTCGCTGAGGTCATCGCCCGCGACAAATTCGCCAAGCGGGTACGCGCCGCCGGGCTTTCCGCCGCCGAGCTCGTCCAGGACTATGAGCACCTGGCCGAGGTCGTCACCCCGGAGGCACTTCCCGCCCCGGTAAGCCGCGACCCCGACGACGATCACGTCCTCGCCTGCGCGCTCGCCGCCAAAGCCGAGATCATCGTCTCCGGGGACAAGCGGCACCTGCTCGTCCTCACCGAGTACCAGGGCATCCCCATTCGCACCGCCTCGGACGCCTTGGGTCAGCTCACCGCACACTCACCGCCGCAGAAATGACTCCAGCCGATCCCAGCGCCCCGAGCCGCCGTTGTCGCACAACCGTCGACAAAACTCGCTCCTCACCTATTCTGCATGCATGCATTACCGCCGCCCTCATAGGCCTCGCGCCTCCGCAGCGCTTTCCCGGCGGTCACCCTGGGACGCAGCTCCTATTAGTCGAACTTTTGCAGGGCGAGCCCGCCTGCGATGCTTAGGACACAGTATAGGAGCCCTGGCATCATCATCGCATATGTAGTCTTTTCCGTACCAAAATAGCCCCCAAGGGCGATCAATGGCGGGCCGCACGCCAAAGTGATTTTTGAGATGAGCGGCCACTCTGAAACGCGTTTGAACACCCCTACAAGATAGGACCAGACCATGAACACTAAGAAGAGAGCCAACCCCGATCGCGGATATCCGATCGACATCCAAGCATAAGCCAACGCCGTTGGAACGAAGACCGCAGTTGAAACTACATGTGAGGTTCGAGGGCGTTCAGACATTTATGGCTCAGACTGCAGCGGGAATTCAGCTAAAATGGTCCTGCGTATCAAGCATTGGCTTCAACTGCTGAGTCAGTCCGGTAGAAGCTAGTTGCAGCGCATCCGCCACTTCCAGTAGTCGACAATGTATTAGTTTTCGACGCAATCGGTGGCTGAGGAACACGTAATAGTTCGAGCAATTCGGGAGCCAAGTGGCGTGTAGGTAAATGTTTTCCTTTGCGGGCTTGCTGCAGATTGAGAGGCGCCATGCGCTTCTTGCGCTGGAGCTGCCGCCTTCGCAACCGCCTGCCCCGCGGCAGCGACAGAAGCTGTGGCGTGAAGCGCGTGTTGGGCGGCTTCAGAGATCTCTTCCCCGTGTTTCAGCTTCGTTAGTGCACCGAGCGCCTTGGCACCCGGGATAACGCCTAACACCGTGAGAAGCGCTTCGGTAGTATCGAAATGTCCTGTAGTAACTTTCTCGTCATACAACGCCCCAATTGTAAGCGCCGCAGAAACTGGCCCGGTTACTACGTCAACACCAGGTATCGCTGACGTAAGCGCAAACCCTGCCGCCGCGGTCTTCAGTTCCGCCTGTCGGTTATCGTATGTAAGTAGCTCCTTCCCCGCTTCCGATTTCATATCTTGAACCTGTGCCATTTCGGCCGCCGCAGTCAATTGCGCAGCCGAAAAGCCATCCCATTGGAGACTCGAATCTCCGTCTCTCCCAAAGGGATCTGTCTTACCGATCGGATCATCCCCGACATAGGTATAAACAGTTTGCTCCGACACGACTTCGTCGTAACAGGAGCTGTTTTTCCAAGGCGAGTCAGCGGCTTAAAGAGCGAGCGAGGATGACGCGACCCCCGCGGTAAATTCGTTTTGGCCCAGACGCGAGTTTCGGCTTAACTGAGGGGTGCGGTCAAGGTGTGATTGTTGCCGCCGGACGCAGCTAAAGGAAGGCCGGCGTGAACCGGCCTTTTGAAGGGTGCGGCAGGATAGCTACCGCGGGGCGTAGCCGTGTTCGGCGAGGGCTCGGCGGATTTGCTCGCCGGCATCGATCATGTGATACGCCTCGGCCTCGCTGGTGGCGTGGCTGCGATAGTCACTGAAGCAGGCACGCTTCAAGAACTGGGCGAACTGCCATGCTTGGGTCTCGGTCAGCGTGATTGTAATCTCGACGGTGTTCATGATCGGCTCCTGGTTTGTTGTGGACCAGGTTTACCGAGCGCCGCGCGCAGCCGTGTCAAGGGTGGCCGCCGCGGCCATTCACGCAGCCCTTGACGCGGCGAGCACGGTGCTAGCCTGAACGGACACAGCGAACCCTCTTTTCTTGGTGGAGCACCGAGCACGGGGCGGCGCGAGCGTGGTTCATGGGACACCCTTTCTTGTCGGACGATCACGATCAAACAACCCGCGGAGCGACAAGCGCGCAAGGCTTCCTTGCGCGGCGGGCATTCAACATAGTGCAGATTATGCGGCCGACACGCCAGCGGCGGACAGTCGCACCGCCGGCGCCAGACGGATGGAGTCTCGATGATCGGCACCGATGCCGGCGGTGCGACTGCGCATAAACTTTTCGCATTATGTTGATATGCCCGCTCCGTTGCCCTCGTCACTCTCCGCTTCGAGCGCGGCGAGCAGCGATTCAGCAGATGAAGGTTCTCGCCGCGGCTCTGGTGCTGTCCGGTGCAGTTTCGCCGGGTGCGTCGCATCGTGGATCTGCTTGAGCTTCTCGATCGAGACGTGGGTGTAAACTTGCGTGGTGGCGAGATTCTCGTGACCGAGCAAAGCCTGGATGAAGCGGGTATCAGCACCGTTCTCCAGCATGTGCGTCGCGCAGGCGTGACGCAGTAGATGACAGGCGCCGGGTTTGTTAATGCCGGCGAAGTGCATGTAGCGGCGCACGCGCTCAGCCACGTATTCCGGTGTCACCGGCTCGCCGTAGTCGGAGAGGAACAAGGCCTCGGTGTCGCCGATCAGTAACTGCGGCCGGGATTCTTGCAGGTATTTCTCGACCCAGGCTGCGGCTCGCGCACCGATCGGGATCACCCGATCGCGTTTACCTTTGCCCTCGCGCACCATGACGAGCCGGCGCGTGGTGTCCACGTCATACAGCGCGAGCCCCGGCAGTTCCATGCGTCGCAACGCGGTCGAGTACAAGGTTTCGAGCATCGCCCGATCCCGCAGGCCGGGCGCCGTGGTCGGCTCCGCTTCGCGCAAGATCGCCTCGACCTCCTGGATGGATAAAATCACCCGCGGAAGATGTTTGGGTAGGCGTGGCAGCGTCAGCTCCGAGGCCGGGTTGTAGAGGATGTGATTTTCCTTGGTCAGCCACTTGAAGAACGTCTTCAAGGGCGCCAAGCACCCGAACTGGCTGCCCATCGTCATCGGTTTGCCATCGGCCTTGCGGTAGTAAAATAAATGCCGCTGATAACGCTCCAGGATCGGCTTGGTGATGTCTTTCGGCTCGCGGAGCGACCGTTCCTCGCACCAGGTGATAAACCGCCGTAGCGCGATCCGGCGGCCTCGGGCGGTGTCCTGCGAGTATCCCGACACTTGCATCCATTCCAGATGGGCATTGAGATACGCGGCGAGCGGCAGATGCGCCAACGGATCGGGAGCCTCGCTCTTGCGGCCGCCGCGCGGCTTCGGCCACGCGGTCTTGTGATGCTTGATGCGTTGACCCTTGCGCGGCATGGACTACTGGAAGCCAGCGGCTATAGAGGACGGGTACGATGGGATGGATGCGCTCTCGTCCCCGGATGCGGTTTTGCCGTTCCTTTTCGCGGTTTCTCTGGAAGCACCCTTATTTATGGCATTTGGTGAGTTTTTTGGCTCGCTACCCCCATACTCCATGGATGCTACCTGGGGGCTACTTGGATGCTCCAAGTTGGGATTTCGATGCTCCTTCTTTTCATCGTAGGCATGTTTCAACATCTGCACATCGATGAGGCCCATCAGGAACGGTTTGCCGTCGCGACCCGCCCCGTCATAGAGCAGCTCGTACACGAAGCTCTGTCCACGACCGCCGCGATGCACCAGCACGTATTCCAGTTCTTCAAGTTTGTGCATGTGCATCTTTACCTGGAAGTCCGACCAGTTCGTGGATTCGCGCACCTCACGGCGGCTAAAGCGATGATTGCAGCGGGTGATGGCTTGCGCGCGGCATTGCTGATCTACCATCGCCGTCACCAGCTGCAGCAGCCGCCGAGTCTGCGGGGAGAGTTCATCGAGGGATCGGCCCAAGGCCTCGTGCGCGAGCTGGTTCGCCGTCGCGATATCCCCCAGCGTCACTTCGACGTACTCGATCCGCTCGCCGTCGTGTTCGGCACTCTTGATCTCGCGCTGGTGCTGATGCAGCAGCGCCAACGTATCGATCAGCGTCAGATACTTCTCGTGATCACGCCGCAAGCGCGTGCGCTCGTCCGGGAAGGTCAGCGCATCGGCGTAGGGGTTGCGCACCGCGATGGCACGCAGCAGTCGCTGCGCGTTTTGATGAACGGTCAGCAACTTTTCCTTCTGGCGCCGCGCGAACAGGCCGTCGAGGGTACGTTTCTGGCGCTGCAAGGAGAGGATCGCACGCGTCTGCTCGCGCGATTCATCGACTCCGAGCGTCAAGCACCGGTTCAATAACTCCTCGTCGTGATCGATCGCCGTGCTCGTGGAGAAGATCATCACCGGACCCTCGACCCGGTATTCTTGCGTGACGAGCTTTCCTGTTTCGGGGTCTTTACCGGTCGAAGCGATGGAGAGCACCCCCTCGCTCTGCAAGAGCTTCAGCGCATAGCTCGCGCGTGCCGCGCCGGCTTCCTCGGCAAGCGCGAGGATCTTGTGCCTCAAGTCCACCGCGCCCATGTAAAACAGGCTTTGGCCGGTCATCGCCGAGTACTGCACCTTGTCCTCCGCCGGCATGAACGCGAGCACCGCTTCCATCAGTGAGGACTTCCCGGCCGCCGAACTCGACTGCACCATCACCGCGAGCGGCGCATCGAGCTTGCGGGAAGTCGCGGCTAAATAGCCGATGAGTTTGTTGCTTTCCTCACCCACCACGCCGCAGCGCGTAAAATCGGCGAGCAGCCGATCGAGTAAATGCGGGTCCTTGAGCAGCGCCAATGCCTCGGCTTGCTCCTCGGCCGGCATCGGCGCTTTCTGCATTGGTTGCAGCGTCTTCGCGATCTGCTTTTCTTGGCATTCTTCGAGCTTGCGCAGCACTTTGCCTAAGTCGTGGCGGATTACATCCTCGGTGACGTTGAGCTCGCGCGCCGCCTGTGCCATAAAACCATTTCGTGCGCGCACGCTGTAGAGATCCAGCGTATCGACGTGGAAGGCCTCGCCGCGCGCCACCAGCACGTTGACTTTCAGCAGCACATCGAAGGCGAGATTCTTGGCGAGCCCGCGGATGCGGTAGCGCCGATCGCCCATGGGTATCACGATCTCTTCATCGCGCACTTGCGCTTCGATCTCGGCGGCAGCCAACGCTGGCAGCGGGGATGCAGGCAAAGCCAGGATCGGCGCGGGAACGGTGTCCGCCACCACCGGCGGGTTCGTAATCGACGCCGCAGCGGCGCCCGGCGCACTCTCGGCCGGCGCCGAGATTTCCTCTTTAGCCGCCTCTTCGTTCGCGACCGGGATCGGCATCACCACGGGCGGCAATGGCCTCATCGTCGGCGCCTCTCCCTTCCCAAGCCACTGCGCTTTGCGGATCACCACACCTAACGACTTTGCCGCCGGTGTGACCTTGAGCGCGTATTCATTCGCGTCCATGCCCTTGGGGAACAAGATTCGGTAGCAGTCGAGGCCTGCGGCAATGAGCTGTGCTTTAAGTTTCTCGGCCGCGCGATCGCCGGCCTCATCGCGGTCATACGCGATCAGCACGCGCCGCGTGCCGTGCCTCTTGAACGCGGCTAAGTGATCGGCGGTAAAGCCCTCGATGCCGTAGCTTGCCGTGACGTTGCGGAAGCCGGCGCACCAGAAGGTCAGCGCATCGATCAGCGCTTCGCAGAGGATGATTTCCTGATTGTCGGCGAGCGCCGGCTCGTTCCACACGCCCCGATGCGGTCCCGGCAGATACAAGTGCAGGGGTGTGCCGGGGCGCAGGCCCTCCGTGATCTTGCGGCCGTAGACCTCGGTAATCTCGCCGGTCGGGGTGATGATCGGGATCACCACCGAGCCATTAAAATGCTCGTGGCCCGATTCGCGCCACAGCCCGAGCTTCTGCAGCCGTGCGCGGATTTCGCCGCCCGCCTTGCGATTCTTCTCCGGCAGTCGCAGACCCAGCGTGCGATCGGCGAAGCCTACCTTAAAGTGCGCGATCATCTGCGCATCGTTCACGCCGCGCTTGGCGAGATAAGCAAGCGCCTCCGGACTCTGCTGTAAACGCTCGTGGTAATAGCCGATTGTCTCGGCGAGCAACGCCTGATCGTTGGCATCGAAGTTCACCGGCGGGGCCAGTGCGCGGACGGTACCGCGCTTGGCCGCCGGCAAGTCCACCGTCCCCTCGCGCAGCAACTCCACCGCATGGCGGAACGACACGCCCTTCGTCTTCATCATCCAGTCGATCGGGCCGCCGCCGATCTGGCAGGCAAAGCAGTGCCAGAGATTCTTCGCAGGCGTCACCACCAGCGACGCCTCCCGGTCATCATGGAAGGGGCAGCGGCCGAGCAGGTCCTTGCCAGCCGCTTTGAGCTCGACCCCCGAGGCCTCTACCAGTCGCTCGACGCTGATCTTAGCCTTTAGCCGCTCCAGTTCTTCGGTCGGGATACGCGCCATAACCGGGGTTCCTCGCAAAAACCTGTCAAGGGGGTTTGCAAAAAAATAACTGAGGCGCACACTACCACTTTAAGTGGTATTGTCAACCTCACTTCGCAGGAGCCGCCTACGCTATGCATCCCCTTTCGACAGAGATTCAGATCGTGGCCATCAGCCAAGACGAGCGGGCGTTTTTCGTGCAACTCGGCACGCGCATCGCACAGCTACGCAAAAGCTCGGACATTACCCAGGTGCAGATGGCCGAGTTTCTCGGCGTCTCGCAGCAGACGGTCAATGCGTACGAACTCGGGCACCGACGCATGGCCATCTCGGCGCTGCCACCCCTGGCAAGACTGCTCGGAGTATCGATCGAAGAGCTGATCGGCGAGTCCGCGAAGCCCGGCAAGCGTGGCCCGGCACCGCTACTGCAACAGAAGATCGAACGCCTGACCCGCTTACCCAAGGCCAAGCAAAAGATCGTGATGGAGATGCTCGACGGCGTGTTGAGCCAGGCCAGCCGATAACGCCGATGGCCACCTCCAAGACCTTGGCGCCAGTCGAGGAGATCGGCCGCACGATCCTCCTCCTGCGTCGCCAGCGCATCATCCTCGATACCGATCTCGCCACCCTCTACGGAGTGTCCACCAAGGCCCTCAACCAGGCCGTCAAGCGTAACGCCGAGCGCTTCCCCGAGGATTTCATGTTCCGCCTCACCCGCGCCGAGGTCGAAGCACTGAACCGGTCACAGATTGTGACCGGTTCCCAGAAGCACCGCGACCCGCGCTTCCCGCCCTACGGCTTCACCGAGCACGGCGCCATCATGGCCGCCACCATCTTGAACAGCCCCAAAGCCGTCGAGATGAGCCTCTACGTCGTGCGTGCCTTCGTGCGCTTGCGCGAACTGCTCGCCTCCAACACCACGCTCGCCCGCAAGCTCGATGAGCTCGAGCGCAAGTACCAGCATCACGACGAGGCCATCACGGCCATCCTCTCCGCGATCCGCGAGCTGATGAACCCACCGCCCCCGAAGCGCCGGCCCATCGGATTCACCGCCAACCTCGACGAGAAGCCGTAGAGGCAGACCCCGCTGCACCGGCCAGCCGGACCGGCAACAGACCCGCAGTTTGGTCCAAAGAGCAGCCGGCCGTCTATCCTGCCTCGACCTCAAAACAGCTCAGTACGGCACACGCACAGCAGCAGCAGCCGACGGCCACCCTCATGCACCGGTGTGCCAGATTGCATCAGATTGCTGGCGCTAGCCTATCCTGCCATCGAACAATCGCCAGGCAAAAATGCCAGCACTCTGATTCACGTAGTTCATATCGGTTCCAAAAGTTCGGCTGCCGAACTCTTCGTTGTCGATTGACCGTCATTGAGGGATAAGGGATGCGCCGGGTGTGCCTTCGACCAAGCCTCAGGACCCAGAGGGCTGCGGATTGCCTGGCAGCTCTTACAGGCCCCCCTATACATCGGCTCGCGTCACGATCACCTCAACATGGCGCGCTCGAACAAAGAAATGATCTGTATCACTCCGTTCGTTGCTGCATAGCCTGGCCGGTTAATGCCGAACAGCAGCTTCCTCATAATCCAGAACGTCTTTACCGGCTTTATCCGCCAGTAATTTCATCACACCGGTATAGGCAGCCTCGGGCGGCACGTCGACAGCAAATAGGTTCGGCAGATGGCTCCCCTCCGTTTCGCACCCGAGCTGTTCCAACTCGCCGCGGATAACCGCCTTCTGATCCGGGTCAAACATGATGACGCGGACCGTCGAGTGACCACCAGGCTGGATCACTCGTTCAAATACAAGTTGATTGTCATCACGTTGGGCGGCAACCAGGTCGCCGGCAGCAACCCCTTTCGCAAAGAACGGGATGTTATCGAGTTCA
The DNA here is from genome assembly GCA_049579785.1 of Steroidobacteraceae bacterium. Lineage (GTDB taxonomy): Bacteria > Pseudomonadota > Gammaproteobacteria > Steroidobacterales > Steroidobacteraceae > 13-2-20CM-66-19. The sequence continues at coordinate 8,617 of JBAUOO010000108.1, forward strand.
AAATGATCTGCGCCACGAGGAATCGCCCATAGATGCTCCCAGTCCGCCGGTGGGTAATCGTCTGCATCACGTATAAGACGAAACGCTATTTTTACTCGGTCTGGGGTCGTTGCTGCCATGTGATGTCTTTTCGGATCCATTGCATCGTTACTGATTCGTCAAAACCCTTTTCGAGACTAGAAGTCCAGACGAGGCAGTGGTGGAGGGGGCGGCGGAGTATTCGGCGGCGGCGGCGGTGGTTCCGGCGTTTTATTCCCCTTTTGCAAATTGCACCCGCGACACAATACTTGACCATTCTCTGGGGTTCCGCTGCCACCCTTTGACTTCGGGTCAATGTGGTCCACATGTGTCTCACTGTCCGGTGGCGTTACGCCTTTCGTTCCCTGCTGACCAGGGGTTGTCGGCTGACCGCAGTTCTCACAGGTCGGTTGGCCACCGTTCTTCGACTTATTGTCATCTTTAACGGCATCTTTTCCCTTCGGTGTGAACGCCTTTCCTGGCCTGGAACCGGGCGCTTGCTTAGCGCTCATCAAGTTGCCGAGCTTGTCAGCAATATTGGCGATGAACGGAGTCGCCGCGATCGCCGCACCCGCGACGATGATTCCCTCCACCGCTAGTCCCTCTACGACGCAGGCATCCTCAGCGCAGTTCCCGCTCGGATCTGTCTTATCAAGAGGATCATTGCCTGTATAGGTATAAAGATTGAGGTCATCCTTTCCACCGATCGGATCCGTCTGCAAAAACCTACCTAAGCTCGGCGAATACATTCGTGCCTTGTAGTAGTACAGTTGCGCCTCCGGAATCGCCATCTGCCCCGTGTAGCGGAACCGCGACCCCGTCCAGGTATTCTGCCAAGGCTCGCCATAGGCGTCATAAGCATATATGGTCGCCGTTCCGCTCGCATCCGTTGTGGCGATGATCGACCCTCGTTCATCCGCATGAAGGTAATTTCGGGTTGTCATCCCCGATCCCTCGTACCACACGATCGGATCATCCGTCCCAGGACCATACGCATACCGGCGGAGAACCGTGCCCGATGGAGCCGGCCCGTTATACTCCGCGATCATGTGGGTCCCGGCGTACAAATACTGCGTGACGGCGGACCCCACCTGTGTCTGGTAGAGTCGCCCGAGCGGATCATAACTGAACGCCACCGCGGTGGGACCTGAGGCGCTGAGGAGCCGATTCTCGACGTCATAGGTATAAGTATTGGTGCCGTCCGACTGCAGATTGTCCCTCAAGTCGTACGCATAGTTAGCAGTGCCGACCGACGAATACCGGTTCAGTCCATCTGCTACGTAGTTCGTGCTAGCTGCGGCCGGCATGTAGTCATACAGCGCATTACTGCTCGCCCGCGTCTGAAGTTGGCTGGCGAGCGTGTATGTGAAATTCAGGGTCTGGCTTTGCCCGGAACCGACAATATTATGTGTCAGAGTCTGCAGTCTGGAGGCCAAATCATAGCCCGCCGAGGTGCTCGTGGCGTTGCTTCGCGTAATGCTCTGGATACGCGACAGCGGATCGTAGCCATAGATCGCTAATACACCGACACCTGACGTTGCCCCGTTCTCCCGCATCTGGTAAAGGCGATTGAGTGCGTCGTAATCATAATCCTCGTAATTCCCATCGGGCCACGTGATGCTCGTCATGTTGCTCGACAGGTCGTAGCCATAGCCTACCGTCCGGGAGAATTCCGTCTCACTCGTCAGGCGCTTCGAATGTGAATCGTACCCGTACGTGACACCCGACGAATAAGAGGCGCAGGTGACCCCGGCCCCGGCAGTAGTTCCAAAGAGATCACAGGTCGGTCTCCCGGCAAGATCGTATCCGGAGAACACATCCTGCGAAGCGGTCGGCACCTGCTTCAGTATCTGCCGATTGAGATGATCGAACGTGTAGTTGATCATCTGGCCATCGCGCTTGCGCACCGAGATACGGTTTCCGTTCGCATCGTAGGTGTACGCCTCGTAGTCCGAGGAATTGGAGGCGAGCGCGCCTGAGGTCGGCAGCGGGTAGTTCACCTGCGAGAGCCGTTGAAACCCGTCATACGTGAATGATGTCAGATTATTGTTAGCATCCGTAACCGTCGCCTGCTCGCCGTCCGGATCGTACGTGTAAGCGGCGTAGCGGATTGGCCCCGAGCCCACATAGCTTGAGGGGTTCCAGGGAGTCGAGGCGGTCGGCGGAGTGCTCGAGTTCCAGGCCTTCCAGGTATCGAGCGGCTCCCCGGCTAGATCGTATACGCTCGCCACCATGCGACCGACGGGATCGGTGACAATTACGGGACGGTCCACGGGGTCGTAGGTGTAGGCCGTGACATCCGATGCCCCGTCAGTCTCGGTCTGGACCTTCCCGGTCGGCGTATAGGTATTCTCATGCACCATCTGCCAGGTGGTTACGCTGGTCCCGGAGAACACCGTGCCCGCGTCTTCCTCAAGAACACGCCCCAGCGCATCGTACTGCGTCTTCTCTGCGGCGATCACGGCCGCGGAGATGTTTCCGTTGTGGTGCAGGACGATGGTCTTGCGGCGATCGAGATCGTACTGATTCTCGGTCACGTAGCCCCGCGGGTCAGTCACCGACGTCACGTCGCCATACGCGTCGTAGCCGAAGCTAGTCGTCGCATTGATTCCGCCCGGATCCAGGCTCGTCGGATCCGCTGTCGTCGATGTGAGATTACCTGTCGAGGGATCGTACGCGTTGGAAACCGGAAGACCCGTGGGGTCGGTCGTCGTCAACGTCCGGCCGATCGAGTTGTACGTGAAACTGTAAACTGGGCGAGCCTGACTGCTATCGGGTGCCGGACGGGTCGCCGTATCGAGGAGGGATTCGCCGCTGCCGCTTGCGTAATAGGTGAAATCCGTCTCATTGCCCAGAGCGTCCTTGACCCAAGTCGGCTTGTTCCAGGTCTGATTCCATTGGGCGGTGATGGTGGCAGCGGAAAGTGGCGAACCTGGCGTGGGTACTCGCGTCAACGATGTCATGTTGTTCTGATCGTCGTAGGCAAATTCCTCTTCATCGAGCTCCGGATAGGTGTAGGAAGTCACGCGCCCCCGACCGTCATATGCTGCGCTCGTCGCGCGGTCGAGTTCGTCCGTGTAGAGAATCGGGTTGCCCGAAAGGTAGTCGTAATAGACCGAGTAATCGCCTCCTGCAGGATCCACGCGATCCGAGCGCACGTCATCGCCGATGTAGAAGTTGTAAGGATTGCGAGTTCCGGGATGCCACAGCGCCTGCGCGTCCTTTACCTGCTCGACGCGCAACAAGGAGTCAAAGGTGAATGCCAGATTGGCACTGCTCGCGCTATCGGGGGTGTAAACCTGGTTGAGCTCGTAGCGATATTGAGATCCGGACGTCGATTGCGGCGTCGAGTAGTCGAGGGTGGTGACAGCCTGAGTAGGGTCCGTAATAGTGAGCGTGTAGTTGGGACCGATGGTGCTGGTTCGGCTATCGGCGATGGTTACGGACCTACCGTTGCCGTCATTGAAGCCGACGAGGTTCTCATTGCTGTCATTCACCATATTGATGGTGTCGCCGAGATTGTTACTCACCGAGGTGAGCACTGGAAGTTTTCCAGAGGGCGTGGTGTAGCTTAAGTTTATGGTAACGCCAAACGGAAAGGTCCAGCTCGTGAGGCTGAAGCCATGCTGAAATGCGCAGTAGGTGCCATCCTGGTAATCCGTCCCCCAGAAGCTGAAGTTCTGCTTATCGCCTTGAGCGTTGGTGACGACGAACGACACGCCCGAGTAGTCCCAGCCGCGGCTGAGCACGTAACTCACCCCACCATCGTACCCGCAGGCCGGTTGCGTATAGACCACCGGTTGGCCGCTTTCTGTGAGGTTCGCGTACGCGCCGGCTCCGGGCTCGAACCAGGTCCCATTGAACTTCTTGATGAACTGCCGGGTTTCCCCGCCCACCGCGACGGTCGCAACATTCTGGCCCAGCTGATTGGCCCACCAGGCCGCTGCAAGGGCGGCAGCGACCTCTCGCTGGGGGGTCTGAGCCTGGCGGTAGATGTCCTGCATCGCGAGGAATGCGGCGACGGTCCCTATCGCGGCGCGAATGTCCGCGGTGCGATCGAGAACCTCGAGTCCGCTACCGGAGATCGTGAGGTTGTTGTTCCAGGAGGTCGTCCAGGGAGTAATCGGGGCGACGTGCGAGAGGGGTGCGAACGTGGCGTCCTCGACGATGCCGCCCCGCCAGAGCACACTATCGGAAAGGGAGTAGGGGAACGGACCGCTCCCGACCTCAAGGAGAGATGGGATCTCGTAGGCGAGGCTTCCGTCCTTGATGTTGACGCCATCCACGTCCGAGCGGTCGACAAACTTGGACTTCAGCACGTCCGCAGCCGTCGTCGGATCGTAAATCGACTGCTGATCCGGGAGGACCCCGCCGCCACCGCCCTTGATGGCGAGCGCACTCCCCGAGTCATAGTCCGCGTTGGCGACGATATGAGCGATCTCGATCGGCTCCCCGGTGCTCGGGGCGTACTCGGTGGCCACGAGGGCCCCGCCACGTTGCTTGGAATAGCGATGCGTGAAAAGAGTGCCAGAGGTGCCCGATGGGTCGAACATTCCGGCCCGCTGGCCGGGTCCGAGGAAGGCTTCCTGGGAGGCGATGACATCGAAGCCCGCGCTCGCGTACTCACTGATCAGGCTCGCGACCGCACCCTGGCGAGCTGTAGTTTCGGCGGGCCCGATCGTCGGGCTACTCCCGCCGTGGGTATCCGATTCCGTGGTGCTGGTCTTGCCTTCGACCCACATCATCGACTGGACCGCCGATTCACTCGATGCATTGGTCGAGTTGAAATCGAGGAACGCGCGGGGGCCGATGCTCGTGCCATTGGCTCCGGAAGGGTCATCCGCCGCCGGAGGACTGTTGCCCCATTCAAAGCGCGTGGCCGTGGACGAGGTATCGGGCAAATCAGAGACCTGTCCGCCCACGCTCCCCTCGAGCGCATCCAGCGTCGCGGCGATGGAGTGAATCGCAGCGCGCCGATCGCTGTCGGAACTCGTGAGGCTCGTCACGCTCATGGCCGTGTCGGCATCGATGCGATCGAAGTTCTCAGGAACATTGTAGATATAGATCGGAGTGCCGCCAGGGTTCGTGTTCGTCGTTTGGACTTCCGTATCCCCCGAGACGATGCCGATCGTGTGATGTTGGGTGTAGATCGCCCCCGCGATCTGCGCCTGAAGGCGCGCGGCGAGCGAGGACTGCACCAGCCACTCCGCCGCCATCTGCTCGCGTTCTCCGTCGCCGGCCGATGCGATGTAGCCTTGGCCGCAGGTCTCGCAGCCCGGTGGGAACTCTGGGGGCAGCGCGCGATCCGTGCGATTCGCCCATTTATCGACCAGGCCCCGGTTCGTCTCTCCCCACCCATCGACGATGATGAAGGGTGTGGAGTAGCGCAAATACCGTGTAATCGTCTCGTCCATGTAAGTCCCTGTCGTGGTGAGGGACCCGCCGGCGTCCGCCGCATACGGATGATTCACCGCTATCGTGAGGGTGCCGACGCTGTAGCCGGGATTCATTGCGTCGCTGTAGCTCGCCAGACCCGTGGCATTGCCGAATTCATCGACGAGCTCGAGCGTCCCTGAGAAGGATGAGGCCGCAAAATTCGTGTTAAATATCAGCTTTCGCCCGTAAATGTCGTCAGCAAAGAGCCTGACGTTGCTGAGCGCGGTGACAAACCCGGTGCCGCTATTGACCCCTTTGGTGAGGGAGATCGTGAGCGAGGCCCGATACTGATCGGGAATACCACCCGTCCAGGTCTGTACCACGCTCGAGGAGTATGGGAGTGTGGTCTGCCGAAGCCCCCCGGCGGGGGCAACGTAGGGGCTGATCCGCCGCCCGCCGACCAGATCCATCAAATCGCCGGATTCCAGCGGTGCGCCGGCCGTAGAGTTGTGCGTCTCGATATAGGATTGAAGGTTATTGGCGTAGGTCGTGATCTGCGAATCCAAAGCAGGCTCATTCAGCCCTTGGACATAGGAGACCGAATTACCGTCCGAGAGCGTGCCGCTCGTATAGCCTGTGCCGGTCGCAGCGGTGAGTGCCTGGCCGGTCGTAAGTCCTGCTGCGGACGTGAGGCTGATGGGCGATGTGAAAGTATAGGGTTTGTAGCTCGGGTCGAAGAGGTACGTCGTGCCTCCGATATTCACCGCAACCCACACGTGCATGAGCGTGACGCTCGAGACCGTCCCCGTGCTCGAGAGGCTGCTGCAGGCGAGCGAGCCCGAAGAGCCATTGATAGAGGCCGGAATGCCGCCGCTCGCCAGTAGGTTGCAGGCGGCCTGCAGGTTCGTGATGTTCGTCCACGCGGCGAACTGCGCCCCGGTCAACGTGATGGTGCCGAACTGGTAAGAGGCGGTGTACGAGCCATTTACTCTCAGCAGATCGACCATCAACTCGGCCTGATCAAAGGGCGTTCCGGCTTTGTCGATGATGGTCCCAAGGGCACCCTTCTGTGCCCCGAAGATGAATACCGTATCGATATTGTTTCGCACGAAATCGTAGATCTCATCGACGTTATATCCGAGCGCCCGTGCGAGCTCGTTGACCTCGTTAGGCGTCGGCGCACCCGTACTGTTGGTCGAAGTCGTGGCCGTGCCGTAGTAGCTCTCCGCCGCACTCGGAGAAATCAAGGGCGCCTGACCGATGATGACGGCCGGCAGCGATTGGGCGGCGGCACTCAGCGAGAGCAGTGTCGCGGCTAAACCGCAAGCTGCGGGCAAGAATTTATTCATGCGATGAGTTCCGCGCACTCAGTTTACAGGCGATTGATTACAGGTGCCGATGCCCCTCGGGGCGTAGGTTATCGAAGAGCTGGCGCTGAATGCGCTGCAGACCCCGCCACTGGTGCAGGCCTGCACCTTCATGGTGTACGTGACACAGGCTGCACCCGTCATGTTGTAGCTCGTCGTGGGGGCGTTGACCTGGTGGTTGACGCTATTGGCTGAGAAGATGTAGTACGCGACGGCACCCGTGGAAGCGGTCCAGCTCTCCGTCCACGGGCTCGTTGCGATCGTTCCCTGGGGCTCGGGTTGACCGGGGACCGTAGGCGCGCCCGAGGGAGTGGTGACGTTGATGGAGCTTGTCTTCGCGGAGACGTTCCCCGCGTGATCATATGCGGCAACGGCGTAGGAATAGGTCGTAGAGCCCGCAAGCCCCGTGTTCTGGTATGAATTCGTCGTGGTGGTGGTCAACTCGCTCCCGTTGCGGTAGACGTAGTAGCCCGCAAGACCCGAGCCGCCGGTGTCCGTGGAGGCATTCCAGGAGAGATTGATCTGTGAGGAGCTCACCGCGGTGCCCGCGAGCCCCGTCGGCACACTCGGTGCAATCGTGTCCGGGGTCGTCACACTGAGGGGCGACGATTGCGCCGAAACGCTGCCCAAGGAGTCGTACGCGGCAACCGTGTAGCTGTACGTGGTGGTTCCAGTGGTCGTGCCGTCGGTGTAGCTGGTGGTGCTGCTCGTGCCGATCTGCGTTCCCCCCCGATAGACGCGATAGCCCGAAACGGCGACGCATATATCGGAGGAGGCGGACCAGGAGAGGGCAACCTGAGTCGAGGTCTTCGAGGTCTCCGTGAGACCCGTGGGTGCAGTAGGCGGTATTGCCGGTGTGGTGACGGACCAAGCAGTCGACTGCGCCGAGACGTTGGGGGGGGTGGCGTTATCGAAGGCGGATACGGTGTAGCTGTACCCCGTAGCGCAGGCGACGCTGTTATCGGTGTAGCTCGTCGTCGTGCTCGAGGATCCGATTTGTGAGCCGCCGCGATAGACGTGGTAGCCCGCCACCCCCGATCCCGCATCGGTCGATGCCGACCAGCTCAACGTCACCTGCCGCTGTGAGCTGGAGGCTGTCCCCGTGAGCCCTGTGGGCACGGTGGGCGCTGTGGTGTCGAGTGATGTGACTACGTTGGTGCGATTTCCGGCGGCATCCAGCGTGTAGTGGGTGAGCGTTCCGTTTGAGTGCTTAGCTACAGTCAATCGCCCCGCATCGTCATACACGTAGGTGACGGTATCGGCGAGACCGGCGGAAGCCACGAGCACGCCCAGAACGAGAGGCAGGGCCGTGCGACTGAAGCGACGGATCCATTGAGAACATGACTTCATGCCATTTCTCCGCCTGCGAGCAGGCCCTTGCCGAAAGCGGAAACCACGCGCCGAGTTTCCCCGACGGCGCATTCTCCCCTAGCGACTCGTTACTGTTCTTTTCGCCCGCATGGGCAATCATGTTACTGACGTGCCACGCGCGGCCGGGACGCTAGCATGTTAGTATTGCAAAATCAACCGAACTTAAAGAACTGTCATGTCTGGTTTGGTGAGATGCGTAACATCCCTATCCATTCATATGGTTATGAAGCATAGAGAACGTCCAGCTTGAGATCAGCGTGATACAACCATGATGAACCTCGAATCGAGTTCCGGCGGCGCGTTTCTGGATTGGCTGGTCACCGAGGGACGCCTGACTCGCGTGTTGGCCGATCGCGTGGTGCGTGTGCGGGCGGAGACGGCCGACCGCTTGGCCGGCGTTTTGCTCAAACTCGGGCTGCTCTCGGAAGGCGACTTGGCGGAAGCCCTCAGCCGCTATACGGGGCTTGCGAGGCTGGACCCGGGATCCGTGCCTGCGGAACGGCTGTCGATCCCCAACTATAACGCGGAGTTCGCTCGCGCTCGCGAAGTCGCCCCTGTCTCGATCAGCGCGCAGGCGCTGGAGCTCGCATGCTGGGATGCGCTCGATGAGTATGCTCCTCGGGCGCTCGAATTCACCCTCGGACGGCGTATCGAGCAGCGCATCGGCACGCGCACCGAGATCCGCGTAGCGCTCGAGCGGCTCTACCCGCGGCAAGAGGACGGCTCCGCTGCCGGCGCGTCGGCGGCCGTAGGCGCGGTGGAGGACGAGGAGGTCGATCGCCTGAAGGATCTCGCGAGCGACGCGCCGGTGATACGACTGGTGCAACGCCTCATCAACGAGGCCATTTCCGCTCGGGCCTCCGATATTCATCTCGAGCCGACCGAGAGGGCGCTCAAGGTCAGATTGCGCTTGGACGGACTGCTGCGCGAGATCGAGTCGCACCCGCGGGAGCTCTCCGCGGCTATTGTCTCCCGGGTCAAGGTGCTGGCGGGGTTGAACATCGCGGAACGGCGCCTGCCGCAGGATGGTCGGATCCGCGTCACGGTCCAGGGCAAGGACGTCGATTTTCGGGTCGCGACCACACCCGTGCTGCACGGTGAGAGCGTGGTGCTTCGCATCCTCGATCGGCAGGACGTGGCACTCGACTTCAAGACCCTGGGGTTCGACGCGGATCTGCAGTCGATCCTGAGACGCTCGATCGAGCGCCCCTACGGCATCGTTCTCGTGACCGGGCCCACCGGCAGCGGGAAGACGACGACGCTCTATGCCGCGCTGAAGGAGATCAATACGCCGGACAAGAAGATCATTACGGTCGAAGACCCCGTCGAGTACGTCCTCGAGGGCGTCAACCAGGTTCCGATCCGGCCAGCCATTGGATTGACCTTCGCGCAAGCGCTTCGGGCCTTCCTACGCCAGGACCCGGATGTCCTCATGGTCGGTGAGATCCGCGACCGGGAGACCGCCGAAATCGCGGTCCAAGCGGCCCTCACCGGACACCTGCTCTTCTCCACCCTGCACACCAATACCGCCTCGGGGGCGATCACGCGTCTCCTTGATATGGGGATCGATGATTTTCTCCTCACCTCGACACTTCATGTCGTGCTCGCGCAACGGCTCGTTCGCAGGCTCTGTACGGAATGCCGTGAGCCGTACTCGCCGACCGAGGAGATTCGGTCGCGCCTCGCGACGGATGAGGAGGCCGGTCCCTGGTTTCGGGCTCGAGGCTGTCCCAGCTGTCAGGGAACCGGTTACCGGGGACGGACAGCGATCCTGGAGGCACTCGAGATGACGGACGAGTTGCGATCAGTCGTGCTGAGCCGCGCCGATGCGCATATGCTTGAGAGGACAGCCGTCCAGAGAGGAATGCGAACCATGCTTCGGCACGGAGTGCAGCGCATCGCCTCCGGCGTGACCAGCGTCGAAGAAGTGCTGCGGGTCACGAGTTTGAGCTGATGGGGATCTGAGGTAGTCGATCATGCCGGCCTTCAGTTACCGCGCGGTCGATAGGCTGGGCGCCACGCAGGCGGGTGAAATTGCGGCCAGCTCACGCCTCGTGGCGCTGGAATCGCTCAGCGGGCAGGGATTGATTCCGATCGAGGTTGCCGAGGGACGTGAACCCAGGGTGGATGGGCCTGCGTTGCGCCTCCCGAAACTCCTCCGGACCCTAAGTTTCAGGCCAGGCAGCCGGCGGCTAAGTCCCCGCGCCCTTTTAAGACTGACCGAGTCTCTGGCGGCGCTCCTTCGGGCGGGTTTGACGGTCGATCGGGCGCTTCAGATCTCGGCAGCGCTCCTTGCAGCACGCAGTCAGCAAACCGTGCGTGACCTGCTCGAACGAGTGCGCTCCGGGACGACGCTGAGTGGCGCCTTTGAGGCGGGTCGGCAGCCGCTCCCCCCCTATTACCTGAGCATGGTTGAGGCGGGTGAGGCGGGCGGATCGCTACCGGAGGCACTTGCGCGTCTCGCCGAACTCATCCGCCGCCAGCTCGAGGTGCGCGAGCGGGTGATCTCGGCGCTCTTTTATCCCGCGATTCTAGCCGGCGTCGTGCTCCTGACGCTCATCATGCTGCTGACGGTGGTTCTACCCAGATTCGACGCCATGTTCGCCGAAGCCGACGCGCCGATTCCGAGGATGACACGGCTCGTACTCTCCCTCGGTGACTCAGTGTCGAGCTACTGGTGGCTAATCGCGCTCGCGCTCAGCGCATTCCTTCTTGCGACTCTCGCCTGGCTGCGCTCGGCGCGGGGGCGACTGACCTTCGACGGCTGGGCCCTACGCACACGATGGAGTGTGGGGCTCCCTGCCGCTCTCAACACGGCGAGGTTCCTTCGCACCGTCAGCACCCTCTCTCGCAACGGTTTACCCCTGCCCTCTGCATTGAAGGTGGCGCGCGGCACGCTCGTCAACCGCTGCCTGTTCAATGCACTGGGCGAGGTTACGCGCGAAGTGCAGGCGGGGGAGGCACTCTCGTCGTCGTTCTCTCGCGCGGGCGTATTTCCCGCGATCGCTGTGCAGCTCGCCAGGGTGGGCGAGGAGACCGGGCAGCTCGAAGAAATGCTGCAGTCGGCGGCGGATGTTCTCGAGGGAGAGGCGCATATCCGCCTCGAGCGCATCCTGACGCTCATCGTGCCGGCGACGATCATCCTGATGGGCCTCGTTGTGGCGACCTTGATCGGTTCGGTGCTGATCGGTCTGTTGAGTATCAACGATCTCGGGACGTAAGATAGCTGCGACCTCGCCCTGCGAGGGCAGAACGACAAAACGATAATCAGGGAATGCCTGTGGATAGACGATTCGCCAAAGGCAGCCTTCCAGGACACGCCCGGGGCTTTACGCTCCTCGAGCTCATGGTAGTTCTGCTCATCCTGGCGCTTCTCGCCAGTATCGCCGCCCCGCGGGTCATCAAGGACTTAAGCCGCGCCAAGACCCAGACGGCGAAGATCGAAATCAACGCCCTGAGTGAAGCCGTCGACGCCTATCACCTCGACACCGGTGAGTACCCGAGTACCCAGCAAGGCCTTGAAGCTTTGCTCAAGGCGCCGACCAATACCCCCACCTGGGACGGACCCTACGTGAAAAAGGCGGAGAGTCTCAACGACCCCTGGGGCCACCCGTACCTGTATCGATATCCCGGTCAACACGGTGCATTCGACGTGTACACCTTCGGATCTGATCAGAAGGAAGGTGGTACCGGCGAGGCGCAAGATGTCGGGAACTGGTAGCCGCTGTGCGGTTAGAGAAGGCCAGGCGTTGCCTGCCCGCCGGGTGCCCGTGCGCCTCGCCTCGGGCTTCACCCTGCTCGAGCTCCTCGTCGTCCTCGCCATCATGCTCATGATGGCTGCGGCATTTCCGCTCGCATTCGACCGCGCACTCCCGGGACGCCGGGTCACGATCGCCACCGAGCACTTGGTCGCGGCGATCCGCGAGGCGCAAACCCGGAGCATCTCTCAGGGAAAACCCATCCGGGTGCGATTGGCGAGTTTGACGGACTCCTTGTCCGCATCGACGCATCTGACCTTCAGGGACTCAAACGGGCGAGTGCTCTCGGCTCTGACGCTGTACCCGGATGGCTCGGCCACCGGAGGGCAGCTACGCGTTGTTGACGGATCTCATCGCAGCACCGTCGTGGTGAGCGCCATCACCGGCAGCACGCGAGTCGATGGGCTCTGACAAGCCATGAATCTCTCCCATCAGCGCGGATTTACGCTCATCGAAGTGATCGTCGCGCTCGCGATCTTCGCACTTGGCATCACCGCAATTTACGGGATCTTCAGCGAAGCGTTGCAGCGCACCGAGCGGGCGAGAGCGCGCGATCTGCAATGGCTCACCGCTCAGTCCCTGCAGGCGGCGCTCGCGGTTCAAAGTGCCCCCTGGGCACCGCTTCAGAGCGGTGTCTCCCCCGAAGGCTTGCGGTGGGCCATAGACGTTCGGCCGTTCCAGAGCGACATCGGTCCGAGCGGGTGGCGCGCCTACCGTGTGGCTATTCACGTTGCGCCGCAGGGACGCTCGCGCGGCTCCATTGAGCTCGACAGCATCGAGCTTGCGAGAATCCGGCCGTGAGCGATCATGCACTGCCCCGCTCGAGCGCACCTGCCCCGCCCCTCTTCGGGCGCGGGATGACGCTAATCGAGGCGCTCGTCGCGTTGGCGCTGATTGCTCTCCTTTCGGTGGGTCTGCTCTCCGCATTCCGATTGGGAAGCCGAACTTATCGTCAGGTCGCGCGCGCGGATTCCGGATCGTGGCATGTCGTCGTGGCAAGCCGGTTCCTGCGTCATATCCTCTCCTCCGCATACCCCTTCGAGCCCGCGGCGGGCTCAGCCGCACGTGGTATTAACGGCTCAAGCGACAGGCTCGAGCTCACAGGTCCCATGCCGGCTGCCGGGGGCTCCATGGGTCACTACCGTTATGTAGTGGCCCTGCGCACGCGAGCCGATGGCCTTTACGACCTCATCGTGCGTTCAAGTCTGGATCGAAATGGCACCACCCCACCCGTGGGCAACGCCACTTCTGCAGCGAGCGGCGAGGTGCTGCTGCAAGGCATCAAAGGGATCAAATGGGCCTATCTCGCGCCAGCGGCGAGTGACGGCTCAAGTGACACGACGCCATCGCAATGGCTGGATTCCTGGAATCATGTCAAACCCCCACTCCTCGTGCGATTACGCGTCGCGTTCCCGGCCGGGGACGGGCGCCTATGGCCCGAGCTCATCGTGCACCCTCGTATTACCGATGATGCACAGTGCCAGTTTGATGTCGTCTCTCAGAGCTGCCGCGAGGCGAGCCAATGAGCATCGACGATCTCGCCATCGTCCGCATCGCGCGCGAAGAATCGGGCGCGGTCCTCAAATGGTGGGTTCAGGAGCTGCGCGAGCTCGCCGAGGCGCTCCTCGAGCATCTTGCGCCGCGCCTGACCAAACGCCTCCTCATCCGCTTCGGTGACCAAGTCGCGACCGCTTGCACGCCGCGCGGAGGGAAGCAGGCGCTCAATTTCGAGTTCGCCCGCGATGAGCGCGGCGAGTGGCCCGAGCGTCTCGATGACTTGGGGGCCCTCGACAAACACCAGGGCGCACGAGCAACGCTGGTGCTCGCCCCGAGCGAGGTCTTCAAATTCGACCTCATTCTTCCCGAGGTGCCGGAGCGCGATCTTAAGGCGATGATCGAGCTGCATCTCGAGCGTGAATGGCCCGTCTCTCGAGATCGATTCGCCGTCGATTATTGGATTACGCAACGTCTCCGTTCAAGCTGCAGCATCCGAGTGCAAGTGCTCATCGCTCGCCATGAGCACCTCGAAAGACTTCGCGGGCTTGCCCAAGGCTGGGGCTTGCGCCCGGTGCGCATTGGTGCCCCGAACGAGTCCGAGAAGATCGTGGGTGATTTTCTGCCGCGCCGATTCCGATTCAGACCCTTCAGATCGCTTGCTCTTGTCCCTCTTGAACGACGGCTCGCGGCCGCCGTCGCGGTGCTCGCGTTCGCTTTGGTCGCTGTGATCGCCGGTCAGTGGGCCTACGAACGGCTCCTCGTCAGCGCCGCGCTTGCCAGGGTGAGCGGGCGCGCAACGGTTGCAGTGCATCTCGCCCAGGATTTCGCCCGAGAGTCCTTACCCGCATGGGAGCTGCTACGGATAGCGGCTCACCCAGATGCGGTCGATGCGCTTGAATCCCTGACCCGCAGCATACCGGCCAATGCGTGGGTCTATAAGCTCGATATTTCAGCTCCCAGCACGAGCACACCCCAAATTCGTCTCACGGCCTTTGCGCCGGCGGCGGCAACGTTGGTCGACATTCTTCAGCGGACACACCACTTTGGTACCGTCCACCTCGACTGGGCCGTTTCAAACGGGACCCGCTCGGGGCTCGATCAACTGCAGTTGACCACCTCGAGCAACGCGCCTCATTCCGCCGGCGAGATCTCCAACGACCCTATGCCATGAGCCTCGCCGATCACATTCTACGTCAACACGTGCTCATGCGCCGCGCGCTCGCCGTGCTGCTCCTCTTGCTGAGTATGGCACTTGCGCGGATCGCTGTGATCGCACCTGTCCACGCGCTCGTGCTCTCCCAGGCTAAGTGGCGTACGCAGGCTCGTCATCAGCTCTCCGATGACAAGGGGCGAGCTTCAGCGGAGGGAACCCTCCGTGAGCAATTGCGCACACTGCCGCGAGCCTCCGTCTGGAGCCGGTTTTACCCTTCCGACGGTGCACGAAACCCGGACACCGCACTTCGATCGGACCTCGTGAATATTACGACCACAGCCAGCGTGACGGTGCAATCGCTCGCCCTCCTGCCAACTGACGAGAAGGGAGCGCTCAGAAGACACGGCATGCGGATCGTTGCCTCGATGACCATAGACCAGCTCGAGCATCTGGTCGCCGATCTACGCCGTCAATCCCGGTATCTGAGGGTCGGACAGCTAACCATTTCCGCGCCCATCGTTCAGCCGCCGCACACGAATCCCCTGCTACTGGTGCAGATGGTGGTTTATGGATACTCGATTGCACGCCATGGGAGTAACGGATGAGGCGAGTGCTCCCCGGAGGACCGCTTGCGTATGTGCTCATCGCCGTGATGGCGGCAGTGGGCGCAACCCTCGCGGTATTACTCTGGCGAGGCACTGATGCCGCGGCCCTCTTGCAAACCCCTGCGCGGCCAATGACGACGCCGGGGTTGGCTGCCACAGCGTCGGATACGATCGGACTTTCCGATATTCGAGACCAGGCTCTCTTCTACGCGACCCGAAAATATTTCATCGAGGTGGCGCGACCCACCGTCGCGCAACTCCCACCGCCGTCGTATCTGCTCGAGGGCACGCTCATCATTCCTGGTAAGCCGGCGGTTGCCTTCCTCAAGCATCAACCGGATGGCATCTCAAAGACGGTCCACCCCGGCGATGCGCTCGAGGGCTGGCACGTTGGGGCGGTGGAGTCCGGTGGCGTCATGCTAGCCCATAACATGGATCGTATTGAGATCACCGCCAAAGGCGCAACGAGTGCCCCTTCTCTTCAAGCAGCGCAAATGCCAGATATCAAGGCACACCACTCGGCAGAGCATGACCTCATATTGGGAGCGCGAGAGGTTCAAAACGCCCCGCCGATTCTGACCAGCGGTACCGATGCACTTCAAAAGCCCGCAATACGTGTGTATCGGCCGCCAAATTAGTGCGATTCCACCCCCATCGCAGCACCACGAAAGGGACTCGGAGGTTATTTGAGCACCTGGTTTGGTTTCACGTGTCACTGTCGGCTCCGGCTCGCGCCCTCCGTGTGCCTGGCTACGTTCTTGATTTTCGGGATGACAGGCTGCGCAAGCCCGAAAGTCACCCGTTCCGTGACACTGCCCTCTTCACCGCCGAGCGCGGCCAAGAGCACTCCTGCGACGCCGGCCACGGACTCTTCCCAAGCACAGAAGTCACTGGTTCTGCAAGGGACCGGTAATCTGATCGGTACACCTGCCGCACAACCACAGCCCGGGATACGTTCCAATCACAACGGCTTCCAGCTTAACTTTACCAACACCGATATCTCGACCGTGGCGACCGCGATCCTGAGCGAGGGTCTCGGTCACCCCGTAGTGATCGGCCCCGATGTACAAGGCACCCTGACCTTGCAGGCGAGTCAGCCGCTCAGCGCCGACCAAGTCACTACGGCGCTCGAGTCCGCGCTGCGCGACAAGGGGTTCGTGCTTCTGGAAGTCGACGGAATCTATCACGTTGTCCCGGCGGCGCAAGCCACACGCCGCATACCGGGTCTGCTTGTGCCAGGCAGCGGCAAGCACGGGTTTGGGGTCTACGTGGTACCCCTCAAATATGTCAGCGCCGAAGACATGCGAAAGACCCTTGCGCCCTTTCTACCGGAGGATGCGCTCATCCAGGTGAGTACGGCGCGAAATCTGCTCATCCTGTCCGGGACGGACCAGGAGATCGCCACGCTAATGAATGTCGTCAAGACATTCGATGTTAACTGGCTTGCAGGCATGTCGTTCGCGCTCTATCCAGTCGAGTACTCCGACCTCCAAACGCTGATCGATGAGCTCAATGAAGTGTTTGCGAGCCCGAAGAGTCCCATTGATGGTATGGTTCGACTGGTACCGCTCAAAACCATCAATTCCATCCTGGTGGTCACCCCGCAGGCCAAGTATCTGCCGGCGGTCCAGTCCTGGATCAGGCGCTTGGACGTTGGGAGCACGACACCGGGCAGGCGGATCTACGTCTACAACGTGCAGAACGGTCGGGCCGATGAGCTCGCGCAGTCGCTCGATGAGATTCTCTCTCTTAGCCCACCCTCCCTCTCGCTGCAACGCGGGCCGGGATTGGGGAGCCTGGGGGGAATGAGCTCAGGCGTCGGATCTGCAGCGCCCCAGCTCGGGTATTCCTCCGGGGAGGCGGGGTCGACGTCGGCCGGTTCGCAGTTGACTTTGCCGGCGACCACAGGTCAGGGTCCCTTGGAGACCCAGGCGGCCAGTGTTTCGACGCCCGGCGATACCGGCGCCAGCCGCCCGGGAGCACTTAGGATCGTTCCGGACGACGATCAGAATTCGCTTCTCATCTACGCGACTCCCGGTGAGTTCCAAAGCATTCATGCGGCGCTCGAGCGCCTCGATGTGGCGCCGTTGGAAGTACTCATCGATGCATCGGTCGTTGAAGTCACGCTGAACGACGAGCTTCAGTACGGCGTGCAGTTTGCCTACCAGAGCTCCAAGGGGCCCGTGGTGCTCAGCCAGTCGAGCGCAGGGAGCATCGCAGCCCAATTTCCGGGATTCTCGTTCCTCTATACCGGAACCAAGGACATCCAGGCGGTTCTCAATGCGCTCGAGTCCATCACCAACGTGCGTGTGCTGTCCTCGCCGAAGCTCGTTGTCCTCAACAATCGGGAGGCGGATCTTGATGTGGGCGACCAGGTTCCGATCGTGAGCCAATCGGCCGTCAGCACCGAAACTCCCGGCGCGCCCATCGTCAATTCAGTTCAGATGCTGAGCACGGGCGTGATCCTTCACGTCGTACCGCACGCCAATAGAGGCGGCCAGGTTTCCATGGATATCGACCAGGAGGTGAGCGACGTGGTGCCCACCACGACATCGAGCATTAATTCCCCCACCGTTGAGCAACGGATGATCTCGACGACCGTATCCGTGCGGGACGGGGAGACGGTCGCGCTCGGCGGTCTCATCGAGGACTCGCGTTCGCGCACCCGCACCGGGATACCGTTCCTCCGCCGCCTGCCCATCATTGGAAATCTCTTCGGCTCCGATGACCACAATACATCTCGCACGGAACTCCTCGTGCTTCTGACGCCGCATCTGCTGCGCTCGCAAAGCGAATCAGACGCGGTCATGGAGAATCTACGGGACCAGTTCGTTGCGCTCCGCCACCTCCTTCCGCACTGGAACGATGGGACCAAGCGAGAGCATGCCGATGCCTCCCATAAAGCACCCTCCCCGCCGCGCTGAGCTGGGCATCGCGCTCATCGCGGTCCTGTGGCTCCTGGCGAGCCTTACGATGATCGCGGTGCTCGTGGCGGCACTGAGCCTGAATCATCTCCGTGCCGTACAGGCCATGGGCGGGGCAGTACAAACCGACAGCGTGGCCGACAGCGCGATTCGAATCGCGTTGCTGCACTTGGCCGCCTCTGAACAGAGAGGGAGTTGGGCGGTGCCGCAGAGCCGCCAGATCGAGCTGCTGGACCGGGTGGTAAGCCTCAAGATTGATCTTGAGAACGGCCGTTTAGACTTGAATACAGGGGATAAGCAGTTGCTTTTCGCCCTATTCGCTGCCAACGGTTGGTCCCAATCGGACGCAAAGGCGTTCGTCGCGCGCATCCGGGACTGGACTGACCCGGCTGACGCCGCAACGGAAGGAGGCGCGGAACTTCGTCAATACCTGGCGGCCGGCCGAGACTACGGACCCAGAAATGCTCCCTTCGAGTCCGTTAGCGAACTCCGCCAGGTGCTCGGGGGCGCTGATGTAAGCAGCGAGATTCTTGATTCTCTAACCGTATATACCCATGCGCGATTACCCGATGGGGCGGTGGCCGTTCCCGCTATGGGCCGTGCTCTCCACTGGGCTGACTCGCATCGGTTAAGCGGCCACTTATGGCTCAGCTCCTCTCGATCGAATTCTGACACGACGCTAGGCTCGCAGACGAGGTCGCTTGTCGGGCAGATCGTGCGTGTGCGCGCCTGCGTCCTATTACAGCAGACCATCCGATGCAGATTGACCATCGCGCGGATCACGGGTGACCCGCGAAGACCGTTCCAAGTCTTTGTTTGGCGCTCAGTTTGGCTATCAAAGTAACCCTCTGGCTGAGGCCCCTGCGATATGAAGATCTGAAGAGGCAGATAGCTGCCAATCCGATCGAGGCCCAGACCAAGTCCGCCAGTCCACCGACCCGAAAAAGCGAAGGGTTAGTTAGTTGCACTGTAAGCGACTGGCGAACTCACCTTCCCACCCGCTTCGAGGGATAGGAGCATACGTGTCCACTTCAAATAGGTGGACACGTGAACACTTCCGAGCAGGCGGTCAGTATC
>JBAUOO010000109.1:0-3272 GCA_049579785.1 Steroidobacteraceae bacterium
GCACGCACCCGAAGATGACCTCCTGCACGTCGGCCGCCGCGATGGCCGCCGCCTCGATGGCGGCCCGGGCGGCGGCGGCGCCGAGCTGCGGCGCGGTTACCGGCGCG
This sequence comes from Steroidobacteraceae bacterium, assembly GCA_049579785.1. GTDB lineage: Bacteria > Pseudomonadota > Gammaproteobacteria > Steroidobacterales > Steroidobacteraceae > 13-2-20CM-66-19. The sequence goes on from JBAUOO010000109.1 coordinate 108, forward strand.
AGAGCGCCCTGGAACGCGCCGATCGGGGTGCGCCTGGCCGAGAGGATGACGACTTCGGTTTCTGACATGTTGGATCCTCGTTGGAAACCTGGGAGCGAGGCTCGAGTCCGCTCTCGAACACCGCGATGAAGGCCTCGGCGATCTCGGCGCCGTTCATGGACTGGCTCTCCCGATACCAGTGGGCGATCCAGTTGAGGGCGCCGGCGAGGGCAAACGCCGTCATCTTCGGATCGCAGGGGTGGATGGAGCCGTCCTGGACGCCTTCACGAAGCAGTCGGCGGATGCCCTGGTCGATTTCGGACTTCATTGACTTGATGTGGGCGCTCATGTCGGGCGACAAGTCCTGGTCCTCCGCGCGCACCATGCACCAGCCGAACTCCGAGGCGACGGCCGCCCCGTACCGACGCAACACCGCCTTCAGCCGCTCGCGCGCGGGCGCCTCGAGCGCGCGCACCTCGCGGAAGGCGCAGCGGATGTTCTCGATGCCCGCGACGAAGCACTCGAAGAGCAGCTGCTCCTTGTTGCTGACGTAATAGTAGACCGTGGGCTTGGTGACCTCGAGCGCCGCCGCGATGTCATCGAGCGAGGTATTGTGATAGCCCCTGCGGTTGAAGGCGCGCGCGGCCGCCCGGATCACGGCATCGCGCTTGATCTCGCGGTCTCGCACCCGCTCGCGGCTGGCCCGCCACGGTGAGCGCACGGACGGGACTGCCTGGCTCTCCGGGACAGCCAGGGGCACGGCTTTGAGCGAGCCTGCTTTGGGACGGTTGCTCGGCATCTCGGTATGGATCGCGAATGGGTGCGCCGGTCAGTATAGTGGGAAGCCCCTGAGACCCGCGCTCGCGAGCGTCGGTGTCCCGGGAAACGGTGCCGCCGGTCCTCGTTGACCCCGGGGCCGACGGTGGACCATACTCGCCGGTAGCCATTCTACCGGCGCGTAAAGGTAAAGTATTCCCTCCGCCGCGAGCTTGCAAGCGAGCACTCCCCATGGCACCCAAGCCCCACACCGGCGCCCAGGCCGCCGCCCGTTCTCTCTCACCGGCCGCTCCTTCTCCCGAGAGTGACTCCCTGCGAAGCGGGCCGCCGCTGCGGTTCGTCTCCGCGGCCTCGCTCTTCGACGGCCACGATGCGGCCATCAACATGATCCGCCGCCTGCTGCAGGCGCATGGCGCCGAGGTCGTGCACCTCGGACACAACCGCAGCGTCGCCGAGATCGTCCGGGCCGCGATCCAGGAGGACGCCGATGCCATTGCCGCGAGCTCCTACCAGGGCGGTCACAACGAGTATTTCACCTACATGGTGGACATGCTGCGCGAGCGCGGCTGCGAGCACATCCGCGTCATCGTGGGCGGCGGGGGCACGATCGCGCCCAACGAAATCGAGGCACTCGAGCGCTACGGTGTCGAGCGCATCTACACCCCGGAAGACGGACGAAGGCTCGGCCTCGACGGCATGGTGGATGATGTGTTCGCGCGCGTGCGCTCGGCCGCAAAACCGGCTTACGAGCCGCGCCCGCTCAATGCCCGCGACCACGCACACATCGCCCGCACCATCACCCTGCTCGAGAACACCGCGTTCGGCAGCGCCCCCGGGAGTGGGCCCGGTAGTGTGGAAGCCGAGCAGGTCCGCCGGGCCATTGCCCGCTCGCGCGTCCGCGTCCCCGTCGTCGGGATCACCGGCAGCGGCGGAGCCGGCAAGTCGAGCCTCACCGACGAGCTGCTCGCGCGCCTGACGCGGCACTTCCCCGACCGGCAGATCGCCGTGGTGGCGATGGACCCGACCCGCCGCCGAAGCGGCGGCGCCCTGCTCGGCGATCGCATCCGCATGAACAGCCTCTCTACCGATGCCATCTTCATGCGCTCGCTCGCCACCCGCAGGCAGCATCTTGCGACCTCGGCGGTGCTGAAGGAGGTGATCCAGCTCTATCAGGCCGCCGGCTTCGATCTCATCATCGTCGAGACGGCGGGGACCGGTCAGGCGGATAGCGAGATCGCGGATCTGGCCGATGTGTCGCTCTACGTGATGACGGGCGAGTACGGCGCCGCGAGCCAGCTGGAAAAGATCGACATGCTCGATTACGCCGAGCTGATCGTGCTCAACAAAAGCGACAAGCGCGGCGCGCAGGACAGCCTGCGGGACGTACGCAAGCAGTGGCGGCGCAATCATCCGGCGCAGGCGCGCTTGCCGGATGCGGACCTGCCGGTCTTTCCGACCATTGCGAGCCGCTTCAACGATCCCGGCGTCAATCGCCTCTTCGCGGCGCTCTGCGCAACGCTCGGCGCCAAAGGGATCGGCGCCGCGGACTGGCAGGTGACGGACCCCGGTCCGGTGGATCTTAAGCCGCGGGAACCGCTCATCCCGGGCGCCCGGGTGCGTTATCTGGCCGAGATCGCGCAGAGCGGCCGCGGGGTGCGCGAGGCGACGGAGCGGCAGGCGGCGGCGGCGCGGCGGGCCTGCGGCCTCTACGAGTCGCTCACAGCACTGCACGATGCGGCACTTCCCGGGCCGCTCGAGCCGTACGGCGAGGCGACACTCATCGAGTCCGCCGGCGATGGAACGCGACGGCAGCTGCGGGCCGCCTACAACCGCGCGCTCGAGGAGATTGGTCCGGAGGGCATCGGCGAGCTCAGGGCCTGGCCGGCGCGGGCCCACGCCGCCACGGCCGAGACGTATACCTACACGGTGCGCGACCGCGATCTCAAGGGCGAGAACTACACCGAGACGCTCTCACATCAGCGTATCCCCAAGATCGCCGTGCCGCATTTCGCCGACTGGGGCGAGCGGCTGCGATTCATCCGCGCGGAGAACCTGCCCGGCTTCTATCCGTACACGGGCGGGGTCTATCCCTACCGGCGCGAGGCGGAGGACCCCACGCGAATGTTCGCGGGCGAGGGCGCGCCGGAGCGCACCAATCGCCGCTTCCACTATCTTGCGCAGGGCGGGAGCGCCGTGCGGCTGTCGACGGCGTTCGACTCGACCACCCTCTACGGCGAGGACCCGGATACCCGACCCGACATCTACGGCCGTACCGGTAACTCCGGAGTCTCGGTGGCGACGCTCGATGACATGAAGAAGCTCTACTCGGGCTTCGATCTGACGCTGCCTTCGACTTCCGTTTCGATGACCATCAACGGGCCGGCGCCGATGATTCTCGCGATGTTCATG
>JBAUOO010000110.1:0-25433 GCA_049579785.1 Steroidobacteraceae bacterium
CGAGCCGCAGGTATGCGCTCAAATCATGGAACAGATTGAAGTTCTTGGTGGCCTCAACGTCCACCTCGCGCTCCTGCAAAGCGTCGCGAAAATAGCCAACCACCGGGTAAGCGTTGTAGCCGTTGCAGCTATTGTTCGGACAGCCTTCGACCGTGGCATCCGGCGTCGGGGTGGCCAACGTCACCTTGGCCGCATACAACATTCCCCACGGTCCATCGACGCTACCGGTCATGACCAGGCGATGCCTGGGGACTGCGCTCGATGGCAGATAGGGATAGTCGCTTGGGAACGGCAGATCGAATTCGTACCCGTTGTTGCTCTCGTAGGTATAGGGGTTATTCTGAAACGCGCGCGAGTAGGTGTAGGCGATCGAGGCGCCCCAGTGCGACTCCGGGGTATAGGGCTTGTCCAGCGACACCAGTACCTCGGTGTTGCGGTCATTTTCGGCGTTGTCCCAAAGGATGAGGCTGCCCAGGCCCGGCACTCCTTGCGCTCCCCATTGGGTGCCGTTCGCGTAGTACGCGCCATTGGCGTAGCGATTGCCGAGGTGGCCGATGATGCCGTTGTAGCTGTCGATCTGCGCGATGGCGATGCTGGTGTCCCACTCGCCCACGCGATTACGGATGCCAAGTGAGAATTGGTCGGAGTACGGGTTCTTCAGGTTGTTATTGACCAGGTCGATCTCGCCGAAGGCGCCCGCGGCCACCGCCTGCAGATTCGCAAGGTTCAGATACGCCGGATTCCAGGCGATACAGGTCGGACTGGCGTTGGCGGCGGTGGTGCAGCCATTGTAGGAGTAAGGAGTGCCGTAGAAATTCATCGTTGGCTCAGAGATCGCGAGTTTCGTGCGCTCGAGCGACATGACGTCGAACACGTTGCGATCGTAGCTACGCGCGTAACCCCCGAAGATCACGTGCCGCTGATCGTCGTGGATGTCGTAGGAGAAGCCGAGGCGCGGCTGGAACTCATTCGACTGCGGCGAACGGTCATGGCCGTTGCCGATGTAGTTATTGATGTTGATGCCACCGAGCGCCAGCGCCTGGGCGTAAGTCTCGCCCGGGGGCGGCTGCGGCAGATTCGCGGCCGGGGTCGGAAACGGTGAGTTAAGTGCCGCGACGATGGATCCGGGAAGCTGATAATCCTCCCAGGACGGCACCGTCTCGTAATCCCAGCGTATGCCGAGGTTGACGGTGAGCTTGTGGATCGGCACCCAGTCGTCCTGGAAGTAGACGCCGTACTGCTGGTCGGTCGAGCTCGCGGTGATGTTCTGCCCGGGATTCGTGACCGTGAATACCGCCTGAAACGGAGTGGCATAGGTCCCGGTCGAGTCCACGGCGTAATAGTAGTTGGCGCCCTGGGAGGCGTCGCGCGCCTCGAGGTCGATGCTCTGGAACTTCACGCCCATCTTGAGCGTATGGTCGCCCGCGAACTCCAGATTGCTCAGCGTGAAATCATCTTGAAACCCCGGGCCGCTTTGCTGGTAGTGGAAGTAGGAGCGCGGATCCTGGCCGTTGACCTGGATGACCTGGCTGTTGCTGGGCGGCTGCCACCAGATGTAGGTGGTGGCGGGGGTTTCCGAGGCCTGCTCGGGTGAGTCGAGGGCGTTCTGATAGGTGATCCGAGCCTCGTTGAGCCAGCGGTCCCCCGCGTGTTGCCACAGGAGCATGATGCGCTCGTTATTGTCTTTGTAGTTGTAGGCGGCGGAGACCGAGATCTGCCCACCCGCCCCTACCTGCTGCTTCTCTTCTCGCGTGAGATCGGTGAGCTCGAAGCGGTCGTTGTCGCTCGGCTCCCAGTCGATTTTCGCGAACACCAGGTCCTCCTTGAAGGGATTCGCGGTCGGACCGAACTGCGAGTAGACGCTCGCTGGCAGCGTCCCCTGCAGGTTCGCCAGGGTGGCACCGTTCTGCCCCGGGGGAAAAACGGAATTGGGGAGCGAAAGGTCCTTGTGCTCGTAGTCGACGAAGAAATGCATTACGTTCGGGATGATCGGGCCACCTTCGTCGACACCGTACTCATCGGTAGCGCCGCCCTGCTTGGGGTTCGTGGTCTGGGCGGTGGAAGCAACTTCGGCCGGCGTATCGGCCCGCAGGTTCTCGTTGGTGAAGTCCCCAAAGGCCTCGCCCTTGAACTCGTTGGTACCGGACTTGGTCACCGCGGTGATGGCCGCGCTCGCCACCTGGTCGAACTCCGCGTTGTAGTTTGAGGTTATAACCCGATATTCGGCGATTGCCCCTTGGGGGAACGGATTGCCGGGATCGCCGGATTTTTGCGCGCCCGACTGGCCCGAGAGCCCGCCGTTGGTGACGTAGTCCTTCATGCCGACGCCGTCAATGTACACGTTGACGTTCTGATCGATCTCCGCGCCGCCGCGAATCGAAGTATCGCCGTTGCCGCTGACTGTGAATGTCATGCCAGGTACGGTGTCGGCGAACTCGAGGAAGTTGCGCGTAATCTGCGGGAGGACCTGGATGTCGTGGAGTGAGACGAGCTCGCCCACCTGCGAGGTGCGCACGTCACGCAGGCGCGATCCAGTAACTACTACTTCCTGTAGCGCGGCCGCCTGCGCGGCGCTTTTGACGAAGTCATATGTCTCGGTCGAGGCAACGGACAGTGTCAAAGTCTGCGCCGTGCCAGGCCCCGCATCGACCCGGTATGTGCCGGGGGGCATACCCGCAAGGGTGTAGCTTCCGTCTGCGCCGGCCGTCGTTCGGCGGCTGGCACCGGTTGCAATATCGGTGGCGGTGATGGTCGCGCCCGGTGGGGCATGACCGCGGAGGTTCGCTTCCGCCGTCTGCGCCCAGACGACGGTCGGCCCGCAGGCTGCCGCGGCGGCCAGCGTCGAAGCGACGAACGAAGCGACCAGAGTTCTCTGGCGACGAGACAACCTCTTCATGACTCTCTCCCCATTTTTTGAACTCGCCTCCGTCACTGTCAGACGACGGGAGCCGAACGTCAACTTAGATTCTCTTTACGTCATTGGAGCTGCCGATCTGACCGTTCGATTCATGTTGCCCGAATTATTCGTATAACATGCGGGTAACTTCACCGGAGGTCGGACAAAAGTCAAGTCCCCGGCGGCCTCTGGGCTTGGCTCCTGAGGATAGGGGCATCTGCCTGTGACGCATCCGTGCGACCGGAGGGGCTCAGCCATTTTCCGCGGCACGTCGTGGCGGACCCGTCGGGGCTCGCGCCGTAGCGAGATACGCGCACATCGCCCGATCGAAACGCACGCTGACGCGGACGAAGTCGGCGTTAGCGTTGGCGTCGGCGTCAGCGTTAGCGCTGGCGTTGGCGTTGGCGTTGGCGTTGGCGTTGGCGCAGAATATCAGGCCAGGCAGAGCGTCCAGTGGCCGCGCGGCTCGCGTCGCCAAACTCCAGAGCTGACCAACTCGCCCGAGACGTCAAAGAACAGCACGTGCAGCATCACGCGGTCGGGGCGACGGACGGACCACGGCGACAGGCGGCCGATCATGAACCAGATGCAGCCATCGTTGATCCAGGCCCGCCATGTCGCATCACTGCCGCATCCTGCCGCTTTGCGTTGCAGCCCCGGAGGCAGGTCGGCGATGTCCTCTATGAGCCGCGCCCGCGGCGGCACGTAGCGCATTTCAACCGCGAACCGCTCCAGCAGCAGCCCGAGAGCGGACGGTTGTCGGTTCGAGTGGGCGGCCGTGAACAGCATGGAAAGTGCCTCATGGTTGATTGCACGCCCGCGGAGGGTGCACTCCAGCAGACACTCATCAGACCCCACTTCTCGATCGGCCGCCCGAAGGTGGTCGCCTCACTCGCAATCGTGGCGATCGCCTTGGACTTGCGGTTGGCGCGAGGGATTGCAGCACAGGCCAAGCATGACCGGCAAATGTCGCGATTCGGCAACATGAACTTCGTGAGCTGGCAGAGCTGCGCCTGACACAGCATGGGAAGCTGCGGTACCGCCCAATGGATGGGTCACCAGGCGTGGGCAAAGCGACTCCGCCGGCGAGCGCTGCCGTGCAGCTCCGGTCCGTCACAACACGCCTCCCGCGCCGGAACCTTGGGCGAGCGGAGAGGGAACTCCCGGTGGCCCGCATGAACAGAAGCTTGGCAGTAGCTAACAATCCGGCTGCCCGGCCCGACTGAGTTGGGCCATAATGATCTGGGGAGAGTCACGCGGTTCGGACTCGCAGGGCTGAGCACAAGCCCAGGCGGTGGCCGCGGCCAAATTGTACAGGGCGCGACCATGCATCGCGGCCGCAGCGTGACGAGGTAGTGATGTCTTTAACGACGGGTCGCGTTGCGGCCGGGCGTCGGTCGAGGGTTACCCGGAGGGCAGATCTGGATTTCCTCACCGGCGGCGGCGACATGGGAGAGCTCATGCGCCGACACGACTGGTCCTCGACCCCTCTCGGATCCCCTTCGCGGTGGCCGCAGAGCCTGCGGACGGCCACGAGCATCATGCTGTGCTCGCGCTACCCGATGTTCGTCTGGTGGGGGCGCGAGCTGATCAACCTGTACAATGACGCGTATCGCCCCTTTCTCGGCACGAAGCATCCGCACTCGCTCGGCCGGCCGGCGAGCCAGGTGTGGTTGGAGATCTGGGATCTGATCGGCCCGCGTACGCGCGCGGTGCTCGAGCGTGCCGAATCGACCTTCGATGAGGCGCTGCTGCTCATCATGGAGCGCTTCGGTTATCCCGAGGAAACCTACTTCACCTTCTCTTACAGCCCCATACGCGCTGAGGATGGCGCGGTGGCGGGCTTGTTCTGCGCGGTCACCGATGACACCCGGCGAGTGATCGGCGAGCGCCGCCTGCGGCTGCTGCGCGAAGTCGCGTCCACCGCGCCGGAGACGCACTCGCCCGAGCCGGTGTGCAATGCGGTCGCAGAGTGCATCACGCGCTCGGCGCGCGACCTGCCGTTCGCGCTGCTTTATCTGACCGACCCAGGCGGCAACTCGGCGCGGCTGGCGGCGCAAGCCAACATGCCGGCCGGGATATCGGGCGTCGAGACCGTCGCCAGGCTGGACACGGCGCAGGCGCTCTGGCCCCTGCGCCAGGCCCTCGAGGGCGATCCGGTCCTCGTCGAGAACCTGCGCGATCGCTTCGCGCTCCTGCCCACCGGAGCGTGGGATCGACCGCCCGAGCGTGCCGTCGTCGTGCCGCTTCGCGAGCAAGCGCAGAGCGCGGTGGCTGGTTTTCTGATCGCGGGATTGAATCCCTACCTGCCCTTCGATGAGGGCTACCGGGGATTTGTCGGACTTCTCGCCGATCAGATCGCCGCCGGCATCGCCCGCGCCCGTGCCTATCAGCAGGAGCGCCGACGCGCCGAAGCGCTTGCCGAGATCGATCTGGCGAAAACGAGGTTCTTCTCGAACGTGAGCCACGAGTTTCGTACTCCGCTCGCGCTCATGCTCGGGCCGATCGATGAGGCCGCCGCTCATCCCGGGACGCCCGCGGCCGTGCAATCCCATCTCGATCTCGCACGCCGCAATGCGCTGCGGCTCCTGAAGCTCGTCAACACGCTGCTCGATTTCGCGCGCATCGAAGCCGGTCGCGTGCACGCTTCCTATGAGCCGACGGATCTCCCCGCCCTGACTCGAGACCTCGCGAGCGCGTTCCGCTCGGCGATGGAGCGCGCCGGACTCATCCTCCTGGTGGAATGCGAGGATCTCGGAGAACCGGCGTACGTCGATCGGGAGATGTGGGAGAAGATCGTCCTCAATCTGCTCTCGAACGCGCTCAAATTCACGCTCCAGGGTAAGGTCACCGTTCGCCTGCGCCGGCAGGCTGACAGCGCCGTGCTCGAAGTCGCGGATACAGGCGTCGGGGTGCCGGAGCACGAGCTGCCGCGGCTCTTTGAGCGTTTCCACCGGGTGGAAGGCACGGCGGGGCGGACGCAGGAGGGCTCGGGCATCGGTCTCGCGCTAGTCCAGGAGCTCGTGAAGCTCCACGGCGGCAAAATCGAGGCCTCGAGCGAGCTCGACGCCGGGACGCGATTTGAGGTCGTGATGCCGCTCGGCACGGCACACCTGCCGCCCGAGCGGATCAAGGCGCAGCGCTCACTCGCCTCGACGGCGGTCGGCTCGCAAGCGTTCGTGCAGGAGGCTCTGCGGTGGAGCTCGGAGACGGGCGAGAACGAGCCGACCGTGCGGGCGCTGCTCGAGAGCCCGACGCCACCGCTCGACCCGCGTTTCCGCCAGATGGTGGGATCCCGCATCCTGCTCGCCGACGACAATGCCGACATGCGCGCCTACGTCTGCGATCTGCTCTCCCCGGCGTATTCGGTGGAAACAGCAGCTGATGGCGAGCAGGCCCTTCGGGCCGCACGCCGCAAGCACCCCGACCTCATCCTCGCCGACATCATGATGCCGCGGCTCGACGGCCTCGGACTGCTGAAAGCCGTGCGTGATGAGGAAGGACTGCGTGACATCCCGGTGATCCTGCTCTCGGCGCGCGCCGGCGAGGAGGCCCGTCTCGAGGGACTGGATGCGGGGGCTGATGATTACCTGATGAAGCCCTTCGCCGCGCGCGAGCTGCGGGCTCGTGTTGGATCGCTGCTCGAGCTTACGCGGATGCGCCGCGAGAGCGAGCAGCGCTTCCGCGCCTTCGTGAGCGCGACCTCGGAGATCATCTATCGGATGAGCCCCGACTGGAGCGAGATGCGCCATTTGGACGGTCGCAATTTCATCCCCGATACGGCCCACCCGAGCCGCACCTGGCTCGAGAGGTACGTCCATCCCGAGGATCAACCGCGGGTCCTGGCGGCGATCCGGGACTCGGTTCGCACGCAGAGCATATTCCAACTCGAGCATCGCGTTCGGCGCCTGGATGGAACCTTCGGATGGGTGTTCTCGCGCGCGATCCCGCTCAAGGATGCCGAAGGCAACATCACCGAGTGGTTCGGCGCCGCAAGCGATGTGACCGAGCGCCGCAGCACCGAGCATGCGCGCGGCTGGCTCGCCGCCATCATCGAGTCCTCGAATGACGCCATCATCAGCAAGACCCTCGACGGCATCATCACCTCCTGGAATCCGGGGGCGGTGCGCCTCTTCGGGTATGAGCCGGCCGAGATCATCGGCAAGCCGATCACGACCATCATCCCGCCGGAGCTGCGCGCCGAGGAAGCCGAGTTTCTAATCCGCCTGCGCCGCGGCGAGCGCATCGAGCACCATGACACGGTGCGCACCGCCAAGGACGGACGGCCGATCGAGGTCGCCCTCACCATCTCACCGATTCGGGATGAGAGCGGCGCCATCATCGGCGCATCGAAGATCGCCCGCGACACTGCGGCGCAGAAGCGGGCCGAGCGCGCGCTGCGCGAGGCGGACCGACGCAAGGACGAATTCCTCGCGCTCCTCGGCCACGAGTTGCGCAATCCCCTCTCGCCGATCAGTACCGCGAGCGAGCTGCTGTCACGCACGTTGGCGCACGACGCCTCGGCGCAGGTCTCCATCAACATGATCAAACGGCAGGCCGCGCACCTCACGCGACTCGTCGATGACCTGCTCGACATCGGGCGCATCACGCAGGGGAGAGTTCATCTCAAGCGCGGTTCGCTCGACCTCGCGAGTGTCATCGCCCAGGCGATCGAGACGGTCGAGCCGCTTTTCCGCGAGAAGCAGCACCAGGTCTCCATCGTGAGCAGCTACCGGCCGCTCTACGTGCATGGAGATTTCGCGCGCCTCGTGCAATGTGTGGTCAACATTCTCACCAACGCGGCGAAGTACACCGAGCAGGAGGGGCAGATTCGCGTCGTGACCCGGGCCGAGGCAGCGCACGCGGTCATCGAGGTATCGGATACCGGTGCCGGAATCGCCCCGGACCTTCTGCCGCGGGTGTTCGATCTGTTCGTGCAGAGCGATCGTACCCTCGACCGTGCTCAGGGCGGCCTCGGTATCGGACTGTCCGTCGTCAAGCGGCTGATCGAGATGCACGCGGGCGAGGTCACGGCCCAAAGCGGCGGTGTCGGCCAGGGCTCGACCTTCGTGATCGAGTTGCCTCGGATCGAGCGGCCCGAGGCAGCCGCTCGGGCGGACTTACCTCGCGCACCGTCCCGTCGCGTGCTGATCGTCGATGACAACGTCGATGCGGCGAACTCTCTTGCGATGCTCCTGAGCCACGCCGGTCACGAGACGCAGGTGGCCTACAGCGGGCGGGAGGCGCTCACCCGCGTCGAATCCTTCGAGCCTCAAGTGGCGCTCCTCGACATCGGTCTGCCCGGGATGGACGGCTACGAGCTTGCGAGCCGGCTGCGCGCCGTGCCGCGATTGGCCGCCACACGCCTCGTGGCGCTCACGGGGTATGGTCAGAGCGAGGATCGGAAACGCTCGCAGGAGGCCGGCTTCGATGATCACCTCGTCAAGCCGGTGGAGCTACCGGCGCTCGAGCGCGCGCTTGCGGGGATAGCGGCGCCGGCGGCGGGAGCAAGAGGCTGACGGCGCGCCGGCGGTGCGGGCAGCGACGTTCGCTGACGGAAAACGACACTACGGACAAGAGGGGCAGCTACGGCTACCGTCAGCACGACTGCACCTTCGACAATCAGGACTGAAGGCGGTCGGCTCAGAAGCCCGCGTGGTAGAGGTAGCCGAGGACGATCGCCGCGATCAGGCAGTAGATCCCGAAGAAATGCCAGCGCCCTGTCTCGAGCCAGCGGCTGAGCCATTTGAGCGCCAGCAGCCCGGCGAGAAACGCGAAGACCACGCCCAGCAGGCTCGGTACCGCCGCTGGTATCAGACCTGCGAGCTGATGGTGTTGCGCCTGGTACAGCCGCCAGATCTCGCGCGCATCGGCCGGGGGGGTAAGCACCACGGCGAGCGCGAAGCTGAAATCCTCGGCGCGGCTGCGCGCGACGCGCCACAGCAGAGCGGTCGAGATGGTCGCGCCGGAGCGGGAAAAGCCGCGGAAGGGAACGGCGAGGCCCTGCATCGCACCGATCGCGGAATATTGGCCGGCTGTCAGTTGGGGCGTTGCGGCTTGTTGTGGTCGGCGCTTTTCGTAAAGGCCGGCGATGAGAATGAACACGCCGCCGGCGGCCAGCGCAACCGCAATCAGATCCAGACGGCTGAAGAGCTGCTCGACCCAGGCGTGCGCCCCCTGATGCATCAGCACTTTCTCGATGAACTCGAGGATGCCGCCACCGACGAGCGCGGTGAGGATCGTAGCGACGACGAGCGCAACCCCGAAGTTCTTGAGCTCGGGTACGGAATTGAAGAACGCGCGCCGCCACCGCGACCAGAAATAGACGATCACGGCGATCATCGTTCCGGTATGCAGCATGACGAGCAGGAGCGTCATCTCCGGCGCCGACGGATTCAGGCCCATCAGCTTTTCCGCGACGATCACATGCGCGGAGCTGGAGATGGGAAGAAGCTCCGCCAAGCCTTGAACGATGGCGAGAATGATGATATGAAAGACAGTCATTTCAGTCACTTATATTCTATTTAGAGAAATAATATTAGATCGAAACGTGGCTGATTGTATCGGGTCTGCGTTACTGGAGCTTTCCTTTGGTCGAGAGGAAGACGAGCTCCGAGCTGAGGGGCTCCGCAAGCACGACTCGCAGGCCCGAACTCATCAGCTGCTCGCCCGAAACCGTGGCCTCGGGCGATGTTCCATCCTCGAAGTGCAGCTGATAGATCGCCCGCGCATCCAAACCGGCGAGCACGAACTGGTGCTCGCGCTCCCCGGCGTCCGAACCGTGAAAGGCGAACACCACTCCCTGCCGGCGCGAGGGATCCCAGTACTCCGTCCCGTCCCAGTGCACGCCGTCCGGGCGTTGAGAGACGTGGAAGAGCTGGGCGTCGCGAATCAGAGGCCGCAGTCGCCTCTTGTAGAGCGCGATCGCCCGCCGCGCCGCCGCATGCTGTTGCCGGGTCCATGCATTCGTATTCTGCATCACGGTGAGCCAACCCATCATTCCGCTGCGCAGCATGTAGAGGAAGTTCGCGATCGTTGCTGTCGGCCATTGACCCTCGTAGGCCTCGAGCATCGCCGGCGGCAGCACGAAGCTCGCATCGTAGAACGCGCGCCGGTTGGCAAGCGGGGTGTAGGTATCGGTCATCGAAAAATAGTCGCCGTGCGCGGCGCTGCCAAAGTCGATCATTCTGCCGCCGTCGTCGCAGATCTCCAGCAGCAGATTCGGGTGCAACCGGCGCAGCTGTCGGTAAATATCGTAATAGGCATGCACCGCGTGATAGCTCACGTCGGTCGAGTTGGAGCTCGTCAAGATATCCTCACCCTGGTAGTGATCGACGCTCAGGCGCCGCGGATCGGGTGGCGCATGCGGATGGTCCGCGCGCGTGCAGCCCTGCGCGACGACGTACCCGTCGTGCTCCAACATGTCCAGGTGGTAGTCCCCGACGATGCGGTTGAGCTCGCCCTGCACATACGCCTTGGCGGCGGGGACTCCGATGTCGATCGTCTGGCCCTTGAACTGCTGCGGTTTCCACTCTGGCGGCACATCCGCCACCAGCCAGTCGCGAACCTCGGGGTTGCGCAGATTGAGCGCACCGGGCTCGGTATCAAGACCCGCCTGCGCCCAGTCCACCCATAGCCCGAATCTCATCCCATGCGCATGCGCGTCCGCGGCGAGCGCCGCGAGTCCATCGGGAAATTTGCGCGGATCGGGATACCAGTCGCCCACGCCGCGAAACCATCCGGCATCGAGGTGGTACATCTCGAAGCCGAGCGCCGCCGCATCGGCGATCATCTTTTTCGCGACCGCTTCGTCGATGTCCATGCCGGCGCCCCAGCTGTTATTCACCGTGAATGGAAAATGAGGATTGCTCCAGGTGCGCGCCGATCCGAGTACGGTCCGCACCCAGGGCCGCAGCTCATTTCCGGCCCCGTCCGGCCCTCCGGAGAATGCCCCGAGAAACACCGTCGGCGTCTCGAACTCGCCTCCGGGTGGCAGTCGGGTCAGCACCGGACCGGGCTTTGGATCGAGCCCCAGGGTGCTGCTCAAGCGATCGCCGGCGCGGCGCAATGTGAGGCGCGTACGGCCACTGAATTCGATACCGGCATACCATCCCCGCCCACCCTGCCGGGGTAGAAACACCGCTTCATAGGGAATGATTTCCCGCGGCCGGCCGGGCACCGGATGCGCAAAGGTCGTCGACCACCCGCTCCAGCGGTACCCTTCGGCGGCGCTGACCTCATGCGTGCCCTGGGCTGTTGGCTCGCCGGCGCCCTTCTCGACATAAAAATGCGTGAGCGGCGTTTGCGCCGCTATCCGCCAGCCAAGATGCAAGCTCTCCGGCGGCGCCAGCCAGTACTCCTCCGCGCTCAGGTTCTCGATGATGATCCGATGCTCGAGCGGACCGAATGTTGCTCGCGCCCGCCATTCCCACGTGAGCCGAAGATGCGGCCGTCGCGATTCATAGACGAAGGCGATTCTGCCGGGGCGCACCGATGAGCGCTGCCGCAGCAGGCGCCAATGGAGGGGCATCCGCTTGCCCTCTCGCTGGATCCAAGTCGGCAATTGCTCGCACACCGTATTGGTCCACGGTGCTCCGTTCGCCGGCTGCAACCGAAGAAGTTGCGGGGCTTGGGCTTTGGCCTCGAGAACGACGGTGGCATCCGAGGTCGCGACCGAGCCGCGCACCTGCGCCTGGGCCAGAGGTATGGATAGGGCGATCGCAAGCAGGCCGACCAAGCGGCGGCTCACTCCTCGAGTCATGATCGTTCGGGAACCTGCTGTGGCGAAATTTCGGATTTCAATTTGAGGTAAGGTACACAATCCGATGGTAAAATTGCCCTTGATCGCCTTTGCCGCCCTCGCCTTAGGGGCGCTACCGGTGTTCGCACGGCCTCCGGCAAGCGAACGCAATGCCGCCGCCGTCATGGCGGTCGAGCATGAGTGGCTCACGGCGCTGCAGCGCCATGACGTGCCGAGGCTCGCGCGCATTCTCGGCCGGGAGTTCATCGACAGCGACTTTCAAGGCGATGCCATCCCGCGGGCGCAGTACCTCGCCTATTTCGCCCGTCCGGCCGCCCTTCCCGCACCGTTCCTGCAGCAGAGTTTTGCGGACACCCAGGTCCGTTTTATCGCCGGTGGCGAGGTCGCGATCGTGACGGGCGTCGTGATCAGCCGGCCGAGATCGAGCGCTCAGGCGGTGCGCCACTCGCGCTTCACCGACGTATTCATCTGGCGCGATGCGCACTGGCAGGCGGTCACGGGCCAGGAAACCCACTTCACGCGTGGCAAAGGTTAGCTTGACGCCCATGTACGTCTCGATTGGCGGCATCGAGCAGTGGATTCAGTGGCGCGGCCCATCGGATGCTCCGATTCTTCTTTATCTTCACGGCGGCCCGGGCGGCACGTCCGTGCCGGTGGCCGAGGCGTGGAGGCCGTGGGAGGAATACTTCACGGTCGTGCACTGGGATCAGCGCGGCGCCGGCCGCACGTTCGCGAAGAACGAGGAGGCAGGCTGCGGCCCGCTCACCATCCGCCGCATGCTCGAGGACGCTCTCGAGGTCGTCGGGTTTTTGACCGCGACGCTGCGCAGGCCGAAAGTGCTCATCGTCGGTCACTCCTGGGGCACGGTCCTCGGGGTTCATCTCACCAAGCGCCGGCCGGATCTCGTCTCGGCCTACGTAGGAAGCGGACAACTCGTCAACAAGCGCCGCAACGAGGAGTTGAATTACCGGCGGGAGCTGGCGCAGGCGCAGCGCTGCGGCAACACCGAGGCGCTCTCCGCCTTGCGCGCCATCGGCCCACCGCCCTTCGCCGATCGTGAAGCGCTGAAGAGCCTGCGCCAGTGGGCCGACGCGCTGGCCGAAGGGGATGGCGATGCGCTGCAGCCGCGCCCCACGCCGATCGCGCCCGAGTACTCGCGGGATGAGGTGCCGATGCTGATGAGGGGCGCGGAATTCTCGCAGCGCGAGCTCTATGATGAGCTCGAGACGGTCGACCTGCCCTCTCTCGGGCTCGAGTTCGAGATGCCGTTCTTCATCTTCCACGGGACCTGCGATCAGGCGACTCCGATCGAGCTCGCGGAGGAGTACTTCGCCGCGATCGAGGCGCCGCACAAGGAATTCGTGCGCTTCGAGGGCTGTCATCATTTCGTCGTGATGAATCGGCCGGGCGACTTTCTTCGCGAGCTCGTCGCACGTGTCGTTCCGCACCTTTGAATCGACCGGTGGCGTTGGCTATTCTCCGGCCGGTGGCGGACAGTCCTTCAATGAGTGCGCACGGCCTGCAAATTCGGGCCGTGAGTCCGGATGAGGCGGCATCAGCGGCGGTGCTCGTGCGAGAGAGCTTCCTTCAGCTCGCCGCCCACGCTTGGGAAGAGCGGGCGCAGCGCCGCTTCATCGCCGATTCAGAGCCGGAGAGTCTCAGCCGGAAAATCGCGGCCGCAAGCTACTCGGTGGGCGCGTTCCGCGCCGATCACCTGTTGGGATTTTTGCTGATGCCGAAACCCACGCTCCTTGGCATGCTTTTCGTTCATCCGAGCAGCCTGCGGCAAGGCATCGGCACCGCGCTGTGGGAAAGCGCGCGATCACGACTCGAGTCGAGATGCCCCGAGGTCAAGACGGTCGAGCTCAACTCCACCCCGTTCGCGGTGGATTTCTACCGCAGCCTCGGCTTTGTGCCGCTTTCCGCCGAATTCACCCGCGAGGGCGCGCGGGCCATACGCATGGCCTGCTGGCTGCCGGCTCGGGCGCTGGGTGCGGGGATCCGCGATTGATCACCACCCTGGCGATCGCCAACTATCGCTCCATTCGGGACATGGTCCTTCCCCTGGGGCGCCTCAACGTCGTCACCGGCGCCAACGGCTCCGGGAAGTCCAATCTCTATCGGGCCCTGCGACTGCTGTCGGACACCGCCAGGGGAGGTGCGATCGCGACGCTGGCGCGCGAGGGAGGATTCGAGTCCACCTTATGGGCCGGTCCCGAAACGCTCTCTCGCCGGATGAAGTCCGGCGAAGTGCCGGTGGAGGGAGGCCCGCGGCGCAATACCGTGAGCTTGCGCCTCGGGTTTTGTGACGAACACATCGGGTACGGCATCGATATCGGATTGCCGCCGCCGACGCGCTCGCTCTTCTCACGTGATCCGCAGATCAAGCGCGAATGCATCTTCGCAGCTCCCCTGTATCGCCCGAATCGGGTGCTCGTGGATCGACGGAACGCCTTCGTGCGCCTGAAGGACGACTCCGGCGAATGGTCGACCTTGACGAGCGGCCTGCAGAGCTTCGACAGCATGCTCGCGGAGCTCAGCGATGCGCGGCGCGCGCCCGAGATCACCGCGATCCGCGACACGGTCCGCTCGTGGCGCTTCTACGACCATTTTCGCGTCGACCTGGATGCGCCCGCCCGCCAGCCGGTCGTTGCCACGCGCACGCCGGTCCTGGCGCCTGATGGTCGCGATCTCGTGGCGGCGCTCGAGACGATTCGCGAGATCGGCGATGGCTCGGCACTCGATCGCGCGGTCGACGACGCGTTCCCCGGGGCGAGTGCCCGCAGCTCAGGCGCCGATGGCCGGTTGAAGCTCGAGTTTGCTCAGCCAGGGTTGCTGCGCGCCTTATCGGCGGCGGAGCTCTCCGACGGCACTCTGCGCTTTCTGCTCTGGGTCGCAGCGCTTCTGACACCCCGACCGCCGCCGCTCATGGTTCTCAATGAGCCGGAGACCAGCCTTCACCCGGATCTGCTGCCGGCGCTCGGCCGTCTCATCTGCCGGGCCGCCCGCGACACTCAGGTATGGGTCGTCTCCCACGCCTCGCGGCTGCTCGCCACGCTCAAGGAGGATCCGGAGTGCAACGCGATGGAGCTCGATAAGGCGCTCGGCGAGTCGGTGATCAGGACGGCGGGTGCGCTTGCGGAGCCGAGTTGGAAGTGGCCGGAGCGATAGCGGCTGCCCGAGCATTGTCCCGCGCGTGGGCGCCGAAGTCGATGACGCCTGGCCAGTAGGGTCTGGCGGGCGAGGCCGCGCCATTCGGAGGCTGGGGTGAGTTCCCAATACTGGTCATTCGCGAGCGGGTGCAAGGCTTCCGTCCTTGCGAAAGCCTTTCGCCAGGAGCCATACCGCGAGAGTCAGTTGAACGAGCCCAAGCGGTGCGAGCATCGGAAAGATAACATCATGACCGAACAGCGGCATCGCCACCCCGCAGACCTGCAGGACGGAGGCGATGAGACCGAAGCCCGCCAGTACCCGTGGAACGAGGGTGCTCCGGTAGAGCACAGCATAAAACGCGAAGATCGTACAACCATCGAGCATCCGGGCCAGGAAATGGGGCCAGTCTCGGGCAGAAGCCGCGACGATTCGGATCGCCTCGAGCTGCCCGCGCTCGACGGCGGTGGCCTTTGCATAGGCCTCGCTCAGCGAAACCATGGACATCACGGCTGCATTTTCGAGCACAGCGACCGCAAGAGCGACGACCGCCAGCGAGGCCAACCATAGCGTCATCGCGCGGCCGTGCCGGTAGCCGGACGGGAGGACCGTGATCGCAATGCCGACCCACAACGCCTCTGTGATCAATCCGAGGAGCGCCGCAAGGCCTATTTGACGCGAGTGATGAGCGGCGCTCACCAGAAACCCCGGCGCACCGAAAAGCGGCGCCTCCAGCACAAAATTCAATACGACAGCCAAAATCATTTGGATGATGATCAGGGCGCCGACGATCCGACCAGCGCGAATTTCCGCCCCCATAAAGCGCCTCCCGACAAGACGCCGCCTTCCACTCGTGCGGAAGCGATCGCAATTACGTACGGTCCCGCCAGAGGCGGCCGTCGTACATGATAAAATGCTGGCCGCGATGCCGATGTTAACGCCGCTCGAGAGAGGATGCTTATGGTTGCGCGACACTGGAGGGGATGGACCGAAGCTCGCAACGCTGATGCCTACGAGACTCTCCTCAAGACAAAGGTTCTTCCCGAATTGGCGCGGGTGCAAGGGTACCGCGGCGGCTACGTCTTGCGGAGCGACGGTGCGGAGGAAGTTGAGTTTGTCGTGGTGAACCTCTTTGAGTCCATTGAAGCCGTTCGCCAGTTTGCCGGCTCCGATTATTCGACGCCGGTGTTCGAACCCGAGGCACGATTGCTTTTGTCACGGATCGAACCGATCGCCCGGCACTACGAAGTGCGCGCGAGCACTGTCTAAGCGGCCGCCCTGGCGCGGACGGGCAACGGTATTGAAGACCAACACCCGCTCCGAGCGGGTGCTACAGAGGAGCCGCTTCGAATACGAAGGCCTGTTGCGCGCTTATCGCATGGTCCGAGGGGTACCCGGCAACTTCAAAATGTACTCTCGCCTCGGCGCGAAGTAGCGGCGCGCATGCGACACACCGCGAAGATGCGCATAGTATGTTTGTTAAAAAATCTTCATCAACGGTGTCATTGATGGGCGCATGATCGCCGCCTCGCGGTGCGTGAGCCGGTGGGGGACCGGAAATCCCGTTTGACGCATACTCGGGGGTGTCCTGCGCGAGCAGGCCCCCTCACCGGCACTGCGCCGCCTCAACCGAGGTTACAAGAATGAACGTTCATCTCATCCGTCCTTTGAAACATTCGCTTGCCGGTCTTGCCGTGGTGCTCGCGGCCTCGATGGGCCTGGCGCAGGTTGCGGGGGCAACCTCCTTAAGCCGGGCTTACATTGTCGTCGTGCCGTCGGCACAGGATCACGCCTTCAACGTCGGCACGAAAGCCTGGGAGAAATGCCTGCGCGCTCACGGCACCCAGCAGGCGACCGACGTCTATGACGCGGAAACGGGGGATCTGTCGCGCTATCTTTTCCTGAACAATTACAGCGCCTGGAGCGGCATGGATGCTCACGATGCGGCCGGTAAGGCTTGTCGGGCGATCTTCGTCGCTCAGGTGCTGCCGCACGTCGGCCAGGCCTACAGCCAGATCGCGGAGCGCAATGACAAGGACAGCTACATGCCCGGGGGCGACTCCGATCCTCCGGCCATCATGTGGGTCGCTGCCTTCCGGATCAAAACCGGGCAAGCGGCGGCTTTCCATGAGGGCCTCGCGCAGTTCGCGGCGGCGGCGGCGAAGACCCACTGGATGGGACACTTCGCGGGCTGGGACATCGACGCTTCCGGTCAAGGGGGAGAGGATTTCGTTCTTGTCTGGCCCAACAAGAACTGGGCCGACGTCGGCACGGACCCGAGCCCCTCGGCCAAGGACATGATGGCCAGCGTTTACGGCGCGGCGAACGCCGAAGCCATGCACCAGAAGTTCATGGCTGCCGTCCACGAGTCATGGTCGGACGCGTGGAGCTACGACAAGGATCTGAGCATCACTCCTCGCAAGTAGCGCTCTCTCCGGCGACCCGGCCGCAAGCCGGGTCGCCGGATTACGCGGGTAGACACGCCTGGGCGCAGGGGCAGGTCACCCCTCGCTCAGGTCGGTGTCAGCTCTTGCGTCCAGCCGAACGGGTCCGGCGCACGCCGCTCCTGGATCGCGAGCAGCGACTCGCGCAGATGTTTCGCGACCCCATCGGTCCGGCGCAGGTTGTACTCGCGCCCATCACCCTCCACCAGTGCGCCGATCGGGCAGACGATGGCCGCCGTGCCGCAGGCAAAGAGCTCGCTGCAGCGACCGCTTTCGATGCCCTCGAGCACCTCCTCGAGCGCGATGCGCCGCTCGTGAGCGGTGTAGCCGAGGCTCCTGGCGAGCCTCAGGAGCGACTCGCGGGTGACTCCGGGCAGGATCGCGCCATCGAGCTCCGGGGTATGCAGCTCGCCCTCGAAGACGGCAAAGACGTTCATCCCCGAGAGCTCCTGGAGGTAACGATGCTCGTTCCCATCCAGCCACAAGGCGACCGAGTAACCGGCCGCCACCGCCGCGGTCGAGGCACGTAGCGAAGCGGCGTAGTTGGCGGCCGCCTTCGCCTCGCCGATCCCGCCCACCGCGGCGCGCACATCGGCCCGCTCGATCGCCACCTTGATCGCTCCCGTGGCATAGGGCTCGACCGGGCTCGCGATGACCATGAAGCGGAATTCGCGCGAGTTGCGCAGCATGTAGCTGCTTTCCGATCCAAAGAGGAACGGCCGCAAGTAAAGTGACTGTCCCGACCGTGTTGGGATCATGTCACGGCAGGCGTGGACCACCGCGCCGATCCCCTGGAAGAAAAGCGCCTCGGGCACCGCGGGCATGGACAGCCGCGCGGCCGAGTGCGCAAAGCGCCGGCAGTTGGCATCGGGGCGAAAAAGATTGGGTCCCTTCCCCTCGACCCCATAGGCCTTGAGACCCTCGAACACCACTTCGGCATATTGCAGCGCGCGCGATCCGGGCCACAGCTCGATCGGGCCGTAGGGCAGAAGCCGCCCCCTCTGCCAAGCGCCCTCACGCCACTCGGCGTCGAACATCACCGGTGCGTTGACCTCTCCGAAGCCGAGGTGCTCCGGCAGCGTGAAACTCGCGATCGCGGCGGGGACTCTCGGGTCGATGTCGTAGGCGCTCACTTTAACCTCGTAGATAAGCGTCGGTGCCCGCAAGCCAATCCTGACGCGGGGGTGAGAACACATCGACGTCCAGGGTGTCCTCGAGCGCCACGGCCCGGTGCGGCAGGTTGGAGGGAATGACCACCACTTCGCCCGCGCGAACCGTGATCTCCTGCTCATCCCGGGCGCCGAACCAGAAGCGCAGCGCACCGCTTAGGATGTACGTGAGCTGCTCGTTCTCATGGGAGTGCCGCGGAACCTCCTCGCCACTTTGGAAATAGACGTGCGCGATCATCATGCGCTCGCCGCTGATCAGCTTGCGGCTCAACCCCTTCTTCAGCTGCTCGGCGGGCATGTCATCCCAACGATAGCGGTGGACCGGTTCGCCCGTGCTCGAGGTCATGGAGGGTTCCCCTGCATTGAAGGTTGCTTTACCGGTGCATCCGGTCGATGAGATAGTGTAGCCGAGGTGCTAGATGGTCAGGCCCGCGGATCTCGCCCGCTACCGCGCCAATTTGCGCGCCGAGAGCCGGCATGCCGCGCTCTGGCGCGACAAGCTGCGCGCCGCCACCAGGCTGATGCGGCCTCGCCGTGGGCACCGACCGGGGGATCATCCGCCCCCGGAGAGAGACCTCCTGCGGGTCGTGATCTGCCACCAGAGGAGCCAATCGCCCGCCAGGCTGTACCAGGGCTGGCGAAAGGTGGCGGGCGTATTCCTCTCGAAGAAGAAATGCCCGACCCAGGCGAACCCGTAGCCGGCAATCGGGGCAGCGAGGAGCACGAGCGGCCGACGCGCGAGGAGCGAGGTCAGGAGGATCCCGATGACCAGCCAGCTGCCGATGAAGTGCAGTAGCCGGCAGGTCGGGTTGCGGTGCTCGCCGAGATAGTGCTCGTAGAAGCGGGCAAAGGGATGGATACGCGCAGCGGCCATAAGGTCGCGCTGAGAGTACAATCCCCCGAAACGTTCCCGCAAGGAAAACGAAGGTCCCGATATGCCGGATCTGATCGCTGCCTGCGCCTACTTCCTGCTGATTCATTTTGGTGTCTCCGGAACGCGGCTGCGCGATGCGCTCACCGCGAGACTCGGCGAGCAACCCTATCGCGGGCTCTTCTCTCTCGCCACGCTCGCCGGCCTCGCATGGGTGATCTACGCTTATCGCCGCGCTCCCCTCCTTCCCACCTGGGGATTTCTCCCGGGATTGAGGCCCGCGGCCTACGTGTTGGTCCTCATCGCGTTCCTCTTTGCCGTGATCGGCATCCTGACTCCCAGTCCTACCAAGGTGGGCATGGAATCGAAGCTCGATCCCGAGGCGGCCCGCGGCATGGTGCGCATCACCCGCCATCCCTTCCTCTGGGGCGTGGGGCTCTGGGCCGCGACCCACCTCATCGTCAACGGCGATGTGGCATCGCTCATTCTCTTCGGCACGCTGCTCGTGCTCGCCATCGGCGGGACCGCTTCGATCGATGCCAAGCGGCGGCGCAAATTCCCCGAGCGATGGCCGAAATTCGCGCAGGTCACCTCGAGCGTTCCGTTCGCCGCCATTGCCCGCGGCGCCAATCGTCTCGCGCCGGCTCTGCTCGAGATCGGCGTATGGCGGCTGCTCGCCGCGCTCGCGCTCTACGCCCTCGCCTTCTATCTTCACGGCCGCGTCGGTCCGCCGCTGCGCTGACCGCACCTTGAGTCCCGAAGTGACTTCAAACAGCGCTTATCCGCTCGGGGGCGGCTGCGATTGCCGGTTGATCCGCTACCGGCTCGAGACCGCGCCGCTCATCGTGCACTGCTGTCATTGCCGCTGGTGTCAGCGCGAGACTGGCACGGCGTTTGCCCTGAACGCGGTGATCGAGGCCGAGCGCGTGGTGCATGTGAAATCCGAGCCGGAGCTCATCGACACCCCCTCCCGCAGCGGCAGCGGGCAGAAGATCGCCCGCTGCCCGAGCTGTCGGGTCGCGGTGTGGAGCAACTACGCGGGTGCGGGTCCTATCCTGCGCTTCGTCCGCGTCGGCACGCTCGATGAGCCCGATCTCCTGCCGCCCGATATCCACATCTACATGGCCTCGAAGCAGCCCTGGGTGGTGCTGCCGCCTGGCGTTCCGGCCGTCCCCGAGTTCTATGAGATCGAGCGCCAGTGGTCGGCGGACAGCCTGACCCGCCGTGCGGCCTTGATGCCGCGGCTGAAGGCCTATCGGGCGGCGCTCGCCGGCTGAGCACCGCTTCGCCAAAGCTCAGCATGGGCATGACCCTTGCTGTCCAGCCGGAACCATGGCGCTGCGCATCGCTCAGGTGTATCCGCACTCGGACATCCCACTGCCGCAGGTGCAGCTCTACGATGCGCTCGCGATCGTCAATTAGGAGCTCGGCCGCCGCCTCGCGCGCCGGCATCAGGTCATCACCTATCCGAAATGGGTCGCGGGCGAGCGCGAGATCGAGCATCACGAGGGCGTCACTTACCGGCGCATCCCGGAAGGCATCGACCGGGCGTTGATCGGGCCGTGGCTGGATGAGACGGCGCTCATCCTCGCCTGCAGCCGGTTCGTCGTGGAGGCGATCCGACGGCTCCATCCTGCCGTGGCCGCGCGCTGTCACGAGCTCTATAACGGAGTCGACGAGCGCTTTCTCAAAGTCACCGCCGATCCGGCGGCTTCGGGCACCGTGCTTTTCGTCGGCCGGCTCTGCCGTCAAGAACACATCCGCAGGCGAATCTGAGTCTCGTCGGGCCACTGGATCTGTCGCCGAAGGAGTACGTCGATCCGCACGGCCACGACCCGATCTTCGATGATCTGGTCAGCTGCTACGCCAATCCGGGCGCCTATGAGGCGCTCATCCGCCGCCAGGTGAGCGGACTGAAACAGGTTTTCTTCCATGGGCGCGTGGCCAACTCGCAGATCTGCTCCCATTACTCCCGTGCCGGGATCTTCGTCTTCCCGTCCGTGTCTCGGACCCGCCCCTGCGCCAGAGAATGGGCGCCGCCGGGCGCAAGCGCGTGCAGCAACTTTTCACGTGGGATCGCAGCGTCGCGCGGCTGCAGGAGCTCTACGCCGGCATCCTCGGCGGCGTCGCGCCGGCTCCCGGCGTGAGGCGCAGCGGCAATCGGGGACTCGTCTCGTCTTGAGATTCGAGCCGGTCGTCGTCCGATCGCGGCCCCGGAACGCGAGGCGTTCATCGATGGCGGGCGGCTGCTCCAAGTCGACACGCCGCGCGCGCTGTGGCACCGTCCCCCGTAGCCCGATTCACCCATCCGTGGGCCCGTGGCGGGCTCGAGAGTCTCTCCCATGAATGCGACCCAATGGGGCGGCGCCGGCGCCCTCTTCCTCGCCTCGGCCGTGGAGTGGGTGGAGGCCTTCACGATCGTGCTTGCCGTGGCCCTGACCATCGGCTGGCGCCGCGCGAGCTCGGCGGCGGCGGCGGCGCTGGGATTGATCGCAGTCCTCATTGCCGTTACCGGCGTCGGACTGAAACTGGTGCGCGCCGATATCGATGTGCTGCGGGCCGCGATCGGGATTTTCCTGCTGCTCTTCGGACTTCGTTGGTATGTCAAAGCCGTGCGTCGTTTCGCGGGCCGCACGGCGCTGCACGATGAGGCGCGCGAGTTCGCCGAGACGCGCGAGCAGATCGAGCATGCGGAAGCGCGGGTCGCGTGGGCCGTTGCCTTCAAGGGAGTGCTGCTCGAGGGCCTCGAGGTCTGGTTGCTCGTGGTCGCGCTGGGCAACACGCTCTCCTTTGAGGCGGCGAGCGGGAGCGCGCTCGCCGCCCTGCTCGCGGTCGTGGGTGGGGGTGCGCTGCTCAAAGCGCCACTCACCCGAGTACCCGAGAACACGTTGAAGTTCGCCGTCTCGTGCGCCCTGCTCTCCTTCGGAACGTTCTGGAGTCTCGGGGGGCTTCGGGGTGAGCTCGCGACCTGGCCGCTCGGGGACGCGACGCTGCTGTTGCTGTTTGCCCTCTATGCGTTGGCGGGTCGTACCCTGGCCTGGCGCTTGCGCGTGCCAGCCAGCGCGGGCGCACTCGGAGCTCGCGCATGAAGAAAGTCGTGCAACTGATCTTCGGAGACCTGCGCAATCTCGCGTCGGTGGCGGCTGCGCTGGCGGTCGCTTACGGCGCCGCGCGATGGGCCCCGGGCGCGGCCGGCTGGATCCTGGCTCTGGGGCTCATCACGGCGGCGGCGTGGCGGGTGGCCTGAACGAACGCAGGATTTGAGGGTCGAAGCCTGCTGGCTTTAGCGTAATCTCGCCCTTTTCGAAGAGGATTTCACGATGGATTATCAGACCGCCGAGAACCAGGCCATTCAGCTGCAGCAGCAGGCCGATCAGGTCGGCCAGGGCGTCAAGGCCCTCGCCGAGACGCTGCAGAGCAAGGTGACCGACCCGACTCTCTCCCGGGAGCTGATGCTCGATCTCAGGGAGGCGGCGCTCGCCATCCAGAAGCAGAACCAGTCGGCTCTCATCCTCATCCAGCAGATGGCCGAGTACATCCACTCACTCGAGACGCATGTGAGCTCCCTGCCCCAATCGCCGGCCTATCCGGCGTATCAGACCCGCGGCTGGGCGGCGCAGCCCTATGGGGGCACCGGCGGCGGGTTCATGGGCAATGTCATGTCCGGTCTCGGCATGGGGGCCGGCTTCGGGCTCGCCAGCGATCTCGTCGGCAGCATCTTCAACGCGCTCTGAAGACTAAAAGAGATACTTCACTTGCCCCTGCACCTCCCGGCCGAAGATCGGCCGGGCCATCTCCAGGCCCGTCGAGATGCCTGAGGTGAGCGTGCGCGAGTTGCCCTCGGTGAGCCCGAGCGCATCGGTGAGATTGGTGCCCTGCAGCCGCAGCTGCCAGTTTGCGCCGATGTCGGCCACCACGCCGGCATCGAGCGTCGTGTAGGGCGGCAGCACCTGCGTGTTCTCCGTATCGGAGTAGCGCAGGTCGATGTGGCTCACCGTGGCGAATATCCGCAGCTCCCCCCAGGACATCGGGACCGCGTATTCCGGCGTGAATCTCAGCTGCAGCCTCGGCTGGCGCTGCAGGATGTTGCCGTCGTTGTCGAAGCTGGCCGCGCCAAGGCCGGCAAAGGAGCTGAAGTGCGTATAGGTGGAGTGCTGCCAGTCGCCGGTGAGCCCGAGGCTCAGCCGCTCGAGCGGAAACCAGTCGGCCTGAAAGTCCACGCCCCAGGAGGTCGCCCCGTAGGTGGCCGTGACCTGCGTGCCGTTGCCGAGAAACGCCTGGAACGGCACGCCGAAGAAGAGCCGGTGGAACGCGTCGATCGAGGCGTAGAGGAAGCTCGTCTGCGCCTTGTAGCCCACCTGGTAGTTCTCGATCTGCTGGCGCTTCGGGGTGCCGTTGACCACGTCGTTGAAGCTCGGGAAATGCACCCCCTCGTTGAGCCGGGCGTACAGGCTCATGTGCGAGTCGATCTCGTAGTCCGCGCCCGCGCTCCAGGAGCCAAAGGTATGGTCGTAGGTGGAGGGTGACCAGGTGCCGTTGGCGACGCTCGTGGCGTTGTTGTAGAAGGTGAGCGGATTGTTGTCCAGGTCCAAGGTCGACTGACCTTCGAACGCGCCGTCGATCGCCTCGTTCTCGACCCGGAACTCCGCATCGAGCAGCCAGCGCCCGATGCGCGACTGGTCCGAGACGAAGACCGCCTCATTGCGCCCGTCGTAGTGAAAGACGAGCGCGTCGGTGGCGCCGCTCAGGATCCCATCCTGCGTCACCTCGCCCACCGGCCCCAGGGGGCCGGCGGTCGTGTAGAGCGCCAAGTCGATCAGTTGCGCGTTCGGCGTCGCCGTCATCAGCTCGTTGTTGCCGATGTACCACGTATCATCGGCGGAGTAGCGGGCGAAGTAGCCTCCGATGGTCGCGCTGTTGCCGGAGAAGAGCGAGCGGCTGAAGCGCAGATCATCCGTGAATGCCTGGATCGCGTTGTCCACGATCCAAAATCCGAGCGAGGCGGCATAGGTGGCCGCGCTCGCCGGCGCCCCGCCCTGCACATAACTGGCGCTACCGCTGGTGAAGGGCGCCCCGCCCGTCGCCGCCATCACCGCTGGGCTCGCATTGGCCGCGGCGATCTCGTTCGCGATGATGCTGCCGAGGGTCTGCGGCGCGAAGTTGTTGAAAAGCGCGTTGGTCGGCATCTGCCCGCCCGTGTAGCTCATCCGGTTGCTCATCATCCAGGGACCGAAACTCAGATTGAGGTCGCTGCCGAACAGGTGCAGGTCCGAGCCGCGCCCGTTCGCGAGGTCCGCCGTCACCGTTCCCGGCGTGCAGCCGGGCGCACCGCACGGGAACTCCTCCACGGTGATGTCGCGGGTCGCATTGCCGGCAAAAGTGCCGGTGTGCGGATCGAATCCCGGGAAGGCGGATACCGTCCTGCCGTCCGGGCTCACGGCGACCGGAAGGTCGGTGATGAAGAGATTCTTGTCGTGAAGCTGGCGCGCCCAGAAGAGCAGATTGCCGTTATCCATCGGATGAAAGAGCGTCTCGGTGAGCTGCCCGCCCTCGTCGGCCGGAAACTGCGCGTTCCTGATGCCGTTAGACACCCGATAGAAGCCGCCGATGCTCACGAGCCAGTCCCGCGAGAGCGGCCCGCCGTAGAAGCCATCCAACCGATACAGCCCCTCATCCCCCAGTGTCAGCGCGAGCTCGCCGTGCGGCGTCGAGGTGCCGTGACGCAGGATGAAGTTGGCGGTGGCGCCGATCTGGCCGTTGGAATACACCACCGACGGCCCGCCCTCGACCACCTCGGCGCGCTGCAGGGTGTCATCGAGGCGAAAGAGTGAGGAGTTGTCCATGAAGGAGAGCGTAGGAGCGGGGTATACCGGAGAGCCGTCGATCTGGTAGGTGACGTACGGCGCATCGTTTCCTCCGGGAAAACCCGCCACCTCGATGTTGGCGCCGGTCTCACCGCCGCTCGATTCCGCCCAGAGCCCGGGCACGATCTTCAGCAGGTCCGCGGCGCTCGAGGGCTGCGCCTGGTGAATCTGCCTCAGGCTCGCCGCGCTCACCGGGAAACTGGCATCGAGGAGCTTGACCCCGCTCACCTCCGGCGTACCGGTCACGACCACTTCCTGAATGCTGTTGTAGCCGGGCG
>JBAUOO010000111.1:0-14203 GCA_049579785.1 Steroidobacteraceae bacterium
GCAAGGTCGATGGCTGGCAGACGCTTCACGTTCAACCCAACACACTTGACATCGCAGCCTAACACTGTTAGAACTCGAAATGTCCGGAGGCGAACCATCAATTTCTACCAAGTTCCGGACACGACCTTCGCGTGGCGAGATCACCACAGACCGTCAATACCAATTGCCGGCAACAGGGAGTGATCGTATCTCGCTCATGCTCTTAACCCGGATCGCTCGCCCGGACGCATGAGGGGCCGCCCAAGAAAAGCCTGATGGCTGCCACCACGTTTTCTCATCGATAATTACGTTTGCCCCGAGTTTGCGTGCCTTGGCTACCAACTGGTCCACCGCTTTATCGGCGGATCCGTACCAAACAGTACCAACGGTGATCGTCCCCAGCACTTGATATTGGACCGAGGCAGGAAGAGCTTCGCCGGTCACGAAGACTTTTCCTTCGTATGGGCTCGACGCCGACTCCGGACTTGCGGAAGAGGTAGTGACCGTGTTCTTCATAATGAAGGGGCTGCTCGCCGCGCATCCGCTGAGAACAAGACATCCTGCAATCGCAAGCAGTCGCAGCTTTGCAGATTTCGATCCCATTGCGTGGACTCCCATTTCGTTCCCGGACAAAACCAAGGTAGCTTTATAGAACGGCAGTGAACGCGGATCCGGCATTGTGCCACGACTAAGCCAGGTACTCTCTGAAGTTAGCCATGGGGGCGACTAAAGAAACGAACAGCTGGTGTCACTGCCGCCCTGGATAGGTATGCATGTAGCCCACCAAGCGCTACGGAAGCACCGGCGAGCGCAGCGGACCCATCCTGCTGGAGTGCCTGTCCTGTATGCGGATCGCTTGGGTGCCCCGAGAGCACGCGCAGGCTGTAGGCCGGATGTGGTATTTTTCCCGGCGCGGGGCAGCCGCTGGGTACCGCCGCTCAGGGTCATCCGGCCCTGAACGGTCGGGTGACGGAAATGGGCGCAAGGTAGCGCCAAAACGGCCCCGTCCCGGAACCAGGGGGGACGATGGCAAGACGAAAAAAGGGGCAGGATGGCACACCGAGCGGAAAGCGGGGTGCCCGGACGAACGGCAACGGAGCGAACCTCGGCTTCGAGGCGCAGCTCTTCCTGGCAGCGGACACGTTCCGAAAATCCTATTCATCCGCCGTGTACCCCGGTGGGGCTCGTTCCCGGCGCTCTGACGTATACGATTTTCCACGTTCAGTGCTCATTGCGGTGTTTGGCCTGGCTGCTGCTGTTGTCCTTTTGGGATGCGCAGCGATGTCGCCACTTTCCAAGCCGAGCTCGCGAGAGGTTCAAGTAGCAGTGTACGAGGCGGTGCTGCAGAGCTGGTTGGGCACTGATCATTCGCCGGCTCTGGTGGACGAGCGACTGAGCGCAGCGCCCAAATCCACCGACGCGAATATTTTAGACTGCCTGAAACACTTAGACACCCGGTCGGCCGCAGATACTTCTACTGCGCTGATAGAGGTGGCTCGGTTTTTTCCGACGCGGCGATAAGTGGACGGACTGCTGTACATTCCCCCTGTGGAAGGAGCAGATCCGATGCGAAGACCGAGACGAAACCATTCCCCTGCGTTCAAGGCCCGGGTAGCTCTCGAAGCCTTGAAGGGCGAGAAGACCGTGGCCGAGATTGCCAAACAGTATGAGGTCCATCCGAACCAGGTGACCAGCTGGAAGAAGGAGCTGCTCGAGGGCGTCGCTGTCGTGTTCGGCGGTGATGCTGGCGAGCGCGGCGTGGATCGGGAGAAGCTCCAGGAGCTGCACGCGAAGATCGGCGAGCTCACGGTAGAGCGAGATTTTTTAGCACATGCGCTCGGTCGCTTCCCCGGACCGAGCGGACGGAAATGATCGATCGGGGCGGGAAGCTGGCGGTGAAGCGGCAGTGTGAGCTTCTGGACCTCAACCGGACCGGCGTGTACTACACGCCGCGTCCAGTGCCGGAAGAAGACCTGAGGCTCATGCGGCGAATCGACGAGTTGCACCTGAAGTATCCGTACTACGGCGCGCGCCGCATCGCCCGGCAGCTTGGCCGGGAGGGCCTGGACGCGGGCCGCTTGCACGTCGGCACGCTCATGCGCCGCATGGGCATTGAGGCGCGCTACCGCAAGCCGCGCACGAGCATCCCGGCCCGAGAGGGGACGATCTACCCGTACCTGCTCGAGGGCGTCTCGATCGAGCGGCCGAACCAGGTCTGGGCCACGGATATCTCGTATCTGCCGATGGCCCACGGGTTTTTGTACCTGATGGCCATCCTCGATATCGCCAGCCGCAAAGTGTTGGCCTGGCGGCTCTCCAACACGCTCACGACCGATTTCTGTCTCGCTGCCCTGGATGAGGCGCTCGCGCGCTTCGGGACCCCAGAGATTTTCAACACCGACCAGGGCGCGCAGTTCACTTCCGGGGACTGGCTCGATCGGCTGAAGGCCACTGGCTGCCGCATCAGCATGGACGGCAAAGGTCGCTGGGTGGACAACGTATTCATCGAACGGCTGTGGCGCTTCTGTGCCCATCGTCGTTACGTGGCCTGCTGTGCTGGGCACCGTGCACGGACCGCGCGCGCTCCACGGCTGAGGGCACATAATGACAACGCTTGCGGAGTGAATGTGATATCCCCCGGTAGTCCGATGGGTGATTATAGCGAGAACCAGGCCCGCCGGCTCGCGTGTTGTCGACGCCGCGAGCCGGGGGCTGAGAGGCTATAGCGAACTCAACCACTCAAGCAGCGATGCCTCGCCACGCCACGCGGATGGACCGGTGTGCTGACTACGGGCGAGCGGGATCTCACATAAGCGAATAGCCTCCGCCTTCATTCGGGTTGTGATCTCGGCGTACCGGTTCGTGGTTGTCAGGTTGGCGTGACCGAGCCACCCCCGAACGACGTTGATGTCGACACCTGCTTCCAGCAGGTGCACGGCAGCAGTTCGCCGGAATACATGCGGTGAGATGTGAGATGGGCGTTCCTTCGGATTACGCACTGACAGCCCAGCGGTGAGTCGACGTACTCGCTTGTAGAGACCGAAACGCGTCAGGGGTTTTCCGGTGATGGAGCGGAACACATGCCCTTGCGGGTCTTCCTTACGATGCGCCTCGATGAGACGCCTGAGGATACTTGCGGTCTCGTTCCACAGCGGACAGTGGCGCCACTTCCCACCTTTCCCGCACAGCCGCACATGGGGCGGGCGATCAAGAGCGAGCTGCGTAATCCGCATGTCGGCGACCTCCTGCACTCGAGCACCGGTATTGTAGAGAAACAGCAGTAACGCGCGGTCGCGTAACGTGAGACGGTGATCGCTGGGGAGTCCAGCGAAGAGTGCCTGAACTTCTGCGCGGGAAAGAGAGCGCATCATTGGCCGCGTGCTGCGCTTGACGGGGATGGCGGCAATTTGCTGACACTCGTGTAGTCGTTCAGGATCGCGGCGCGCGACGAACTCAAAGAACGTATGCAGGGCAGCCAATCGCTGGTTGCGCGTGGTCACGCGATGGCAACATCACTGGCGCGACGGTGCAGCAGGCCGAGCAGCTGAAGCAGTACTTAAATGGTCAGTGGGCCCCGCGCACCTCGCGGCTGATCCGCACCATTAAGGACGCGGTTGACGATGACGTCACGAGTTCCGCCGGCCAGGATGTCTACGGCGCGGCGCGCGCGCTCCGTGCGAAACGGGCAGCCGTGCTTGATAATCCGCAAGGCATGGGCGCGCTGCTCGACTCCTCGGGCCCCGAGGGAATCAACCGAAAAGTACCCTATGAACAGGTGCCTGACAAAATCATGCGCATGCCGGTCGATCAGTTCGGCCACGTCGTGAAGACTCTGCAGAACGCAGCGGACGGGACGGCAGCGGACGGCACCACCAACATGGTCGAGCCGGCGCTGCAGGCCCAGGCTCGGCAAAGTCTCGATGAGATTCGCAGCCAAGCAATGTTGCGCCTGCAGGAGTCGGCGCAGCGGTACAAGGGCGCATGGAACAATCGCGGAGTGACGCAGTACCTTAATCAGAACTCTGCCAAACTCGCGCGACTCTTCACGCCGCGCGAGCTTGAGCGGCTGCATACGTTGAACCGAGCTGGGAACATTCTCGACGTCGACCGCACCTATCCCGGCGCCGCCGCGCAGACAGCAAACTTTGCAATGCGCGGGCTCATTGGCGCCGTGCGGCACGGGGGCGGTTATGTCGGCGCTGCACTGAGCCACGGCGCACTTGGCGACGTGGCGGGTGATGCCGTCGGTATTGCTGCTGCAAGGGCGCTTGAGAAGCGGTTCGGGGCCGCTGGCGTGCGTATGCGGGACCTCACGATCAACCCCAAGGTTCGGCCGGTTGTGGATCAGGTGCTGTCGCACCCGAATGCCGGCAGCTGGCTGCGCGGCAAAACGACGGGCCAATATCTGCGCATGATGACGCGACTCAACTCCGGCGCCGACCTACAGAAGGCCGCCGATGCGCTGAACCGCGCCGGTCAGCGTGACCAGGATCAGGACGCGATCGACGCAGCCCAGGCGGTGCACGCTGCAGTCGCAGCGACCCCCGCGCAGTAATCAATCACAGGTTTATGGGGCGCCGCACTCTCCAACATCGCGGCAAACTGACGTCTGCCACGCCGATCCTCGCGGCGCCCCTTTCTCTCCGTTTAAACGAGGTCCCCTTCAATGGCAATCGCTCGCATCGCCAAGAACAACAAGGTCCGCTTCCTCGGCCTCGCGGCCGACACGAAGCCGACCGCCAACAACGGCAACTACCCCGCGCCCTCTGCGGGGGATGCCTTTCTGGAAACAGACACCGGCAAAGTGTACGTCTACACCGGAGCCGCATGGAGCGCGGCGGTCACGGGCGCCATCGTCGTCATCGATCTGTGACTACAAAGCTCCACGTGGCGATGCCGTGCTACGGCTGCTCCATGAACGCGTACACCGCGCTCAACCTCCTTGAACTGCAGCAGCTTGCGGCCGCGCGTGGGGTCGGCTTCAGCGTCGATGTCCTCGGCAACGAGTCGATCATCACACGCGCCCGCAACGTGCTGACGGATCGTTTCTTGAGGAGCGACGCAACGCATCTTCTTTTCCTGGACGCAGACATCGTGCTGCGGGACGTGGCGGATGTCTTTCGCATGATCGATGCCAACAAGCCGATCATCGGCGCGGCGTGCCCTCGCAAGACGTTGAACTGGGCCGCTGTACGAAACGCGGTTGCCGTGCAACCCGACATCTCGGATGCGGAACTTGAGGAGGTGGCCGGCACCCTCATTTGCCGTTTCGATTCCTCGGTCAGTTCTTTCGCCGCGAACGAGCCGGCCAAGGTCACGCACCTCGGAACCGGGTGCCTACTCATCAAGCGCGAAGTGTTTGATCGGCTGCGCGAGTCGCCGCTCATCGAAACTTATTGGGAGACGACGGAGACCGAACGCGTGACGCGATTCTGGCGCACCGGGCCCAACAGTCTCGGGGCCGAGATCAGCGAAGATTACTTCTTCCTCCACGCGGCGCGGCTGCTCGGCGTCGAAGCCTACACGTTGCCGGGCGTTGTCGTGCGACACATCGGGCCACACGCGTTCAAGGGAAACCTCTTGTCCGAGGGCGCCCTGCAACAGCGGATCGCGCGATACATAGCGGCTCAGCAGGCCGCGCTGGCCGAGGAGCGGCGCGCCGTCAATGTTTTGAGCGGCCCGGTGCAGGATGTCGCGGCGGCGCACAAGGTCACCGTGCGGTAGTATTGGGTCCTCCCCTAATTGGAGGACCCCGTTATGCGTTACGTTCTACCCCTTCTCGCGCTGTGCGCGGGAGTCGCCCTCGCGGGCAACCAGCCCGTCACCCCTCACCACCCCAAGCCGCGCATTCAGTGCCACCCGGTCCCGGTGATCTCTAACGGTCATCCGCTGATCTCCAATGGTCACTTTGTAATGTCCGCATCCTGCAGTCGCGCGAAGCACAAGAAGGCCAAGGCCGCACCGAAAAAGCCGCAGTAAAAAGAAGGCCCGGTCATGGGGCACCGGGCCGAAGTACTCCACGACGGAGACGTGTGAGTCAGTTCATCCCGAACCGCAACCTATCAATCGCGTACTGGTCCGGGGTGACGCTCTCCAGGTACGCAATGCGCTGCCTGGAAAGCGCTCGCTGAGCATCGTCAGTCGCGTTGGCTAGGTACTCCTGCGCCTTTGCAAGAGCTGCCCCGTGTCGGGCCCGCTGCGTCGCTCTCCGCTCCGCGGCGCTTTCCTGAGCCAGCTGCCGCCGCTGTAGTGCGTAGTCGCGCCGAGCCGGCTCCACTGTCAGGACGCGCGGTCCGCACTTGCGCGCCAATTGTTGCAGCAGCCTCCAGACGTGCCCGGTGAACGGCAGCCCGGCGAGCGCCCATACGAAGATGATGACGCCGAGAGTTACCATGTCGTGTTCCTCCAGAGCTGTGCCGGCATGTCTGCAAGAAGTCGGGCGAAGGGCGGATCGAGCCAGCGCGCGCCCAGGTAGATCAGCCCGAGCAGGACGACGTAGGCGATCCCCTTCCACGCCACCGCGCCGATGAAACGCGGAACCGGCCGCTTGCTATCCGCCAGTGCGAAGAGCCCCCACAGCACCCCCCACAGCACCCCGATTGCTGTGAACGTCAGCAGGAGCCGCGGGTACCGGATGCAAGCCGCGACCGCGAAGAAGGCACCCGCGACCTGGGCGAGCCGCCCGCAGGCGTCGAGAATGCCGTCACGCGTCGCCGCGCGAACCTCTTCAGGTGTCATGTGATCTCCCCTCCGGCGGCCTGGAACGCCTCGACGACACCCTCGACGTAGCGGGGCTCGATCGCGAGCGCATCGCCCATGAACTGCGCATCGGCCGGCGCGGTCTCGCTGAGCCAGTCGCGAGCCGCGTCGTCGAGCGGTCGCAGCAGCCAGATCGAGCAATCGAGCCGTGGTTTTCGAGCAGCGCCCGCATGCGGCCTTGCGGCATCAGGATGCGTTCAGCACCGAGACTTAGACGAAACTGAGGTGACAGGAGCTGAGGCGCCGGGACGTCTTCGTAAGTCCTTGAATTTATGGCGCTCCCTACCGGATTCGAACCGGTGTTACAGCCTTGAGAGGGCTGCGAAATCGTCTATGCCTGTCCATTCCCATATTAGAACACATTGACTTTATAGGTGTTTTTGATACTGTTGTCCAGCCGAATCCGCAATTGTTTTTTCGTATTTTTTCGTATCTGGATTCCAAAGCTATGGCGGACTTATCCAGAAAGCGCGAGCGAGAACGGCTTAGACCACAGCGGGATCCCCACTACATGAAGCTGGGGAAGGGGGCGTACTTGGGGTTTCGTCGCGGGCCGGACTCTTGGACGGCGCGCTTTCGCGATCGCAGTGGCGTTCAGCACTATCGAGCGTTCGACACCGTCCGTTCCGATGATTTCGACGGAGCCAAACAGGCCGCCGAGGCGTGGTTCGCTCAAATGGGAGCTAGCGCAATTCGCGCGGTGAAGAGGGCCACTGTGCGTGCAGCGCTGGAGGACTATCTGGACGACCTTAAGCGCCACGGCCGCCCAGAAGCTGCTCGCGAGGCTCTCTGGCGCTTCAAGTGCACGGTCTACGAGGATCCGATTGCCGACCTCGAACTCGAAAAAGCGACCCAAGACGATTTCGAAGACTGGCGAGGGAGACTGACCTCGGGTCGCCAACCGCGAACGGTCAATCGCTACGTCCGCGCGTTGGTGGCCGCATTGAACCGGGCCGTAC
Organism: Steroidobacteraceae bacterium; assembly: GCA_049579785.1. Classification (GTDB taxonomy): domain Bacteria; phylum Pseudomonadota; class Gammaproteobacteria; order Steroidobacterales; family Steroidobacteraceae; genus 13-2-20CM-66-19. Next base: position 7,698 of record JBAUOO010000111.1, read on the forward strand.
GCCTTGGTCACGTTGGCAGTCCTGGCGCTTGGCGACTCGAAGCACTTGCCGACGATGTCGATGATGAAGGCGAGACGGCTGTCTTCCTGAATGCCACTCAAAGGAGGGCGATCATCAAGGCGGCCGACGAGCACACTGCGGCATTTCTTCGCGGCCTTGAATCCACCGGGGGGCGCCCTGGGGAGATCGCCTGCGCAAAGGTTGCCGATTGTGACGGTCGCGTTCTCCGGTTGGCTCACCGGAAGGGGAGGCCACCGAAGCTGCGTGTCCGCTATGTGGTGCTGAGCGAGGAGGCGGTCGAACTGTTCAGGCAGCAAGCTCGCGATAAGCGCCCCTCCTCGCTGTTGTTCACGGAGGACGGGAAGCAGGCATGGCGCCGGCACATTTGGTCTCGGCGGATGCGCCAGGCAATCGCAAGCGTCAACGGCCAACCGGGTGCGGTCCGTATCCCCGACGGCGCCAGTGCGTATAGTTTTCGCCATGCCCGGATCAGCGAGCTGCTCCAGATCCATGGTGTGGATCCGCTGACGGTCGCTCAGCAGACGGGAACGTCGATTGCCATGATCGAGCGGGCATATATGCGATTCATTCCAGCGGCGCTGCAAGAGAAGCTCGCTGCAGTTAGAGAAGCATGAACGCATAACGAGGTCCACCCTCTCAATTCGTCGCCGATACCAAGAAACTCAATGACTTATGTGAGCGCGATTGCCCGCTGGATAGGGGGGTACTCAGCGTGCCCTCAGCTGTGCCAGAATCGCCATCAGATTTGGAGCCCTGACCAGTTCCTCAGCCGACAGTGGGGTCTCACTTGACGATTACGGATGGCTAAGCCTCGTCACTTAGCCCACGCGCCTATTATTGAAGCGGTGATCGACATTCAGGTCGTACCGCGTGTGGGTGCTTCGTTTGTTGACCTAGAGACCGCCTTTAAGTCACTGGACTTCGGGTTTCGACAGCAGTCATTCGTGATTGCCGGCACCGTGGGCTTTTCAGTCAATCTGGATGCCGAGGTCCAGCACTCCGGCGGAATGGAGCGGATAGGCTTGCGCCTTCAGTCCGACGACGAGAAGTACGTTGCGTTAATTCGTACCAACGGCTTGAGTCTCAGCCGATTGGCCCCATACGAGAGCTTTGATACCGTAGCTGCCACAACTCGCAAGCTGTGGGAAATGTACGTGAACCGATGGGCACCCGAGAGGGTGACGCGTATCGCAACGCGCTACATCAACAATCTGCGCTTGCCCCTGAAAGACGGACAGCAACTCTCCGATTTTATAGATACGCTCACGGAACTTCCGGCCGACGTGCCTCAGTCTATAGGTCCGTTCTTGCAGCAGTTTAATTGCATGGATAGAGGTTCGGACTGCCGTGTGCAGCTCACCTTGGCGTGGAATGGTCTGGCGGATCAGAACGGCCGGGTACCGGTTATCTTGGACATTGACGCCTTTAAGATGCACGAGTATCCGCCGACAGACTCTGAGGTTTGGAGCAGTTTGGATACCCTACGCGCCCTCAAAAATCGCTGCTTCTTTGGTACCGTCACTGAACTTGCATTGAAAGAATACGCATGAGCGCGGCCGCCCTTAAAGCCCCTGTGGATATTCGACAGCGTGTGTTCCAGGGCACACGCATCGCTAGTGACTTCGGGATTGAGACCGCCAAAAGAATTGCGCGGGCGAATTCGCGTGTGGGTGTTGCAGCCCAGAATTGGGAGCCGCAAATTGCTGCGGCAGCTGCTGCAATTCAGGCCGACTGTTCTATGCCGGACTGGGACGGTGAACAGGCGGCACCTGTTTCCACCGAGGCGCTGGCTTTGGCACAACGCGTCGCTGCTCTGTTCTATTGTTTCGTTCCGCGTGACACGCCTGCGCCAGAACTACTCCCGGATGCAGATGGAGACGTGTCACTAAGTTGGACGCGAGACAGAGAACGGATGTTTGCCGTGAGCATTGGCAATCACAACAAACTGAACTACGCGGGTCGGTTGGGCGGAGGGGTCGAGCCTCATGACGTTGCGATCTTTAATCCAGAGGATCCATCAGCGATTCAGCAAATTGCTACTTACGTTGTACGACTCTTTAAATAACAAACTTCCAGAACACGTTTGTTTAGGTGAGGCAATAACCTCGTTTGCACGCGACTCTGATCTTGACAAGAAGACTCGATGCCTAAGGCCGCAGCGCTTCTATCCCCGGCCTGGGCCAACCGGTCGATGGGAAACGTCGGTTTGCCGCACTACCACACTTAAAGCCCCACGGATTTGGGCGATTTGTTCTAAGTACATTGAGGTCGGAGCCACAAAGCCTTTTGACGGCCGCGGTGTAGGGCCTGCGCGCTGCATCCTCAGGGAGGCTGGACTCCAAATGCACGGCGACGGCGTACCACATCCATACCATGCCAACATTCTTGGCTGGTATGACGAACCTGGAAAGGGCAAGGAGGACCTGAAGCATCATTGGATGCACGCGGCTCAACGCATTGCGCCCAACTTCCCTTACGTGAGCCGCCCCGGTTAGGGTTAGGCCCACGCGCGCCCGCCCTCGCACACTGGCCGGAAGTGTCATCGCCCTTTCACGGCGGTAACACGGGTTCGAATCCCGTCGGGGACGCTAATAAAAACAAGAGCTTAACTAATTTTTCAGCCCGCCGCCCGGCACGTCGGTAAGTTTTCGGTAAGTTTCAGAGCCCGCGGTATCACCGATCGAATTCATCACATCCCGCGTGAGGTATGCCTCGCGGGCAGTGCAACGTAAGCGCGTGGGGAACTCATCCCCCGTGGCACCGCTCAGTCGTGCTTGCTTCGGAGCCCACGCTGTCCTTGTGGGTTCCGGCGATCGGAAGCGTCCGGGAACCGCACGTCTCTGACCTTGATTGCGACCTCGAGTTGTTTCGTGCGGACTTTGTGGACGGGTCCTGACTTTCTCCACTCCAGCTCTCGACGCAAGCCGCGTATGTAAGCATCGAGCTGTTCGAGCGACATCTCTTGAAGCTCGTCTTTTGAGGGATGCAAAGGCGGGTGTCGGGTCATCGCGTTCCGGACATCCAGCAGTGCGGCAGGAGTACCTCGATCCGGGTAGCGGGTTGGGTCGGTAGCCTCTCAAGCACGTCCTTGAGGTAGCGATACGGATCGTGGCCGTTGAGCTTGGCGGACTGGATCAGGCTCATGATGACGGCGGCACGCTGACCGGCACGGAGAGATCCGGCGAAGAGCCAGTTGGATCGGCCGAGAGCCACCGGACGGATCCGGTTCTCGAGCCAGTTGTTGTCAATCGGCAGATCGCCGTCATCGATGTAGCGGATGAGGGCCTCCCAGCGTCCCAAGCTGTACTCGATCGCTTTCGCTGTGGCTGAGCCGTCGGGCACCTTTGAGCGATGTAGGATCAGCCACTTCTTCAGATTCTCGGCGACGGGCCGGGCGTGTTCTGCCCGCAGACGCTGTCGGCCCACCGCGTCGAGCCGCTGCTCACGCGCCTCGGCCTCGATATCGTAGAGCAGCCCGTAGTACAGCAGCGCTTCCGCGGCAATCTCGCTGCGCTGGTTCTGGTGCAGCTCCTCGAACTTCCTGCGCGCGTGAGCCATACACCCGATCTCGATGACGCCGCGCTCGAAGAGCGCCTTGTATCCGGAGAAGTCATCGCAGACGAGCTTGCCGGACCAGGCGCCAAGGAACGCTCGGGCGTGATGGCCGCCGCGGCTCTCGGCAAAGTCATACATCACCAGAGGCATCGGATCGAACTGTGTGGTGCCGTAGCTCCACAGGTACGCCTTGTGCGTGTGCCCCAACCCCGGCTTTAACATCGGCACCGGCGTCTCATCGGCGTGCAGCACCGAGCGGCTGAGGAGCGCGACCTTCATGGCCTGCGCGAGCGGTGCGAGCTCGACTCCACAGGCGCCGCTCCACTGCCCGAGCGTCGAGCGCGGGATCCGCACGTCCGCCCGCTCGAGGATGCCCTCTAGCCGGTAAAGCGGCTGGTGATCGGCGAACTTGCTCACCAGTACGTGAGCCAGGAGCCCCGCCGTCGGGATCCCCTTGTCGATGATGTGCGGCGGAACGGGCGCCTGGATGAGGGTCTCGCAGCTACGGCACACCCACTTACCGCGCACGTGGCGCTCGACCTGGAACGTCCCGGGGGTGTAATCGAGCTTCTCGCTCACGTCCTCCCCGATCCGTTCGAGCTGGCAGCCGCAGCTGCATACCGTGTTCTCGGGCTCGTGGCGGACCTCCCGGCGCGGCAGATGCGACGGCAGGGCCGTGCGCCGCGGCTTGTCCTTGGGTCGCTCCTCTCGTGTGCGCTTTCCCCGCAGCGCCTCAAGCTCGAGGCTGATTGCTTCGAGGTCCTCGTCGATCGACTCCTCGAGGAGGCTGCGCTGCGCGGGATCGAGCCGCTCACTGCGTCGGCCGAATCGCCAGCGCTTTAAGACCGCCATCTCGTGGGTGAGCTGATCGATCTTGAGCTGTTTGAACTTGAGCTCCTCGTCCTTGGCCGTGAGCTGGTCGTCTTTCTTGCTGAGCTGTTCGTTCTTCGCGCTGAGCTGCGCGATGAGCGCGGTGGTCAGATCACGCAGCTCCTGCGTGTTCAGTTGAGCCACATCGCGCGGCAAGTTCATGGACTCTGATCCTAACATATGACCGTCGTCTCGAACAGTATCGCTCGAGCCCTTTTCATCTAGAGCACGCTGATCTTCCCGTGCGCGTTCAGGCGCTCCCATGGCAGTCCGACGACGAGCGCCTGCAATTGGTTACTCGAGAGCTCCATGCGTGCGCCAAGATGTGTGCTCGGTCGGATAAAGTGCCCTTGCTGCAGACGTCGTGCGCACAGCCACAGACCAAAGCCATCGTGCACGAACACCTTCACGCGACTGGCTCGGCGGTTCATGAAAAAGTACGCGTGATGTGATCGAGCCGCGCCGAACACGCTCACCACCCGAGCGAGTGCGGTGTCCACTCCGGCTCGCATATCGAGCGGTTCAACGGCAAGCCAGGCCGCATCGATGCGAATCACTTCATGAGCTCTCGCAGCAGCAGCGCACACTCGCCGGCAGCCGAGGCCGGCCATTGGATGTTGACCGTGCTCGAACCGCGGCGCACCTCGATGCGGATCGCCGCCTCGGTGGCACTCGCGGAAATCCCCACCGGAACGAAGCCGCCGGAGTTCTCGACCGGAACGCTCGGTGCCGAGGATCGGCTGGGAACCAGCAGCGTTCCTCTCTCGGCCCGCAGCACCCAGCGGCGTAGCAGGTTGGCGTTCAGCCCTCGAGCGAGGGCTATCGCCGCGACTGAGACTCCAGGCTGCTGGCAAGCCCTAACGGCTTCCGCCCTGAACTCTGCACTGTGGCGCCGACGCCGGCGTCGACCGATACTGACCGCCTGCTCGGAAGTGTTCACGTGTCCACCTATTTGAAGTGGACACGTATGCTCCTATCCCTCGAAGCGGGTGGGAAGGTGAGTTCGCCAGTCGCTTACGGCGCACCGACATGGGCCGCACCTTTATTTCCGCTACAAGGCCGAAGGCAAGGTGCACTCGGTGTATGTGCCAGCGGAGCTGGGCGAGTCCATCCGCGATGCCCAGAACGCGTGGCGGGAGTTTCAGCAGATCGGCGCGGAGATTTCCGCGGAAAATCGCGAGCAACTGCTGAGCTCATTGGAACACGACAAGCAGCTCGTGCGCGCCAAGCGCTCGCAGAAGCGGGGCAAGAGCTGACATGATCGAGCCCTCGCGCCCCCAGCTGTCCTTCGCCGAGGGCCTGATCGACGAGGAAGTCGGTCCGCTCTGGGAAGAGTGGATGCGCCAGGTCGATGAGGTGCTCGCCGACCGGGAGCTCGTGCAGATCGTCTACGAGGCGCTCGCACGGCGCTGGCCGCAGAGCCGCACGCGCGGCCGGCCGGCAACCCCGGCCGAGGTGGTACTGCGGCTGTTGCTGCTCAAGCACATGCGTAACTGGAGTTACCGCGCGCTCGAGCGCGAGGTGCGCGCGAACCTCGTGTATCGGCAGTTCACCCGAGTGGGAGCGCAGAAGGTTCCCGACGCCAAGACTCTCGGCAGGCTTGCCCTGGCGCTCGGCCCCGAGATCATCGAGCAGATCCACCATCGGGTGGTCACCATCGCCTGCGAGAAGCGGATCGTTCGGGGCCGGCGGCTGCGCGTGGACACCACGGTGGTGGAGACCGACATTCACTACCCCACCGACAGTTCGCTGCTTGGCGATGGTGTGCGGGTGCTCACGCGTACCATGAAGCGCATTGCCGCGGTCACTGGCCGCGCAGGCACGCGGCTTCGGGATCGCAGCCGAGCGGTGGGCTATCAAGTCAGGCAGATCGCCCGCTCGAGCCGCAGCCGTGTCGCGCAGGGCCAGGAGCGCCTCAAGGTCAGCTACCGCAAGCTCCTCTACCACACCGCGCGCGTGGTCGGGCAAGCCAAACGCTTCGCCGAAGAAGTCGCCGCCGGACGCAAACGCGCCCGTGGCCTCCTTGAGCAGATGAGCCTCGAAGCCGACCGAGCTTACCT